>NZ_JBCITM010000002.1:0-348322 GCF_039414295.1 Anoxynatronum sibiricum | reverse complement strand
CTGAACATGGTCTCTCTTTGTCATCATTCGAATCACCCCTTATATCTATATTCGACATCAAGGGGCGAATCTCCTTTTTGATTGCAAGAAAAAAAGCCTATTTTCATAGACTTTTTCAACAACCTCAGAATGCAATTCTCAATGTTTTATGGTATGATGGCGGGTGGATATGTGAATTGACTGAAGAGGAGACGATTACGTGAGTCAGCGACATCAATGGCTGCCTTATCTGGCAGGACTAAGTTTTTCGATTATTTTCGGTTTATCGTTTATGTTTACAAAGGAAGGGCTGACGGTTATTCAACCTTTTCATCTGTTAGCCTTTCGATTTGGTGTGGCCGTTCTGTTCATGACTCTGTTGCGAATGATAGGGCTTTTAAAAATGAGCTTTCGAGGTAAAAACATAAAAGTGTTATTGTTTCTATCGCTTTTTCAGCCTGTCATTTACTTTGTCTGTGAAATTATTGGAATCAGCAAAACCACTGCTTCGGAGGCGGGAATGATGATTGCTCTGATTCCGGTTGTTGTCGCCATACTATCCACTCTCTTTCTGAAAGAACCACCAACCCGGCTTCAGTCACTGTTTATTGGGGCTTCGGTGGCAGGTGTGTTTTTCATCATGTATATGACTGGTAATGTAGCTATTGGTGATAATTTGGAAGGGATGTTCATCCTGTTGGGAGCGGTATTGGCAGCGGGTGTTTTCAACATCATGTCTCGCAAACTATCGCTGCACTTTTCGTCGGTGGAAATAACTTATGGGATGATGTGCATGGGACTGATCAGTTTCGGAGGTGTGTCATTGATTCAACACATCCTTGCGGGCAATTTGGGAGCATTCTTTCAACCACTGGGTCATCCCCAGGCTGTGGTGAGCATTTTTTACCTGGGTTTAGTTTCATCAGTGGTAGGCTTCTTCATGATGAACTACATGCTGTCAAAGGTGGAAGCCTCCAGATCAGCAGTGTTTGCAAATTTGGTAACCATTGTTTCGATTATTGCCGGGGTAGTTATATTGGGCGATCCATTTTACTGGTATCATCTGGTGGGCGGTGGACTGATCATCATCGGCGTTTGGGGAACCAATCATTTCCGTCGTGCAATGTGATGCATCACCTGATCGAAGACGAATGGCATGTTTGTTAACACGCAGCATGGTTAATCCATATAAGCCGGATCAAAGACAGGATCCGGTTTTTTTAGTATTTCCAATAAAAGGGAGACGTTTTTATAGCCGGGTGATTGCCGTTGGATTGCAAGTAACTGCTGTTGTGCTGTTTCTATCACGCCCTGTTGCCAGTTAAGAAGGGAAAGTTGATAGGCGGCATCCAGTGCTGGTAAAGCTTTGAGCGATTGCTGGTTTAAAACGCTCTCAAAATGGAGTTTGGCTTCATCCAAACGTTGCAGTTTGTATGACAATCGGCCAAGGTAGTAAGATTTCCATGCACGGGCATCCTGCCTGGCCTCCTCTGATTCAGGAAGGTATTGGGCCACTGACATCGCGGTGTTGGCCTGATTTTTTTCCAGCGACAGCAGAAGATAGTTTTCCATGGATGACCAGTAAACAGGATTATTCCATTCAGATGAAGAAGTTGAAGTGAAATATCGATGATACGCATTATAAGCGGCAGCAGGATTTTCCTGCTCCAAATGGCAGCTGGCAATGACCATAAGAAGGAAAGGTGGCGCCTTGGGATACTCCATAACGCGGTTTAGAGCTTCAATACATGCCGCGTGTTGTTTTCTGCGAAGTGCCTGAATAGCTTCTCGGTAGGCAACTGAAGGTGCGTCGGTTTTTTTGCGCCATTGTCTCCGAATGATGAGTAAAAGAGCTCCGGCAAAAAAAGCAAGCGGGATGCGAAAGCTGAAAAAAATCAGCAAAATTCCAAGCACACCCAGAGAAGCTTGTATGGGATAAAGAGGACTGCGTAGTTCGTGGGGTACATCAGAAGTGACAAACTGACTGATCAATGAGTTACTAATAACCTCTAACCCTTTGTTGCGATTATTACGCTTTAGTGTGAGTGATGTATTCGCGGATGACATTTTTTTAGATGATTTACTCACTATGATACTCCCTTCAACGTGTCCTTTGATGCATTCATTATAAATAGAAGCCATCAGAAAATCAATAAAAGGAACATATTCCTTGATGAGTGCCATTGAAGTGGTTGTTTGCAGGTAAATTGAAGCGGATGTGCTTTTGTCGGGAAGCAAAATCGTATCGATACGATATGTGGGAATTATCTCCTGAATCTTTACACTCAACCATTTATGGTGGTAAAATAAAGGTGACAGAAAACGATACACAATCGATACAATTGGAGGGGTTGGCAATGAACACACAGACAAAAGATATCACTCTTACCGGGTTACTGATAGCGTTGGTGGCTGCTGCAACCATGTTGATCACTATCCCGGTCCCTGCGACTGAAGGGTTTATTCATGCAGGAGATGGCGTTATTTTCTTTGTAAGTGTATATTTTGGCAGGCGAAAAGGAGCTTTGGCGGCAGGCATTGGCAGTGCCATGGCTGACTTGTTACTTGGATATACCATGTGGATTATCCCCACGTTATTGGTTAAATCGCTGATGGGGTACTTGGTGGGTGCCGTCGCAGAAAAAGGCAAACGAAACCACTTGGGAATGGTTGATATGATTGGTGTATCCCTGGGTGCAGTCTGGATGGCCTGCGGATATTTAGTCGCCGGCATCTTCCTGAAGGGCAGTTTGCAAGTTGCGCTGACAGGCTTACCTTGGGACTTGGTGCAAGGATTCGGCGGCGTGGTCTTATTTATCCCTGTGGCTCTGGCGATTAACAAAACCCGTTTTTTTAATCATCAGTTGCATTAATCGGACAACTGGCTTAAAGAGGATTAGTGCCCGGCGATGCCGGGCACTTTTAGGCTGTGGCGCTTACACTCACCATGATACAGTTCGGTGATTGACATCGCCAAATGATTGGGATAAGATTGTGAGGGTTCGTTCTAATTCAATAATGCAGACACGATTAAGGTGTAGGCGTGATCGCGGATAGTTGAAACAGTAAAGGGGTCATTTATGAAAACGGTTAATCAATCATTCCAAGATGAAGTTCGACGACGCAGAACCTTCGCCATCATCTCCCATCCTGATGCAGGAAAAACAACACTGACAGAGAAGCTGCTTCTTTATGGAGGTGCCATTCGTCTTGCCGGTTCGGTGAAATCACGCCGGGCTCAACGGCATGCGGTATCTGACTGGATGGAAATTGAAAAGCAACGGGGCATATCGGTGACATCCAGTGTTCTCCAGTTTGAGTACATGGGACATATGGTGAATTTGCTGGATACACCCGGACATCAGGATTTCAGCGAAGATACTTACAGAACACTTATGGCAGCAGATAATGCTGTGATGGTCATCGACTGTGCCAAAGGTGTTGAAGCGCAAACCAAGAAGCTGTTCCAGGTATGCCGATTGAGAGGTATACCCATTTTCACATTCATTAACAAAATGGACCGTGCAGGAAAAGACCCTTTTGAATTGCTGGAGGAAATTGAGCAGGTGCTGGGTATTGAATCGTACCCCATGAACTGGCCGGTGGGAACTGATGGCCAATTTAGAGGCGTGTACAATCGTGTGAAAGCGCAAATGGAAATTTTCGAAGGCGGTCACCACGGACAATCGCAGGTTTCTGCCATCACCGGAGATATTGACAGCCCTGTGTTTCATGATTTACTCGGAGAAACACTTCACAAACAATTAATGGGTGAGATTGAACTGCTTGATGAAGCAGGTAATCAATTCGATCTGAAACGGGTGCTGAAGGGAGAACTAACACCAGTATTCTTTGGCAGTGCCATGACAAATTTTGGGGTGCAGCCCTTTTTGGAATCTTTTCTTGAACTAACCTTACCCCCGGCACCACGCTTCAGTCAGGGAAAAGAAGTGGATCCGGAGAGACCTGATTTTTCAGCCTTTATCTTTAAAATTCAGGCGAATATGAACCCGGCACATCGTGATCGTATTGCTTTTTTGCGTATCTGTTCGGGCAGATTTTCCAAAGGGATGAACGCGACACTTTCTCGAAATAGCAAAAAAGTAAAACTGGCTCAACCACAGCAATTTTTTGCGCAAGACAGATCATCGGTGGAAGAAGCTTACCCTGGCGATATCATCGGTATACATGATCCGGGCATATTCCGCATAGGCGATACGCTGTTTGAAAATGATGATCTCATTCAATATGATGATATTCCTGTGTTTGCGCCGGAACATTTTGCGAAAATTCACGCCAAAGACTCCATGAAGCGAAAACAGTTCATTAAAGGAATACAGCAGCTGTCTGAAGAAGGCGCTATTCAGGTTTTCAGACCTATTAACAGCGGGATTGAAGAAATCATTGTGGGCGTTGTTGGAATATTGCAGTTTGAAGTGCTGGAATATCGGTTGGTGAATGAGTATAATGTTGAAATACGCATGCAGCAGTTGCCTTATCGTCAAGTAAGATGGATTGAATCTGAAAGGTTCGATGCAGATGCCTTTAACTTGACAATGGATGCAATTATCGCACTTGATCAAGACGATCATCCCGTGCTGATGTATCAAAACGAATGGTCTGAAGAACGAATCATGGAACGCAACAAAGGAGTTGTTCTGCAACCCATTGCACGAAGAACTTACCGTTAGTTCATTCAATTAACAATTTTAATGATCTGCAATAAATCCAGTGTTGAAATGATGCCTGATATCCGGTTTTTTGCCCACTCATGCAAGCGGCAGTGATTTCATGTTATAATGGAAGCGACATCAGATGGTGCCGCACTTTTGCAAATAAGGTGTGGATGATCGATAAAACGATGATTCGTCAGAATCATGAAATCAAAAGGATGATTCCCATGGATAGCGAAAAAAATGTCATGGTATGTGTGACACAGCAAAAAACATGTGAGCGGCTGATTCGAAAAGGTGCAGCAATCAGAGATGCTCAGGGAGGCAGGCTTCTGGTGGTACATGTCACCCCAACCTCATTGAAAATATTAGGGAATTACAGCCAGCCGGAAGCGTTGGACTATCTTTACGAAATCTCCAAGTCAATGGATGCTGAAATGACAGTCATTCGTTCAACAGAAACGGTGAAAACATTGGTGGATTTCTGCCGTGATCATGAGGTTGTGACGGTGGTAATGGGGGAATCACTTCGCCCATCCAGAGAAAATACCATTATAGACGAATTAAGCCAAAAGCTTGGCAAAAAAACAGCAATTAAAATAGTACCGGTGTGATGAACATGAAAAATGAACTGCGTTATCGCAGCTATGCGGCCCATTTACGTGAACGTTATGGGAAAAAAGTGTATAAAATACCACTGAATCTGCCTGCAGGCTGTCCCAATCGTGATGGCAGCCTTGGGAGCGGGGGGTGTGATTTCTGTGCTCCAGAAGGGGCAGGCTTTGAACTGCTGCCGGAACTGTTACCCGTTGATGAACAGCTGAAAACGAATATGCACTATATCGGCAGCCGTTACGGTGCCGATACTTTTATTGCTTATTTTCAAAATTACTGTAACACGTATCTTTCCAATGCCATTTTTGAACAAGCTATACGTGCTGCAGTTCATCCTCATGTGGTGGAAATGGCCATTTCAACACGGCCTGACTGTATTGATGAGCGCCAATTGATCTTTTTAAAGGAAATGCAGCAAGAAACCGGTATACGCATGACATTTGAACTGGGTCTCCAGACAGCCAATTACAGAACCTTGTATCAGATCAACAGGGGCCATGGGTTGGCTTCATTTATTGATGCAGTTTTAAAGGTGCATCGTTATGAATTTGAAGTATGTGCCCATGCGATCCTAAATCTTCCTGGTGATGATAACCTTGATGCTGTCGAAACAGCCAGGGTTCTATCTGCATTGGAAGTGGAACAGGTGAAACTCCACGCTCTTTACCTTATGAAAAACACAAAAATGGGAGAGGCTTATGAGCAGGGGGCTTTTCAAATGATCTCACTGGAGGATTATCAGGAAAGGGTTATTTTATTTTTAGAGCATCTGGCTCCCAAGATGGTGGTACAGCGCCTGATCGGCAGAGCGCCGGAAAGAAACAGTATTTTTGTGAACTGGGGAACCAGTTGGTGGAAAATCAGAGATGAGATTCACCAAAAAATGGAAAGAGAAAATCGGTGCCAGGGCACAAAGCATCAGCATTTTGCGGGATTCTCTGAAAATGTGACAAAGTCAGAAGAAATATAAAATTTGATTAACAAGCAGCAGGAATTTGGATGTGAGTGTCGAATATAATAAAATATCAGAAGGTTTATCATGATGAAACCGTTTGCTATATCAGATTATGGGAATGTATGCAGTATAGGCAGTATAGAAGGATAACATATAACGGAGGGATGCCACATGATAAAGTTAATTGTCGGGAAAAAAGGCAGTGGTAAAACAAAAAAACTTGTGCACATGGCGAATGAATCTGTCAAACGGGCCAAGGGACATGTTGTCTTTATTGACACAGATCACAGTAAAATGTTTCAAGTTGATTATCGCGCCCGGTTCATGCATCTCAGTGAGTATCAATTGGCTGATGAAATGGAGTTTTTTGGATTTTTATGTGGTGTGATTGCCTCCAATTACGATATTGAGCACGTGTACGTGGACGGCCTCATGAAACTTAGTCGTGATGGCCTTGAAAGTCTGGAGCCCTTTTTTAATCGATTAAATCAGATAGAAATGAAGTATAATATTTCTTTTGTGTTTGGAATCAGCTGGGACCAGCAGGATGTTCCTGATTATTTTAAAAGCTTTCAGATAGAATATCTTACTTAATTCATGTCATACTTAGAAAGCCTCCACGGTGCACTGTGATAAGTTCTTGAGACCATTATCTTTCACTGAAGGGTACGACGTTGACACCACCGAAAGATACACTTTTCGCGTCATTGGGACACGAAATGATTACGGGGGATAAATGTTATCCCTTGAAACAGGATCATTTTTAAGGAGGGTTTTCATGAAAGCGAGAGTAGGGATTAACGGTTTCGGACGTATTGGCAAAGTTGCATTAAGAGTGTGGCTTGAAAATGAGCGCGATATTGAAATTATCGCCATTAACAGCACCAGCGGTCCTGCGAAGCATGCCCACATTTTAAAGTATGACAGTATGTACGGGACTCTTCCCCAAGACGTATCGGCAACTGATAACGAGCTGCACATTGGCGATAAAGTTATCAAGTTTACTGCGCATAGAGACCCGGCTGACATTCCATGGAAAGAAATGGGAGTCGATATTGTTCTCGAATGCTCTGGTAAGTTCAATACAGAAGAAAGCGCTATGAAACATGTTCAGGCAGGTGCCAAAAAAGTCATTCTTTCAGCACCTCCAAAAAGTGACAATATCCCACAAGTGGTCATGGGTGTCAACGAAGAAATCTATGATTCAGCCAAGCACCATGTTCTCTCCAATGCCTCCTGCACCACCAATTGCATGGCTCCTTTTGCCAAAATCATCAACGATGAGTTTGGTATAGAATACGGCTTGATGACAACTGTGCATGCCTATACCAACGACCAGCAGCTGCTTGACAAGCCCCACTCAGATCCGCGTCGAGCCCGCGCGGCTGCGCAATCCATTATTCCCACCACAACAGGTGCAGCAAAAGCTGTCACGAAAGTAATCCCTGAACTGAAAGGTAAATTGAATGGTTTTGCAATGCGCGTACCAACACCTGTTGTTTCAGTGGTTGATCTGGTGATGCAGCTGAAGAAAGATACAACAGTTGAAGAAGTGAACCGGAAGCTGAAGGAAGCCTCGGAGGGTAAGTTAAAGGGTATTATGGGTTTTAGTGAAGAACCGCTGGTTTCCATTGACTACAAAAAAGACAGCCGGTCCAGTATTATTGACGGTCTTTCCACTATGATGGTTGGTCCGCGTTTTTTAAAAGTGGTTGCCTGGTATGATAATGAATGGGGTTTCTCGGAACGTTTGGTAGACTTCTTGGCGTATGTAGCTTCAAAGGGATACTAGCTAACCTTCATGTACGTGTACATGCAAAAAGTCCTTCACTGAGCAAATCCTTGCAGACCGTTATCATAGATGATGACGGTCTTTTGCTGTTCGCGTGCTTCAAGGGTGCTATTTTTGCTGGCATCAATGGCGGAGGTTGTGTATAATGAAATGGGTCTGCATCGAAAATATCAAGGGAGTGGAGAAGATGGAGAATATTGAATGGAAAAAATTTCTCATCCCCTATGAACATGCTGTTGAAGAATTGAAGGTGAAATTTCGCAGTATAAGGAGCGAACTATTAATGGTGGGTGCCTACTCACCCATTGAGTTTGTGGTGGGCCGCGTCAAACGTGTGTCCAGCATACTTGAAAAAGCCAAACTCTTAAACCTTGAGTTGGATGAAATTGAAGAAGGAATTGAAGATATTGCAGGTATTCGCATCATGTGTCAGTTTGTGGAAGATATTTACACAGTGGTTGATTTCATACGCGAACGAGAAGGAAAAGACATGGAAATTGTCAATATAAAAGACTATATTACAAATCAGAAAGACAGCGGTTATCGGAGCTATCATGTGGTGGTGCGATATCCAATTCAAACAGCTTTTGGACACAAAAAAATTCTTGCAGAAGTACAAATTCGAACACTGGCAATGAATTTCTGGGCGACCATTGAACACTCCCTGAACTATAAATATAAGCAGCAAATCCCAGCGCACGTGACTGATCGTTTAAAAAAAGCAGCAGATGCTGCCATGGTGCTGGACCAGGAAATGTCGGAAATTCGCTATGAAATCAGAGAAGCTCAAAAACTATTTGAAACCAAATCAAATGTGGTGTCTGCTATTCTTGGACATATACAGCAGCTGCGAGTAAGAGGATTTCATCAGGAAGCCGAACAATATCATCAAGAATTTGAAAATATATGGATATTAAGCGATTTACAGCAACTAAAAAAATTGGCCAGAAAACTGCGTGAGCAAGTTGATGACTATGACACCTACGGAACCGATAAAAATCGATTTTCAACAGACTAAACAGGAGGTCAATATGATCTATACCATAGGGGATCTTCATCTGGGAAGCCAGGTTGAAAAGCCCATGTCTGTCTTTGGCAGTCACTGGAAAGACCACCATCTGAAGATTGGGGAAAGTTGGATAAAACAAGTGAAAGCTTGTGATGCAGTGCTTGTTCCCGGCGACATCTCATGGGCCATGACCCTTGAGGAAGCGCTGCCAGATCTTCGGTGGATTGACAGCCTGCCGGGACGCAAGTACTTGATCAGAGGCAACCACGATTACTGGTGGCGAAGTATCCAACGACTCAATGAGATATCAGAAACCATGTTTTTTATTCAAAATCAGTTTTTCGCTTATCAAAATGTCGCCATTTGCGGCACCAGAGGCTGGATGTGTCCTGGAACACCGGGGTACACGCAGCAAGATGATAAAATTTATCAACGGGAAGCGCAACGGCTGAAGCTTTCACTTGAAACAGCGAAAAGGGCAGGACATGATCATATTATCGGCATGATTCATTATCCGCCTGCAAATGAAAAAAAAGAACCTTCCCTGTTTACCCAACTGTTTGAACAGTACAACGTTTCACACGTTGTTTATGGGCATCTTCATGGGGAAGATTCTCATTTATTAGGATCACTGGGATACATCAACCAGATAAACTACCAGCTGGCATCTTGTGATTACCTGGACTTTCAGGTAGTTGCGCTACACCAGGCCGCTGGAGCCTAACACGTTTCGAATTTTATGCTTTACCATTTCGCGAATAGCGTCACGACCAGGGCCGAGATATTTACGGGGGTCAAAATTGGTTGGATCCTCAGCAAACTCCTTTCGAATGGCAGCGGTCATGGCCAGACGCAGGTCGGTATCGATATTAACCTTGCAGACACCATGGCGGGCGGCTTCTCGAATCATGGTTTCAGGAACACCCTGAGCCCCGGGAATCTGACCGCCATACTGATTGCAAATTTTAACAAACTCAGGCAACACAGTTGACGCACCATGTAGAACCATGGGGGTGCCGGGAATCTTTGCTGCGATGGCTTTCAGCCTCGCGAAATCTAGGTTGGGTTCACCCTTGAATTTATAGGCACCATGGCTGGTACCGATGGCAACGGCGAGGGCATCTACACCCGTTTTTTCAACAAATTCTTGTGCTTGATCGGGATCTGTGTAGGTAGCATCGGCAGCACTGACGTTAACGGCATCTTCGACACCAGCCAGCCGTCCAAGCTCAGCTTCCACTACTACGCCATGAGCATGAGCATATTCAACAACCTTTTTTGTGATGGCAATGTTTTCTTCAAAAGTATGATGAGAGGCATCAATCATAACAGAAGTAAAACCGTCATCAACGCATTGCTTGCAAATTTCAAAACTCTCCCCATGATCAAGGTGCAGTACGATGGGGAGCCCGGAGTCTTCCACGGCTGCTTCCACCAGTTTTTTTAAATAAATGGGATTGGCATATTTTCGGGCTCCGGCAGAAACCTGCAATATTAAAGGGGAACGCTCCTCTTTAGCTGCATCCACGATCCCTTGTATGATCTCCATGTTGTTGACATTGAAGGCACCGATTGCATAGTCTTTTTCATAAGCCTTTTCAAATAGCGACTGACTTGTAATTAATGGCACGGGCACCACTCCTTTTTGTTTTATTCTACCATATCAAATGAGTGGATGCAATCGAAAAACGTTGGAATATTAAGGATTCAAGCGATTCGGGAAAAGGTTTTCCTGGTCTTTTTTTGTCCCGGGCTTTGTTTTTTAACGTAAATAGGGTAAAATAGTAATAACCATAGAGCTGGTCCATCTCTTAATCAACGTTTTAAGAACGACCTGAATCCATAGCAGGTAAGTAGTTCAGAGATGACGGAAAACAGGCCGATGGACATGATAGAAAGAGGTGTGAAGAATGAGAGTAAAAGCGCAGCTTCCAAATATGCTCACATATTTGAACTTGACGCTTGGTTTGCTGGCAATCGTCTGTATTGTCAGTGAGCAGTACGTAATTTCAGCATTATTGATTATCCTGGCAGCGCTGATGGATCGTCTTGATGGAAAACTGGCCAGAAAGCTGGATGTTGAAAGCGAGTTTGGAAAAGAACTGGATTCACTTTGTGACTTGATTTCATTCGGAGTGGCGCCAGCTATTCTTATGTGGAGCTTTCACATGGCTGATATTGGGGTACTCGGTTTTTTTGTGGTGGCTTTGTTTGCCATTAGCGGTGCCTATCGGTTGGCTTTTTTCAATATCACAGATTTTGACGGATTTTACATGGGAATTCCCATCACCCTCTGTGGGGGATTTGTAGCATTAATGGCGATTTATTCGGCGAATTACGCCACTAATATCTATGTACTGGGATTTATCATGCTTTTGCTGTCTTATGCCATGGTCAGTAAAAGAATTCGCCTTAAAAAAAGGTAATCTCTGGCTAAAGAAGTTGCAGAAGGATTCTGCCAGAAATAGTGTGCATTCAATGTCAGGAATGCGTCCAAAGAAGTATGCGAAGTACAAGTTGGAGGATGTGTGCAGATGCGGTACGTAGCCGGCAGAAACCTGTTTAAGGAATATGCCGATATACGCGAGGGCCTTATTTTTCAATACAAAAAAGGGGATTTAAGTAAAAAAGAGTACATCCGAGAGAGTTATGACCTATTGCTTCGCTACGAAGCCAGTCCCTTTCAGAATGTGGATAGTTTTGATAAGGCTGTTTTCAACTACCACTACTACAACACAATGGCAAAATATATCAAGATGAAGGCCGATGAGCTTCGACAAAAGGAGAAACACCAAGATCTTTATCGGCAAATGATTCAACGAAAAGACAAGTACTATCATCAAAAAGACCGCACAAGCTGGTGTGCTGTCAAGCTCCTGGATTATTCCGGGATAGAAGCCTATCATATTAAGGTAACTTCTCGATTTCTGAAAGAGAGCCT
This sequence comes from Anoxynatronum sibiricum, assembly GCF_039414295.1. Classification (NCBI taxonomy): domain Bacteria; kingdom Bacillati; phylum Bacillota; class Clostridia; order Eubacteriales; family Clostridiaceae; genus Anoxynatronum; species Anoxynatronum sibiricum. The sequence goes on along the minus strand of NZ_JBCITM010000002.1, from coordinate 336,358 downwards.
TCTTGAAATTGTTTTTATTGATTACCCTGAAGTGGTTTTTCACTCCCGAGGCAAATGGCTGAAAGAGCAACTGGAGAAGGAAGGTCTATTTCTTGATGGAACCAGGCGTTCGGTCATTGAACATTACGTGAACGAACGATACTGATCAGCGTCATCTTGACAAAACAATACAATGGACAAGGAGGGATTATATGTATCAAATCCATACCGCTGACCATTATTTGTGGGAGAATCTGAACCTTGACGGAAAACTGGTGTTGGAGGGTGGTACCAGCTGGGGAAACACGACTCAACGAATCGCCGAAAAAGTGGAGGAACAAGGCTGGAAGACTCGTCTGATTTCTGTGGATATTGATGATGATCATTTTAACCAGATCCAAGAATTACTGCATGGGAGATTTGAAGAATTGCAGCTGCGCCAAGCTGATCTGAGCCGTCTGGATTTCATGGAAAACAATGTGATCGATGTGGTGATTTGCAACTACACCCTTTCATCTGTTAACCAGTTTCCATTGCGTGCGACAAAAGCCCTCAGTGAGTTTCACCGGGTACTGAAGCCAGGAGGGCAGCTGGTGATAATGGAAGAAATGCCGATATGGTCAGTGGAAAACAGGGATTACCCCTACTGGTCACAACGACTTCGCGTTATTAAAAGCATCAGCGTACTGAAGGCCATGGCACACTTTAACGAAATTCACCCCATTGATTTGGAGCAGACACTGGGGATCCTTGGATTTAAACAGGTCAAATACCAGGAGTTCAAAGAAATCATTGATTCTGAAATGGCAACACGCTTTCTTGACAAACGAAAACAGACACTTCTTAAAGGTGTCAATGACATTGAAAATGAAAACCTCACCAAAGGTTTTGTTGAGATCACAGAGAAATTGGTGAAGGAGTTGGAGCTGGCAAAAGAGTTTTCGGCACCTGCTTATATTCTAAAAGCCATTAAGTAATCAACCAACAGTGTCACATGTGCCCGGAAGAAATCTTCCGGGTGCTTCTATGTAAAGGAGTGATTCAATGGGACTAAAGGGTATGGAAATTGAAATGGATATAGAAGAAATGATTTTCGGCGGCAAGGCGGTCGGTGAATACGAAGGTCAGCGAGTGGTCACCAGTTATGGCATTGTTGGTCAGCGAGTACAGGCAAAAATCAAACGTGTACGGCAAACACATCTTGAAGCTAATACCCTGCAGGTGATTGACAAATCACCAGTTGAAATAGAGGAGGCTTGTCCCCACTCAGGAACCTGCGGAGGATGCAGCCTGCAGGGAGTCTCATACCAGTGGCAGGTTGAGTCGAAAAATGAACAAGTGAAGGCGCTTTTTTCTGAGCGGAAACTCGTGCCGTCTATCTGGCATAAACCAGTTAAGAGTCCTCGAATTGAGGGCTACAGGAATAAAATGGAGTTTTCTTTTGGAAACCAGGAACGAGGCGGGCAGCTAACGTTGGGCATGCATCAGCGGGGCAGACGGTATGATGTTGTGGATACTGCGCATTGTAACCTTGTCGACGAAGATTTTCGCCATATTCGCACCGCCACAGTGACATTTTTTAGAGAGCGGCAGGTGCAACCGTATCACAAAATTTCGCACAATGGCACATTAAGGCACCTTGTAGTTCGTAAAGCTGCATTCACTAGTGAAATAATGGTGAACCTGGTGACAGCCAATGCGCCAGAGCTTTTGGTGAATGAATGGAAAGAAAGGCTGTTGTCACTTGAGTTGGGGGGGGATCTGGCGAGCATCTTGTGGACTGTGAACAATCAGGTGGCAGATACAGTTCAAAGCGATCACATACAATGTCTTTATGGAAAAGAATCCATTCGAGAGAGTTTGCTGGGCTTGAATTTTACCATCACACCCTTTTCATTTTTTCAAACCAACAGCTATGCGGCTGAGTGCCTTTACGAAATAGCGACTTCCTTTCTGTCGGAAACCGACCAAAATGTCTATGATCTTTACTGTGGCCTGGGAACCATTACCCAGCTGATGGCCCGCCGGGCTTCGAAAGTGACGGGTATTGAACTGGTGACAGAAGCAGTGCAGCAGGCAAGAAAAGACGCGCAGCTCAATGGTTTTGAAAACTGCAGCTTCATAGCTGGTGACGTGAAAGAAACATTGGATCAACTGCCGGGAAAACCAGACGCACTCATTCTTGACCCGCCCCGGGCGGGAGTGCATCATAAAGCCATGGCAGATCTGCTGGCCATGAAACCTGAAAAAATGATCTACATCTCATGCAACCCCCGCACTTTGGTGGATAACCTGGAGCAGGCGACAGCAGCTGGCTGGCATATTGAATCTGCGCAGTGCGTTGATCTTTTTCCAAATACGCCCCACGTTGAGTGTGTGGTATTGATGTCAAAAAAAGAAGCAAATTAAATAAATCAATTAGTGGCGTTTTTAAATAAAGAGGGGACGCAACTTGACAAAAAGAAGCGGTAAGGATATAATAAGCTCAGGAAGGTGATCACATGGCCCGGCAGGCAAGAAGTGCAACTACCTATGGTATTTATCATATTTTTCAGCAGGGGCATGAGAGTCGACCTCTTTTCTCCAATGAAGAAGATCGGATCATCTGGTTACAAATGGTTGCCCGTGCTAGGGAAAAGTTTCGGTTTAAGCTTTACGCCTACTGTGCAGCTGATTCCCAGGAGTACCATTTGGTACTGAATCTTCAAGGTGGCGATATATCGAAAGTGATGAAAAGCATTAATATTGCTTATGCAATGTACGCCAAGTGCGATGGGCAGCTCTTTAAAGATCGATATAAAAGCACCCTTGTTGATAGTCGGAATCAGTTGTTGGACCTTATGGGACAGATTCATCGCCGATCAAGGGCGCGCAAAACCACGCCAGATCTTTTTAACAGTTTTTGTTGTTATCGGGGGTTAGTAAAAGACCCGTTGGTATCACTGGATCTTGACGACTTTTCAGCACTGGAAGAAATCGTTCAAAGCAGCAAAGAAGACGGCAAACCTTGTAATAGGTGCATACAAACTGTCTCAGAGGCTGAGGCTCACCTGAAGACGATTCTGTCATTGAATCAAGTAACAGCAGAAGAGATGTACCGGGACAAAACCTTCCGCAACCAGCTGATCCTCCGGTTTCGCCAAGAAACTACACTGAGTCAAAAGGAAATCGGTCAGATTTTTGGTGGATTATCCGAATCCGCTGTTAGCAAAATTATCTCTGGTAATGCTGGAGAGCATCGCTCAAAGGCAAACTGACAAGGCACGCATACACTCGAAAGTTCAAAGTCACTTGTTTGACCGTCGGCAAGGATGGGAACAGGTAGTTTATAAGCGTAAGTTCAAGTACCGTCACCTGTGATGAAAGGAATGATACAATGGAACTGCATTTAAATATGGGTATTGACAGATCGAAAGAAAATGTGGACGCGATCCCGGTTGATGCCGATGTGGCCATCATTGGAGGTGGCCCTGCGGGTATCAGTGCTGCCATTTATGCAAAGCGCAAGGGATTGAGAACAGTGGTCATCACAGAAACCACCGGAGGGCAGATAAACGACACAACTTCTGTGGAAAATTATCCTGGATTTTCGATGATATCAGGTGAAATGCTGGCGAGAAAGTTTTATGATCAGGCACACGAACTAAATATTCCCTTTATGAAAAATGTCAGAGTGAAGCAAATCATATCCGGGGCAAATAATCTTAAAACACTTGCGTTGTCCGACGGAAACACATATAACGCTAAAGCAGTCATTATCGCCACCGGCAGTCGTCATCGGAAACTGGAAGTTCCGGGTGAAGAGACATTAGCGGGAAGAGGGGTGGCTTACTGTGCGATCTGTGACGGTCCTTTGTTCAGGGATCGGAATGTGGTGGTTGTTGGAGGAGGTAACGCGGCGGTCGAAGCTGCCATTGATCTGTCAAAAGTAGCAACTAAAGTGATAATGGTTCACCGCAGTCAGTTCCGGGCAGATCAGGTTTTGTTGGATCGCATGCACCTGATCAACAATATTCAGGTTCGCCTGGAGACTCAAATTACTGAAATACAGGGAATTGAAAAAGTTTCTGGTATAGCAGTTAGAAGCTTGACCAAACGAAAAAGGGAGGTGATTCCTGCTGACGGTGTATTTGTGGAAGTTGGATATTTGGCAAATACAGAGTTCGTCAAGGGCTTGGTGGACTTGAATGAAAGAAACGAAATTATTGTAGACCATAAGATGCAAACCAGTCTTCCGGGAATTTTTGCTGCAGGTGATGTGGCGGAAGGACCCTTCAAACAAATTGTGATTGCTGTTGGAGAAGGTGCTAAAGCGGCATTGACTGCCAACGAATATTTAAATACCCTAACCAATGAGGAGGAAACAAACCATGAAATTGCTTAATGACGAAGTGCAAGCTCAGCTAAAAACCGTGTTTGAAAACATGCAGAAAGATGTGACCATTGCCCTGTTCATCAAAGAAGATCCCTGCGTGACATGCCAGGAAACAAATGATTTTCTCAACGAGCTGGTTGCCACCAGCCCGCACCTTCACTTAAAAATGTATGATATTGAACGTGATCATGCCATTGCAGAGCAATATAATGTGAAAATGGTTCCATCCATCGTGCTGCTTGACCAAGACCAACAGTATCAGCGCATCAAGTTCAATGGAATTCCTGCCGGCCACGAAATTAATTCCTTTGTAAAAGGAATTTTGGAAGTCGCCGGCGCTGGGGCTCCGCTTTCGGGTGAAGTGATGGACAGGCTGTCAGAGGTGAAGCATCCGGTGAACATTAAGGTTTTTGTTACTTTGGGGTGCCCTCACTGCTCGGGTGCTGTTGAAAAGGCCCATAAACTGGCTTTATCGAATGAATATATCGATGCGGAAATGATAGAAGCTCAGACATTCTATGATTTATCTGATCGATTCAATGTATCCAGCGTACCGAAAATTGTCATCAATGATGACTTTGAGTTCGTGGGAAATCAGCCACTGGAGACATTTTTGGAAGAAATCGAAAAAATTCAGGCGGTTAACTAAAACGGCCAGCTTACAATCAAAACTGAGAGATGGTATTAAATGAAGAAAGAGTGCCAGAGGAGAGTGACAGAATCCTGAAGGCACTCTTTTTTACGCCCATCATGAAAGAGGATGACCTGACGAACATGATCATTTTGATTTGGTGAGGCTTTGAAGAATGTTCGATTGATTGCCTGTTTTTTGTGGTAAAATGGGTGGGTAAATCAATGAGCAGGGAGGCAGTGTGAATGAAAAAACGACTACGAAATCATGGTGTGGAGATTGGAACACTGCCCACTGGGCCGGGAAATCGGATTACAGATGTTGCCGGAGTGCTGGTAGGACATGCTACTTGTGATGAATCGCCCCATCAAACAGGTGTCACGGTGGTGATTCCAGGGGTAAGAAATCCTTTTACAGAAAAATACACGGCTGCTGTTTACGTAATAAACGGATTTGGCAAAAGTCAGGGCCTGGTTCAAATCGAAGAACTGGGAGCCCTGGAAACGCCCATAGCTTTAACCAATACATTGAATGTGGGCCGGGTGCACGATGCCTTGGTGACATATATGCTGCAGCGTTGCGATCAAGATGGGATTTCTCCCGTATCTATTAACCCGGTGGTGTGTGAGTGCAACGACAGCCGTCTGAATCGAATTCAAGACAGGGTTGTCAGCGAGGCGCATGTGCAAAAAGCTATTGAGACTGCTTCGATTGATTTTGATGAAGGTTCTGTGGGTGCCGGGCGTGGAACGACGGCTTTTGGTCTTAAGGGTGGCATAGGGTCGGCTTCCAGAGTGATTCGATTTGACGAAAAGCCCTATACATTGGGGGTTCTGGTACAGAGCAATCATGGCTGTCGGGAAGATTTGATGATTAATGGACAGAAAATCCCCCTCTTGTCGTCGGAAAAGGCAACTGCGGAAGTGGACCAAGGCTCCATCATTATTATTGTGGCAACTGACCTGCCGGTTTCAGATCGACAGTTAAAGCGCATCATTAAACGGGTGGGTGTGGGGTTGGCGCGCACAGGTTCTTATCTGGGTCATGGCAGCGGCGAGATTGCCGTGGGCTTCTCTACGGCCAACCCTGTTCATCACCATTCATCGTCAGATTTCATGCAAGTCACCATGATCAATGAAAATCAGATTGACCGTGTTTTTCGGGCGGTTGTGGAAGCAACTGAAGAAGCAGTTCTGAATTCGATGATTACGGCAACGCCTGTTGCGGCTGGAAAAGAAAAGCCCTTGTGCCTGTCGGAAGTGCTGGGTGAACTGAACTGGCCGGATAGCTGAATAAATGACATCAGAGTTGAGGTGAGGGTGAAATGAGAGAAGAAGATGTGAGAAAAATGCTAGAGGAAGTTCAGGCTGGAATCCTGACAGTTGATCAGGCTGCAGAACAGTTAAAAGAACTTCCTTTTTCAGATTTGGGTTTTGCAACGGTTGATCATCACCGGGAAATTCGCACTGGGTACCCGGAAGTTATTTATGGTGAAGGGAAAACAGCCGAGCAGGTGACGGGTATTGTCAAAAGCATGCTGAAACGTGAGAGCAATGTACTGATCACAAGAACAAACAGGAATGTTCATGATTCAATCAGGTCGCTGGATGATCGGGCCCGGTTCAATCCGGTTGCCAAAACCATCGCATTGTGCCGGCGGGAAATAACTTTCAGTGATGGCTATGTTGCCATTGTGGCTGCCGGCACATCCGATTTACCTGTGGCAGAAGAAGCTTTTGAAACAGCTCAGATCATGGGAAGTCGGGTGGAAATGGTGATGGATGTCGGTGTAGCGGGAATTCACAGGCTTTTTGCCAAGATGGATGTGATCCGCAAGGCGAAGGTGGTTATTGTGGTGGCGGGTATGGAAGGTGCTCTCGCCAGTGTGGTGGGAGGACTTGTGGATAAACCTGTGATTGCGGTACCCACCAGTGTGGGTTACGGCACAGGGTTCGGCGGTGTTGCTGCACTGCTGACGATGTTGAACAGCTGTGCCAGCGGCGTAACGGTGGTAAATATTGATAATGGGTTTGGGGCTGCTTACAGTGCCAGTCTGATTAATCGGATCAGCAGTGAGAATGCTCATGGTTAGAACAGAATGGTGCTGCAAGACGACGGCATTGAGAGGAGCAACAATAAATGACGCAACAGGAAAAACTGATCCATTTGAAAAAACTGATACAGGATATGGAACGGGTGGTAATTGCATTTTCGGGAGGGGTCGACAGCACCTTTTTGCTTAAAATTGCCTGGGATATACTGGGTGAAGGAGTTACAGCTGTCACAGCCACTTCATCCACATACCCGGAAAGGGAGCTGAAGGAGGCTGTTCAGTTTGCCCGACAGCTGGGATGCACACATGAAATTATTTCTTCGGAAGAGTTGGAAATAGAGGGATTTGCCCAAAACCCCACCAATCGGTGCTATTATTGCAAGCATGAGTTGTTCTCAAAACTGGGGCGGGTGGCAGAACGAACAGGGGCAGCTTATGTATTAGACGGCTCGAATCTGGATGATTTGAAAGATTTTAGACCTGGAATGCATGCGGCGAAAGAGTTGGGTGTGGTCAGTCCATTGAAAGAAGCGGCTCTGACAAAAGAAGATATTCGACAGTTGTCAAAACAACTCGGCCTGCCAACGTGGAATAAGCCGGCATTCGCCTGCCTCTCTTCCCGGTTTCCTTATGGAGAAGTGATTACTGTTGAAAAGCTTAAAATGGTGGAGGAAGCGGAGCAATTTTTGCTTGATCTGGGATTTTGTCAACTGAGGGTCAGAATACATGAAAGCATGGCGCGGATCGAGGTGGCGCCTGAAGAGCGGGCACGATTTTTCGATATGGTTTTGATGAATCAAGTGGATGATAAACTTAAAAAAATTGGCTTCAGCTATGTAACACTTGACTTGAAAGGCTATCGAACCGGGAGTATGAACGAAGTATTGGATGAATCTGTTCGAAGGAGTTCTGCTGAGAAGGCAATTGACACAAAAAAGTGAAGACTTACCCCTGCAAACGAAGGAAAAAGTTTCGAAATAGTCTATGCGAATTCTACTGTTTTATGATATAATTTAAAGTCTGTGAAAACTGTTATTGGAAAAGCGCTGATTTAGAAAGAAGGAATATTTTTTGCAAAGACGAGATGCGTTACGAAATGTTGCTATTATTGCCCATGTAGACCATGGAAAAACCACGCTGGTAGACCAGCTGTTGAGACAAAGCGGTACTTTTAGAACCAATGAAGTAGTTGACGAACGAGTGATGGATTCCAATGCCATCGAAAGAGAACGGGGCATTACAATTCTTTCCAAAAACACTGCCATCATATATCAAGATGTTAAAATTAACATCATTGATACTCCGGGACATGCCGATTTTGGCGGAGAAGTGGAACGGATCATGCAAATGGTTGATGGCGTATTGCTCTTGGTTGATGCAGCGGAAGGCCCGATGCCTCAGACCAGATTTGTGCTTCAAAAAGCGCTCAAGCAGGGCCTGAAGCCTGTGGTGGTTATCAATAAGGTGGACCGGCCTGAAGCGAGAGTTGAAGCGGTGATTGATGAAGTACTCGACCTCTTTATTGAGTTGGAGGCAGATGATCATCAGCTGGAGTTCCCGGTGGTGTATGCTTCTGCCAAAAACGGGTATGCTTCCCTTGATCCTGGGAATGCCGGTGAAAATATGGCGCCCCTGTTTGAAGCTATTTTAAGAGAAATTCCATGCCCGGTGGGTGACACTGAAGCAGGTTTTCAACTGCTGATTTCTAATATTGACTATGACCGGTATATTGGCCGTATTGGCATTGGAAAAATTGCCCGTGGAACAGTCGAAAAAAACCAGCCTGCTGTGCTTGCAACAACCAATGGGAAAGAGCTGTCTGTAAAAGTCAGTAACCTTTCCACCTTTCAGGGGCTGAAACGAGTGGAAACAGAAACGGCGATGGCAGGAGATATCATCGCGGTGTCTGGCATTGAAAATATTAACATTGGAGACACGCTTTGTGATGTGGACAAGGTGGAAGCACTGCCCTTCAACAAGATTGATGAGCCAACCATTTCCATGAACTTTATGGTGAATGACAGTCCTTTTGCAGGGAAAGATGGCCAGTATATAACCAGCCGGCACCTGAAAGAACGCTTGGAGCGGGAAATGCTTTCCAATGTGGCCATGCGCATGGAAGAACTGTCGACAGAATGCTTTAAAATTATGGGACGTGGCGAACTGCATATTTCCATATTAATTGAAACAATGCGCAGAGAAGGTTATGAGTTTGCGGTTTCACGACCGGAAGTGATCATGAAAGAGACGCCTGAAGGCCGTATGGAACCGGTGGAAATCCTCTATGTTGAAGTTCCTGAGAGCCATATGAGCAGTGTGATTGAAAAAATTGGCCAGCGAAAAGGCGAAATGTTAAACATGAACCCCACTGGCACAGGTACCATGAAACTGGAGTTTCGGATTCCTGCTCGTGGACTGATTGGATACCGCTCTGAATTTTTAACAGACACCAAAGGATACGGGACGTTTCATCACTTGTTTGATGGCTACGAAGCCTATCGGGGTGAGATAAAAAATCGTTTAAGAGGCTCGCTGGTTGCTCATGAAACTGGTGCAGCTGTTGCATATGGCATTTTTGGAGCTCAGGAACGCGGAAAAATATTTGTTGAACCAGGCATGGAAGTTTATGAAGGCATGGTGGTGGGTGAGAGTTCTCGCCTGGAAGATATTGTGGTGAATGTCTGCCGTAAAAAGCAGATGACCAATGTGCGGGCATCAGGTTCTGATGATGCGATGCGCTTGGTGCCGGCCACTATTTTTTCGCTTGAACAGTCGCTGGAGTTCATTGGCGATGATGAACTGGTGGAAGTAACCCCCAAGCAAATTCGTTTGCGCAAAAAGATTCTTAATAAAGTGCAGCGAGAGCGTGGTCAGCGAAAAACGAACGTATCATAATGAAAATGGAGCCTTTGCGGGCTCCTTTTTTTATTCCTCGGGAGGAAGTGTGGTAAAGTGCTGGACAAGTCTGGCATAGATATCAACGCCATTAACCAGATCATCAATGGCGATATGTTCTTCTTCGGTATGGGCCAGCGATAAATCTCCAGGACCAAAAACCACTGTGGGAATATTGGCATAGGTCTTTAGCAGGGCGGCATCTGACCATCCGATTCCCCGGGTGATGGTGGGCTCCCGATGAATGACATCCCGAATGGATTCTCTGACTGCACTGACAATGGGTTCGTTGACTGAGGTGATGAGAGGCGGATGGTAAAGTTCCAGAAGACTTTCTGGCGTTACGCGGATCTCGGCTTTAAAAGTGTTATCTTCAGCCTGTAATCGGTCGATGATTTCCTGATACTCAGCCATAACAGAATCTTTCGTTTCGCCGGGAATGTAGCGACGGTCCAGGCGAATGACACACCGATCGGCAACTGTACTTTGTTCGGTTCCACCAGTGATGGTGCCAAAGTTCATGACAGATTCGCCGGTATACTCGTCATACTTTTCTTTCAGAATGGGATAAAGATCCTGCTTAACCCGCTGAATGAATGTCATGGCATGCTCAATGGCATTCACTCCCTTATCGGGACGCCCGCTGTGAGATGCTTTTCCCCGAATAATGACATCAAACCATTCCAGCCCGCGATGACCCACTGCATATTCGTAATCAGAGGGTTCGCCGACGACGGCAGCATCAGCCCGAATATCTGATTTAACAACGTATTCAGTGCCTTCGCTTTTTCCTTCTTCACCAATCACACCGGTAAAAATGACATCACCGCCAGGAACAAAGCCACTTCGTCGCATCATAATCAGCGTCATCATGAAGCAGGCCAGGGCACCTTTCATATCCACTGACCCGCGGCCATAAATGCAGCCATTTTTGATTTCGGCCGCATAAGGATCGACTGTCATGTTGTATGGCAACACGGTATCTGTATGACCGTTAAACATCAGGGAGCGGCCGGTTCCGTTTCCCATAACACGGGCGATCACATTGCTGCGCTCATCAATAACTGGATGAAGAACGGACTCAATGTGGTGTTTCTGAAGAAAATGGTGAATAAAATGAGCAATATCACGTTCCTGGCCAGGAGTATCTTTGTGGCTGGGAATGCGAATCAGTGATTGGGTTAAATCCACCAGTTCTTCAGTGGTAAAATAGTCGCGAGGTAGAAAAAAAGGTTGCTCCATTGGATTTCACATCCTATCTTGTAATCTTTCAATAGACGGTGGACAACTTGTATCATATCAGAAAAAGTCAGTGAGGAACAGGTTGACGGCATGAAATGATAAGCGTATGATAAAAGCAGGAAATAAATAACCGGTGAGCTGTTGTGAAGGAGGGGATATTATGTCACTCTTCAAATCCGTTCACATCCCACGCAGACATCATTTGGACAAGGCAGAAAAGCCTGATGAAAAGCGTTCGCAAAAATCCTGGCTGATGAAATCGGGAGAGTTGGCGCCGCATTGGCGTCTTGGATGCCGTCACGGGTATGCCCGCTTTCGGTTTAAAGACGACGTGAATCATTGAGAAAAGCATACTACTGTAGAGAGAGTCAAATGCTTCCGGCATGATCGCTTCATTGGCGAGTATGCCGGTTTTCTTCGGTTGACGCATCTTCAGTACTGGCGTTATACTTATGGTTGAAACATAATCGACAGGATGTTACTTAAATGAACTGATCTGCGACTCGTCCATCCGATGGAAAGGAATGACAACATGGCATCTGCAAAGTTCTGGCACGACCTCTTTAATGCTAAAAATATTAACGGGCTAGTTTATCCTGCCTGCTTTGACCCTGATTTCATCGATTTTGCCGGGCGTCATCTGGGAAGAAAAAGCACAGAGACCTACCTTCCGGGAAGTGACTTTAGTCGTGTTAAATCGCTGCGCTGGAAACACTTGAACGATGCAGACAATATTGGTGGATTGATTTATCCAGAGACATTTGATGTGACGAATGTGGATTTTGGAAATAGAGATATATCGAAAAGTGATTTCAGCCGAGTGGACAGCCTTTGCTGGGAACACATCAGCTCTGCGACTGAAATATGGGGGATTGTTTATCCGAAGTTCTTTGAACCGAAGAAAGATGCCTGGGAAGGTCGCTACATTGCAGGCAGTGATTTTAGCCGTGTGAAGGGATTGCGATGGTGTCACCTGGATCGTGTATGGGGACTCAGTGACCTCATATACCCTTCTGATTTTGACGCGGATAATGTGGTGTTTAATGACAAAAATATCAGTGGTAGTGATTTTTCAAGGCTGGAAAAGCTTCGGTGGCGTCAAATTAATCGGGCAGAATTTATTTTTGGTATGCGCTATCCGGGTTCATTTGATATTGAGAACGCAGATTTTAATGACCAGCCTTTTGGTAAACCCAGGGATTTGACCGGAAGCGATTTCAGCCGGTGTCAGGCGCTTACATGGGAGCAAGTTCAGTATGCAGGTGATGTTTCCGGGATGATATACCCAGAACATTTTGATGCTGACAAGGCAAACTTTACAGGGAGGGATATCAGCCGCAGTGATTTTTCCATGGTGAAAAATCTGAACTGGATGCATATTGCCCATGCGGAAGATGCCAGCGGACTAATCTACCCGGAGACGTTTTGTCCTGCGAAAATGGAATCCGCGGGAAAAAATTTTAGTGGTAATGATTTCAGTCGCGTTCGCGGACTAAGGTGGGAGCATATCTGTCAGGCGCGGTATTTGGCGGGTATGGTTTACCCTGAAGATTTTGACATTGACAACGCTGATTTTTCAGGCCTGGATCTCCGGTTTTCTGATTTCAGCCGGGTTAAAAAGCTCAAGTGGGAGCACTTGCAAATGGCGGGCAAAGATCTGACTGGGATAAAGTATCCCCGGGGGTTTGATTTTGCAGAGGCTGATTTGGCCGGCCGGGAAATTGCCGGCAGTGATTTTAGCGGAGTTATCAACCTCTCCTGGGATCAGATGACGGAACAAAGTGGTTGGAAAAAATGGCTTGGGGTAAAAAAATCACTGAAGGCAATTGTGTTTCCGTCGAATATTGATGAAACTGCGAAGTCCTTTGAAGGATACGATGTGAGCTTTGGTGATTTCAGCGCGATGGATAAACGACTATAAACCTGATTGTCTTTTGATAAAGGAAGCGAGTGTTTTGATAAGTGAAGGAGGGATAAAATGCCAGTATACGAATACCGATGTGAAGAATGTGGACACATCTTCGATCAATTACGTCCCATGGATGAAATGGATGAATCCATCAATTGTCCCCAATGTGGAAGCCAACATACGAAACGAAAGATGTCGGTTTTTGGCGTGGGATCATCCGGCGGCGAAAGCGGATGTCAGATGACGGGTGGTTCGAAACCGCCTTCTTGCGGTGGCTGAGGTTTTTAGGTTTCCTGTATGGAAACCGATGAAAATCCGGGACTATTGCGGATAACAGTCAGGAAATACTGAAGCATTTTTGCGGTGAGTCCCCATATCACATATTGCTGATAGTAATAGAAAACGACTCGGTAATGACCAGCTTTCCATTCATATTTATCACCGTTTGGAATGCGATGATAAGGAAACAGGGGATCCATCTTCATGTCATATTCCAGTGAAAATTCTTCTGGCTTCTGGTTCAGAAGTGTTTCGAGGGGGACGGTGAAGATGGAATCCACCTCATCTTTTGAAAAGTCGATTTCTTCAAAAACAGTGTGTTGAATGACACCGCAAAAAGGATAGATAGTGAAATGAAAAGGTGTTGTTAATGGGGGGAGTGAGCCGATGATTTTCAATTGGTGAGGCTGCAGATTGAGCTCTTCCATGGTTTCTCGACAAGCAGTCTGAGATGGTGTCTCGCCTTTCTCCATCTTGCCGCCGGGAAAACAAATTTCGCCAGGTTGGCTCTCCAGCTCGAAAGAACGGACCTCAAAGAGAACGTGCGTCTCGCCGTTCACTTCAATTAGCGGAATCATTACTGCAAACAGCTTGTTTTTTTCGTAACCTTCATGGGGGTAGCTGGCCAAAGCCTGCGAGATCAGACGGTAATCCATGGTTCGATACACTCCTGTTCATGATGGGAAGAATCGCACGGGTGCGTTGATATCATCATATCACGATCAAAATGAAATGCAAACGATGATGCCTTGAATGCTGCATGAGAAAAGGTTATAAGACTGCGGCAATACAGAAATGGAGGGATAAGATGAAAATTTATACCAAAACGGGTGACAAAGGGGAAACCAGCTTATACGACGGAAAACGAGTGAAAAAAGACGAAATTCGTGTGGAAAGTTATGGAACTGTGGATGAGTTAAACAGTTGCATTGGATTTGCCAGAAACTTTATTGAAGACGCTGAAGTGGTGCGAATCCTTTTCAGAATTCAGCGGGAGCTTTTTGACGTAGCAGGCGAATTGGCAACAACCGACCGAAACCTTTTCCCTGAAAAAATTGATGAAATCCATGTTCAGTTCCTTGAAGCCACCATTGACCAATATCTTGAAAAAATTGATAAAATGGATGCCTTCATTATTCCGGGCAGTAATACGGCTGCAGCCAGCCTGCATGTTGCCAGAACTGTCTGTCGTCGGGCTGAAAGAAGAATTCTAAAATTGAGCAGGGAAGAAGATGTTAGTGAGTGGTTGATAAAATATGTGAATCGATTGTCGGATACATTGTACGCCATGGCGCGCTACCTGGAAACAGAGCTCCATTATGTGGTTTTTGATAAGCAAGAGATATGATGACTAAATAATATACTGACAGAGGTGATTTAATGGATAAGCAATTGGACGGTGTTTTATTTACTAAAGAAGAAATTTATGAAAAAGTTCGGGAGTTAGCCCAGAAGATTGAAGCAGATTATAAAGATGTAAATGAACTTGTACTGATCGGCGTTTTGAAAGGCGCCAATATTTTCTTGGGTGATTTGATGCGGGAAATCAAAAGACCGCTGAAAATTGATTTCATGGCAGTTAGCAGCTATGGGCATTCTACAGAGAGTTCTGGAATTGTGAGAATACTAAAAGACCTGGACATGGAAATTGAAGACAAACATGTTATTATTGTAGAAGATATTGTGGACACAGGCCTGACGCTGAAATATCTTACAGATAACCTTAAAAGAAGAAACGCAGCTTCTCTAAAAATCTGTACATTACTGGACAAACCTATTAGGCGGAAATGTGATTTGACCGTAGATTATGTTGGTTATGAAATTCCGGATCGATTTATTGTAGGATATGGAATCGATTACGCAGAAAATTTCAGAAATCTTCCTTACATTGCAACTGTGGCAGATTAAATTTAAGAGAAAGATGCTTAGCTATTAAACGCTCTACAAGCTCCTCTTGGAAAGTTAATGGCATTTGTGATGCTATTTGCTGACAAGAGGAGCTTGTTTATGATAATCTTCCACGAATTTACAATCCAGGAAGTGCGGTTTTCGCAGGTAGAGATAAATTTGTGACGTTTCCACTTGTTACTCAACAGAAAGCTGCGATCACAATCAATACACACTGCCAATTTGTTAAATGATTAACGATTATTTCCCTGAAATCCGATCACTCTGAATCAAGGCAGAAAACTACAGCGGCAATAAGTGTGTCAATTTTGATAATTCCGAATCAAGATGATCGGTTTGATTTCATACACGAATTACTCTATAATATAAGAAGAACATGTTAACGCTTTAACCAATGCAAGAAAATTAAGGAGGCTGTCAAATGGGTCAAAATAGGATTCCGATTGCGTTATCGAACCGCCATCTTCACATAAGCAGAGAGCACCTGAACAAGCTTTTTGGAGAAAACTATGAGTTGACCAAGCTGAAAGATTTGAAACAACCAGGACAGTACGCAGCTGAAGAAAAAGTTGACCTGATCGGACCAAAGGGCAAAATCAAAGGGGTGCGTGTTCTAGGGCCGGTACGCAACAAGACCCAGGTGGAGATTTCATTTGCAGACAGCTTTGCGTTGGGCGTGAAACCACCGGTTCGAGATTCGGGAGATTTAATGGATAGCGCAGGTGTGACCATTGTTGGTCCTCAGGGAGAAGTAGTCCTGGATGAGGGGGTCATTGCCGCCGCCCGCCATATTCACATGACGCCAGATGAAGCGATGGTTTGGGGCCTGAAAGACAAAGATGTTGTCAATGTTCGTACCGGAGGTCAGCGCAGCGTTGTTTTTGAAAATGTGTTAGTGCGGGTGAATGCTGAATATGCGCTTGAAATGCATGTTGACCTTGATGAAGGCAATGGTGCAGGTGTTAGGAATAACGATGAAGTAGAACTGATCTTGGAACAAAAATAAACGAACAAAACAGAGTTGCTGGGAAAGCAATCTATCTTGAGGTGGATTGCTTTTTCTGTTGGTAAGCTTGAGAAGCTGAATGAAACCGATGCTATCATTGTTTTGTGGTAGAATTGTGAGGAAACCTGATACTTAATCATAGGGGGAGTGACAGTGTAATGGATAGAGTTGCGTTTACCATTTTTGGAATAGAAGTTGCCTGGTACGGGATGCTGATTGCGATGGGGATGTTGCTTGGTGTTTTATTGGCGGTGAGAAGAACAAAGGCAATTGGTGTACAGGAAGATATCATGTATGATATTGCACTTTGGTCGATACCGGCAGGTGTAATTGGTGCGAGGATCTACTATGTTATCTTTAACTGGGCATATTATTCTCAGGATTTGATACGGATTCTACAGTTTCGTCAAGGCGGCCTGGCTATTCATGGGGGGATCATAGCAGGATTCGTAACGGGATATTTTCTCTGTCTTAAGCATGGAGTGAGTTTTCCGGCTATGGCTGACGTTACTGCTCCCAGTATGATTTTAGGTCAGGCAATTGGCCGCTGGGGCAATTATTTTAACCAGGAAGCTTATGGCAGACCAACAGAACTGCCTTGGGCGATAATCATTGATGGTGTGGGAGTGCATCCCACATTTTTATATGAATCAATATGGAACTTTTTGGTGATGGGCTGGCTGCTATTTTACACAGATAGGAAGAAAGTGGATGGTGAGGTGTTTCTGCACTATCTAATTTTATATTCTGTCGGACGATTTTTCATTGAAGGTTTGCGCACGGATAGTCTAATGATTGGTCCACTGCGCACGGCGCAGGTTGTTTCGCTGCTCATGATTATTGTTGGTCTTGTGGGGGTGAAGTGGCTTCGATACCAAAATAAACACGCACACGGCCATTCTGAGAGCTCGAACGAAAAAATGATGGATGACAACGACGAACAGCAGCAACACAAAGATAAATAGTTCAGAAAGAGTCGACAACCTGAGAATTGTGGATAGAAATATAGGAATGAGAATCGCGTATCAAAGCGTTTTAAGCCGCTCTTTTGTGAGCGGTTTTTTATTGCCTTATAACAACAAATATTCTCGCGGGAAACCATTGAAAGCATGACATTTTCTGGTCGGTTGGAATGCGTGAGAATGTGTGTTTGTAGGAAGATACTCCTGATGAGTTGAAAAAACGACCATTGTCATGAAAAAAAATGAATTTCGGTTCAAAAAAAGTTGAATATTATCAAAAAGTGGTATAAAGTGGTATAAAGTGGAGAAGATGACCATAGAAGATAGGGATGGGTGGCGCGCATGTTCATTGGTGAGTACTCTCATACAATTGATACAAAGGGCAGGCTTAGTATGCCGGCGCGTTTCCGTGAAATATTGGGAGAATCTTTTATTGCAACCAAAGGGCTGGATCAGTCTTTGTTTGTCTATCCAATGGAAGAATGGCGAATTCTGGAGGATAAACTGAAACAGCTGCCATTAACCAATCAAAATGCGCGCGCTTTCGTCAGGTTTTTTTTCTCAGGAGCAACTGAATGTGAGCTTGATCCTCAGGGGCGAATTCGAATTCCTGCCAACCTCAGAGAACATGCCGAGCTGGAGAAAGAAATAGTAATTATTGGTGCGGGAACACGAGTGGAAATTTGGAGTCAGTATATATGGTCAAAATATATTGATGATGAGAATCTTAGTTACGATGAGATCGCGGGTAAAATGCAAGAGTTGGGCATATAAAACGAGACTGAGGAGCTGACCCGGATGGAAACTCAACATGTATCTGTGATGCTTCAAGAATGCCTGGAATCCTTGGCCATCAAGCCATCGGGTGTCTATGTGGATGGCACATTGGGAGGAGCCGGACATTCAGGTGAAATAGGTAGACGGTTATCTGCTTCCGGCAGATTGATAGGCATTGATCGCGATGAAGTGGCTATACAGCGAGCGCAAACGCATTTAAATACCATGAATCTTCAATGCGGAGTGACAATCGTACGTGACCACTTTTCGAATTTACGGAACATTTTGCATAATCTGCAAATAGAGCATATTGATGGGTTTTTGTTGGATCTGGGTGTTTCTTCATTCCAGTTAGATGAAGCGGAACGAGGGTTTAGTTATATGCAGGACGGACCTTTGGACATGCGAATGGATCAGAGAGAGACGTTGACAGCTAAAGAAATTGTTAACACTTACTCTGAAGAAGAGTTGGCATGGTTGATTCGTGAATACGGAGAAGAGAAATGGGCAAAACGAATTGCGGTCTTCATTGTGAAGGCAAGACAATTAGAGCCTGTCGAATCCAGCAGTCGACTGGTGGAAATTATTAAACAGGCAATTCCTGCCAAAGCAAGAAAAGAAGGTCCACATCCAGCGAAAAGAACTTTTCAGGCAATACGCATGGAAGTCAATCAAGAATTACAACAAGTTGATAGAACGCTTGAAACTGCTGCGAAGTCGCTGAGTCCAGGTGGTCGAATTGCAGTTATTTCATTCCATTCATTGGAAGATCGTCTGGTTAAAAACACATTTAAGCGCTTAAGCGTAACGTGTGTTTGTCCGCCGGAGTTCCCTGAGTGCCGCTGTCAGCATGTGCCACTTATAAAGCTTGTGACACGGAAACCTTTATTACCAACACATGAGGAAGTGGAACATAATCCCAGGTCAAGAAGTGCCAAACTAAGAGTTGCAGAACGAATATAACTGGTTGATTATTGCGGGTTGATATCATTGACTGTAGCAAAGGAGGTGTCACTTAATGTATGCTGCGGAAAGAATCAGGGAAATGGATTATGATGATTTTAAGCAGATGCCCAAGCGTCAGCAGACAGCACAAAAAAAGGCAAAGCCACAAAAAAGCTACATGCCTGAGACTTGTGCACTTTTACTATGCATCGTGGTTTTTCTTGGGCTGAATTTGTTTTTAGTCAACCGTTTTGCTGAAATCACTGCCACAAAACATCAGGTGACACAGTTGGAAAAGAGCTTGGAGCAATTGCAAAATCAACGAGAACAACTCATGGTTGAAATTGAGCAATCATCAAAACTGGAATGGATTGAACAAGAAGCAGTGAACCGGCTGGGTATGCGGTACCCTGACAAAAGCCAGTTGATTTATATCAGTGTAGACCCGGCCAGCGTGGCGTTGTTAGCAGGAGAAATACAGGAGGACCCGCTGGTGGATAACGAAGATGGTGGCCTGCTGCCCTATTCCATTGAAAAGATTTTTCATAAATTTGCCGGCATACTTCGGATCTAAAAATGGTATACTGAATCTGAAGGGGTGGTTTGATTGAACCGCAGAATGGAAAGCAGCCGTAAACGGTTACTTTTTTTACATATGCTGGTTTCACTATTGCTTTTTGTGTTGGTCTTGCGATTGGGTTGGCTTCAGATTGTGGAGGGAGAAAAATATCAGTCCATTGCAAATCGACAACAGACAAGTGATATAGTGGTTCCTTCCAAGAGAGGTACCATCTATGACCGAAATGGAAAAGAGCTGGCGATCACAACAGTCAAAAATAGAATATGGGCGAATCCGTATTTGATTGACGAACCGGTTGAAACGGCCAGTCAACTCTCGGAAATATTGAACATGGATGAAGAGGACCTGGTGGAACGTCTTACCAGAGAAAACACAACGCTGGTGAGCCTGGCCAGAAGAGTTGATGACAGTGTAGTTCAACAAATGCGCGACTTGGGCGTGCGTGGAATTTGGTTTGTGGATGATAATGAGCGGATGTATCCATATGGAAATTTCGCGTCATTTGTGCTTGGACACACTAATGTTGATGGGCAGGGGATCGCAGGAATTGAACAAAGATATGAGAAAGAGCTGGCAGGCATTGCAGGTCGGTCGATTGTCAACATCGACGGAGCAAGACGACAGCTCCCTTTTCATGTGGAAAAACATTTTCCGCCGGTGAATGGGGCTGATCTGGTGTTGACCATTGATGAAGTCATTCAACACTATACCGAAAGAGCTGTCAATCAAGCCTGGCAAGAGCATAATGCAGAACGGGTGATTGCCATCGTGATGGAAGTTAAGACCGGGGAAATTCTGTCTTTGGGCATCAAGCCAGACTATGATCCTAATCAGCCCCGTGTTCTTCTTCAAGAAGCCGAACAGGAACAGCTTTTGTCAATGACTCAGGAAGAGCAGATGGAGCGCTGGTTTGAAATGTGGCGAAATCCGGCGTTTCAGGAAGTCTATGAGCCTGGTTCTGTTTTTAAAGTTGTTACTGCTGCAGCAGCTCTTGAGGAAAATCTGGCGACATCGTCGACCAAATTCTATTCTTCAGGCACGATTGATGTTGCAGGAACAACCATTCGCTCCTGGCGATGGTACAATCCTTTCGGTGAGCAGACTTTTAAAGAAGCCGTTCAAAATTCCGATAACCCGGTTTTCGTTCAATTAGCTCAGCAAATGGGAAAAGAATCACTCTACAGACATTTATTCGAAGCTGGAATTACTCGGCCAACAGGCGTTGACTATCCTGGTGAAGTAAGTTCGTTCATGTACTCATTGCCACAAGTTGGGCCGGTGGAGCTTGCGACGATATCCTTCGGGCAGGGAATATCGATCACACCAATCCAAATGATGGTTTCAGCAATGGCAACCATCAACGATGGAAATGTGATGCGTCCACGACTGGTGCGTGAACTGCGCAACGAAAAAGGAGAGTTAGTTGAGCGATTTGAACCGGAAGTGATCCGACAGGCATTTTCTGCCGAAACATCCAAGCAAATGCGGGATATTCTGGAATCAGTTGTGGCTGAAGGATCCGGCAATCGTGCCGCTGTGCAGGGTTACCGGATTGGTGGCAAGACGGGTACAGCTCAAAAGGTCATGCCAGGTGGTTATCAACAGGGCAAATACATTGCATCTTTTTTCGGTTTCTTTCCAGCGGATGATCCCGAACTGGCATTACTGGTGATAATTGATGAACCCAGAGGCGCTGCCTATTATGGTGGAGAAATTGCAGCACCTGTGGCCGGTGATATATTTCGTGAAGTGATTCGCTATAAAGAGTATAAACCGGCATATCAGGAAACTGAAATGGACGCTCCTCCGGTGGTGGAAGTGATTGTGCCTGAAGTACGGGACATGACGGTGGCAGAAGGTGAACGTCTTTTGAGGGAAAACTTGCTGGTGATGCAGGTGGAGACTCAATCTTCACTTGGTGATCAGGCGATTATTGCTGATTTGTTTCCAAAGCCTGGCACGACTGTACCCGCTTATTCAAATGTGATATTATATACGGGTTATGATTCTGGAACATCATCACTTGTGATGGTGCCTGACTTAAGTGGGAAGACGATACGCGAAGTTAATACCATTCTAAGTGCAAGAGACTTAAAACTAAAAATTACCGGCAGTGGGTTAGCTAAAGAACAGGTTCCGGAGGCAGGTACGCTTTTAGAGCCGGGTTCGCTGGTAAACGTTCATTTTGCACCATAAGCTGTATGACGGGAAAGACAGAACTCGAACCATAAGGAGATCGCTCATGAAACTCGAAGAAATAGTTAGAAACCAGACTTTCAAGCTGCTACAGGGGACGCTGGCATGTGAGATAGGGTCAATTGTTTATGATTCGCGCCAAGCCAAACCAGGAAGCCTTTTTGTATGTATCAAAGGGTTTCAAACGGATGGCCATCTCTATGTTCATCAGGCCGTCGAGCTGGGAGCTGTGGCAGTTATGTTGGAAGAGGAAATAGCATTACCTGACCACCTGACGGTTGTTCAATCACCTGATACACGAAAGGCTTTATCGGCAGCGGCTTCGGTTTTTAACGGGCTGCCCTCTCAGCACCTTGACTTGGTGGGGGTGACTGGCACCAACGGCAAAACAACAGTGACCTATTTGGTGAAGGAGATTTTAAATCATGCGGGGAAAAAAACCGGCTTGATTGGCACGATCACCAACTGGATTGGTGATCGTCAAATACAAACCATCCGCACCACGCCTGAGTCCGTCGATTTTCAACGATTACTCAAGCAAATGGTTTGCGAACAAGTGGCAGTCTGTGTCATGGAAGTCTCTTCTCATTCCCTGGCGTTGGAGAGAGTCAATCATACCGAGTTTCACACAGGTGTATTTACCAACCTGACAGAAGACCATCTTGACTTCCATGCTTCAATGGAAGCCTATTACCAGGAGAAGAAGCGTTTATTCACAATGACTAAACATAACAATCTGCTCAATATCGATGATGAATATGGGCGGCGAATGGCAGAAGAATTACGCTCAGAGGGTTATCCGATTATCACTTATGGAATGAGTGATGACAGCGATCTTCAGGCGATGGATGCTGTCTTGACGCTGAATAGTGTTTCTTTTTATGCAAAAGGGCTTGAGATGGATCGGAAAGTAACATTGCATATTCCTGGAAAATTCAGTGTTTATAATGCGTTGGCTGCCATTGGAGCAACCAGATCGCTGGGTATAGCTCCTGATAGAATATGTGAAGCCTTGAAAGTGGTAGGCGGAGTACCGGGAAGATTGGAACAAATCTCTGAATTTACCAGTTTTGGTGTCGTGGTGGATTACGCACATACGCCCGATGCTCTGGAAAATGTTCTTAATACCATCAGACAATTTACTGAGAATCGAATTATCACTGTTTTTGGATGCGGTGGCGATCGGGACAAAATTAAACGACCATTAATGGGGAAAATTTCTGGCGAGCTGAGCGATATAAGCATTTTAACATCTGATAACCCCCGCTCAGAAGACCCGATGGAGATTTTAAGGATGATCGAAATGGGAATCCGAGAAACAAAGGGTGCATACCAAGTCATAGAAAATAGGAAAAATGCCATTAAAGAAGCGCTGTTGCTTGCAAAAAGTGGCGATGTGGTATTGATTGCTGGAAAAGGTCACGAAACCACACAAACAATAGGTCATGTAACGACCCATTTTGATGACCGGGAAGTGGCCAGATCGTTAGCAAGGGAGGCTGGCATCCATGAAGGCTGTTAGTCTGTTGCAAATTAGCCAATGGACAGCGGGTGTTATCAAGAAATCAGGTCAGCAGAAAGAAATCAACCATGTGACCATCGATTCAAGGCAGGTAAAGAAGGGGAGTCTTTTTGTTCCACTAAAAGGAGAGAGAGTAGATGGACATGCGTTTTTGTCACAGGCGGCTGAAAACGGCGCAGTAGCAGCGCTTGTCGAAGCGGGATATACCTATCCTGCATCAACCGGGTTGTCGATGGCAGTCATTGAAGTGGACAATACCCTGCTGGCGCTGCAGCAATTAGCTGCCGCTTATAGAGATCAATTTCAAATTCCTGTGATTGGAATTACTGGAAGCAATGGAAAAACGACAACGAAAGATTTGATTTCATCAGTGCTTTCTGTAAAATATTGCGTGCATAAGAACAAGGGAAACTATAATAATCATATCGGTTTGCCTTTGACACTGCTGGAACTTGAACCAGCTCACCAATGCGCTGTGTTGGAAATGGGAATGTCTGGAATGGGTGAAATCAGTGAGCTCAGCCGCCTGGCAAAGCCATCGCTCGCATTGGTCACCAATGTGGGGTGGGCTCATGTGGAAAATTTGGGAAATCGCGAGAACATTGCCGAGGCAAAAATGGAAATACTTGAAGGGCTTCAATCTGATGGCATACTCATCATCAATGGAGATGATGAGTACTTATTTCAACAGATTGAAAGAAGGTCGCTGAAAAAGTCTGTTCTTCGTGTGGGTTTTTCTCCGGGATTGGAGATGCAGGCACAGGGAGTGGAAGACTTGGCTGGGGAAGGGTTTGCTTTTCGTACTAACAAGACTGGGGAGAATGTCTTCCGTGTCATGCATCCAGGGATGCATCATGTTATCGGTGGTCTCTTCGCCGTTCTTACAGGACAACTTTTCCGTATGACGCCAGAAGAAATCCAGGAAGGCTTGAATGCTTTTGAACCATCTGGCATGCGCATGGAAATGATACATATCAACCAATGTGAGTTGATCAATGATGCATACAATGCAAATCCTGATTCGGTTAAGGCGGCATTGAAAGTGTTGAAAAGCAGGGCTGG
The DNA here is from genome assembly GCF_039414295.1 of Anoxynatronum sibiricum. Classification (NCBI taxonomy): domain Bacteria; kingdom Bacillati; phylum Bacillota; class Clostridia; order Eubacteriales; family Clostridiaceae; genus Anoxynatronum; species Anoxynatronum sibiricum. The sequence goes on along the minus strand of NZ_JBCITM010000002.1, from coordinate 312,037 downwards.
CAACAGACGCTTTGCAGTGCTTGGCAGTATGTTTGAACTGGGTGAAGATGCAGAATGGCTGCATCGGGAACTGGCGCATGAACTGATGGATGGTGCAGTGGATGTACTCATAACTGTGGGTGAGATGGCCAGGTGGATTGCGCTGGAAGCGGCTGCACTGGAAATGAAGACAAACGAGTTGATTATCTTTGAAACTCAGACACCAGAAGAAGCTGCTGCAATTTTATCCAGAGAGACCAGGGAGAAAGATGTCATTCTCATTAAAGGGTCACGGGCCATGGCCATGGAGAGAATTGTGGTGCAATTGATGGAAGGGGACATGTAAGGTGTTGCTGCAACGCTCACTGGTATTGGCAATTCTTTTGGGTTTTATTTTTGCCGCTGCACTGGGGCCGGTTTTGATACCGGTTTTAAAGAAAATCAAGGCAGGGCAAAGCATCCGACAGGATGGTCCACAGAGCCATCTGGCAAAACAGGGCACACCGACCATGGGCGGACTAATGTTTATTCTTGCCTCGGTAACGGCCACATTAATGATGACAGAACTGGATGAGACATTGCTGTTAGCATTGATGGGTTTTCTCATATTTGGAGCGATCGGGTTTGTTGACGACTATCTCAAAGTCGTATTGAAACGCCCCATGGGTTTAAGAGCCTATCAAAAAATGATCATGCAGTTAACCGCTGCTGGTTTGTTACTGATGTTTGCTGAAAATAGAGGCCTTGTGCCGTCTCACTTATACATTCCATTTCTGAGGGATGAGCTGACACTTGGTTGGCTGATGATGCCATTTCTCATGTGGGTGATAGTGGGAACTGTCAATAGCGTTAATTTAACAGATGGTCTGGATGGTTTAGCAGCAGGCACCATGGTAATTGTTAGTGGTTTTTTCAGTCTCGTGTGCTGGCATCTTTCTTTTACTGAGCTGGCATGGTTTGCTGGTTCACTTTCAGGAGCATGTCTGGGATTTTTGATTTTTAATATTTATCCAGCTCGGGTTTTTATGGGCGACACTGGTTCTCTGGCTCTTGGAGGCGCATTATCAGCCATAGCTCTCATGACTAACCTGACCCTGCTTTTGCCTGTGGTAGGAGGGATCTATTTTGCTGAAACACTCTCGGTTATTTTGCAGGTAGTGAACTTTAAGTTGACAGGAAATCGGCTTTTTAAAATGAGTCCGCTACATCATCACTTTGAATTGTCAGGCTGGTCTGAGAGTCGTGTGGTGACAACCTTCTGGGGCGTCACGATCATATTGTGCTTACTGGGTATTCTCGGCATTCCATGAACAGCGTAAGATGAAAGCAGGCATTGGTTGGTTTAATTAGCAAAACAGGGAGGGTTTGACATGCATCTGAATGGACTTAAAGTACTGGTAGTAGGAATTGGCATTACAGGAGTCCCTTTGATTCAATTTTTGCATGCCCAAGGTGCGCGGGTTTTCCTAAATGACATGAGAGATGCAACTTCATTGGCGGATACGTTGCAAAATTTGGAAAACATGATTGAGAAAGTTATTCTGGGTGGGCATCCCCAGGATCTGTCACACTATCATGACCCTGAACTGATTGTCCTATCACCAGGAGTTCCCGTGGACCTACCCTTTTTAAGAGCGTTCAAAAAATTGAACATTCCCATCATAGGAGAAATTGAACTGGCTTATCAGCATATGAGGGCCCCGGTGGTGGCTATCACAGGAACCAACGGCAAAACAACAACAACAGCTCTAACGGGTGAGATGTTTCGTCTGGCTGGGAAAGAGACTGAAGTTGTGGGCAACATTGGCATTCCTGGGATTTCGCGAGTTGACACACTCAACAAAAATGGCTATTACGTGATGGAAGTCAGCAGTTTTCAGCTTGAAACCATTCAACATTTCAGGCCAAAAGCTGCTGCGTTATTGAACATTACACCGGATCACCTCAATCGCCACGGCTCGATGGATGCTTATGCAGCGCTGAAGTATCGCATTTTTGAAAATCAGACTAAAGATGATGTGGCTGTCATCAATGCAGATGATGCAGCCTCCATGGCATATAATAGCGGGTTGCGCTCGATGCCTCTTTATTTTAGCAGGCAAAAAAAACTATCTCGTGGCATCTTTGTTGACAAAGATGAAATTGTTTTCCGCTGGAATGACACTGAGAAGAAAATTATTGCAGTTGACATGATCCAGATTCCTGGTACTCATAACCTTGAAAATGCGCTGGCTGCATCTGGTTTGGCGCTGGTTTGCGGTTTGCCTCCAGAAGCCGTTGCTGAGGCGTTGGTTAAGTTTCCAGGAGTAGAACATCGCATTGAATTTGTTGCAGAAAAAAATGGGGTAATGTACATAAATGATTCGAAGGCAACTAACCCTGATGCAGCGATTAAAGCAGTGGAAGCCGTCACAGCTCCTTTGATTTTACTTGCAGGTGGAATGGATAAGAAGAGTGATTTTACCAGTTTGCTTAACACTTTTCATGGGAAAGTGAAATATTTATTGGTATATGGTGAAACAGCACCTCTTTTGATGGAAACATCGAAACGCTTGAACTTTAATAAAGTGAAACAGGTCAGAAACTTGGATGAAGCTGTAAGGGAAGCAGCAGCATTGGCTGAATCTGGGGATTCGGTACTCTTGTCTCCAGCCTGTGCCAGTTGGGATATGTATGCAAACTTTGAAGAGCGAGGCGCTCACTTTAAAGCACTGGTTGGCGAACTGGTCGGCTAAAACGCGTTTGTTGAGACTGACGATCTGCAGGTTTAAGCTGGCTTGCAGAGACATTGGAGTGGTACCATGGACAAGGAAAACCGACAACGAATGGATTTGACCCTCTTACTAACAACAATTCTACTGGTGGCTATTGGCATTATCATGGTTTTTAGTGCCAGTTATTCTTATGCGATGTCAAATATGGGAGACGGATTGTTTTTTTTGATACGCGTGTTACAGTGGGCGGCTGTTGGACTAGTGCTGATGATTGTGTTCAGTCAGATTAACTATCAGTTGTGGAAAAAACTGGCTAATCTATTGCTGTTGGCTTCGTTGGTGCTATTGATACTGGTGTTAACGCCCATTGGAACGGAAATCAATTTTGCCCAACGATGGATACATATTTATGGTCTTTCATTGATGCCCACAGAAGTGGCGAAATTCAGTTTGATTATTTTTATGGCAGCCAGTCTTGAACGTAAGAAGAACCAGATGCAGACATTTGACCAAGGAGTCATTCCCTATCTACTGCTGTGTGGCGTAGTTTTTTTACTGGTATACAAGCAACCGGATTTTAGTACCGGGCTGGTGCTGGTTTTTCTGATGATCATCATGATGTTTATTGGTGGAATACGCATTAGCCACTTTGTATTTCTTTCGTTGGCAGGGCTGGGTGCAGTGGGGAGCTTTCTGGCATATGTCTTTTTGACCGGGCAAGGGTATAAAACACGCCGTCTGGTTGCCTATCTGGATCCTTGGGCCGATCCGTCTGATGCAGGTCTTCAGACAATCCAATCACTTCTGGCAATAGGTTCGGGTGGACTTTCAGGCAAAGGTATCGGTAGGAGCATTCAGAAGCACCTTCATTTACCAGAGCCCCATAATGATTTTATTTTTTCGATTATTGCTGAAGAACTGGGATTTATTGGCAGTGCTTTTGTCATTGTGCTTTTTGCGTTGTTCATCTGGCGCTGCACGCGGATTGCCATGAATGCACCAGATATTTTTGGATGCCTTGTTGCCTCGGGTGTTGCCACTTTGGTGGGAATACAGGTAATCATTAACATTGGAGTGGCGACATCTTTGTTGCCGGTAACAGGGATTCCACTTCCTTTTATCAGTTTTGGAGGGAATGCACTTGTTGTGCTGATGGCATTAACCGGGATACTTCTAAACATATCCAAGAGATCAATTGGAGCAGGAGGTTAAACATGCGGTATTTAATTAGCGGAGGTGGAACGGGCGGACACATCTATCCAGCCATTGCCATTGCTGATCGAATAGTGGAAGCTGAACCGGATGCTTCAATTTTATTCGTTGGAACACAAAAAGGTCTTGAGATGGAGCTGGTAACGGCTGCTGGTTACGAGATTAAGCCGATCACTGTTTCATACCTCAAAAGAAAACTCTCACTTCATAATGTCAAAAGTTTAGGCATGCTTTTGAAGGGATTGACTGAAGCAGGAAAAATAATTCGACAATTCAAGCCCGACTGGGTAATTGGGACAGGTGGATACGTTTCAGGCCCCGTCGTCTACCTCGCTGCAAAAAAAGGGATTAAGACACTGATTCATGAACAGAATGCATTCCCAGGGCTCACCAATCGTATTTTATCAAAACATGTTGATGTTGTGGCTCTCAGCTTCGAAGAAGCAGCATGCCACTTCAGAAAAAAAGATCGACTGGTGGTGACGGGAAACCCGATTCGCAAAGAATACTATCAGCTGACAGTAGATGAGGCCAGAAAGAGTTTTCCTGAGTATGATGAGAAAAAAATGGTGTTGATCGCTGGTGGAAGTGGTGGTTCATCAAGCATTAATACAGCTGTCCATGAGATGATTAAACACTCTGAAGAGCTGCCTTTCAAGCTTTTATGGGCTACTGGAAAGAATCATTACAATCAGATGAAAAACATCATTGATGAACAAAAACTCAAGCAATGCGGGCACCAAATAGTTCCTTATATTCATCGGATGCCATATGCCCTGAAAGCTTGTGATCTTGTTGTGTGTAGTGCTGGAGCAATTACCATAGCTGAAATACAGGCTTCGGAAAAATATGCAATTCTGATACCGAAAGCCTATACGGCAGATAATCATCAGGAAAAAAATGCACGTATGATGGAATCCTGCGGATTTGCCACGGTCATTCGAGAAGAGGAGCTGAATGGTGCGCTTCTATATCAGCAGATACTGAATGGCTTATTGGAAGAACATCAAGTGTTGGAACTTACAAAAGTTAGACCCGCCGTCGATCGCATTTGGGCACATTTGCGGCAGGATTAACCGGTGCAGCCGGATTTGTTTTAAATAGAGAGAAGTGGTACTGATGACCCAAAAAAAATACCGAAAAAAGAAAATGAGAAGCTTTTGGATACGCATGATTTTGACTTTGATCGTGCTGGTGTTGATGTGTGGAACTGGTTATTATTTTGTTTTTAGATCGCCGCTGTTCAGAGTGAAAGCGATTCAGATTGAAGGAGTAAGCCGGCTTGAGCAGGATGTGGTGGCGGCATTGTCTGAAATAAAACTGGGGGATCAGTTTTATGGCTCAAGTCTGAAACAAGCGGCAGAAAAAGTTGAAAGTCATCCGTATATTCGTGATGCTATCCTCACCAGGAAAGGTTTCAGCACCATAAATATAGTTGTTCGAGAACGGGAAGAATATGCTATAATACCATATATGGGTTCTTATATTTATCTTGATCAGGAGCGCGTGGTTCTGAATGTAACTGATGGAATTCTTGACAGTAATCTCTGCCTGGTAACAGGCATTAAGTTCATCAGCTTTCAAACCGGAGATACGGCTCTGGTGCAGAATGAAGAATCTCTTGAGACTGCTTATCAGATTCTGGGTGCTGCACGGGAAGCTGAAATTCTCGAGATGATCTCAGAAATTAATATTGATGAGACTGGACAGGTAAAAGTTGTGACATTTAATGGAATTGAAGCTTTGTTCGGTTATATGGATAATCCGGCGTATTCTGTACTGGCGCTGAAAGAAGCTTTGATTACACTGCATACCAGAAACATGAACAGTGTCATCATTGATATGCGCTACGAAGGTCACATCACCGTGCAGGACAGAGCCCGTCAGGAGGATGAGGATGACAAGCCGTAAAGGTAAAATAGCCATCGCAGTTATCTGTGGTGTGCTTGGATTGATAATTGCCATGCAGATAAAATCGGTCCGCGAAGTGTCAGAAGGCGGGTTTTTGTCAACTCAGAAGGCACAGACGCTGGCTGCTGAACTAAGACAGTTGCGACTGGAGAAAGAGCAGTTGTATGAAGAACTGACTGACTTGGAAAACCGGCTGCGAGAGTATGAGCTTTCGGAAGCAGATGAGAATCTGATGATTAAAAATCTTAAAAATGATCTGGAGCGCTATCAATTGTTAGCGGGATACCTCCCCGGTACTGGTCCGGGTGTTGTCATTAACCTTGAAGATCCACCAAGAGCATTTAACCAATCTGAAAATGAGAGTTTAATTGTGTATAATTATGAAATTTTGCTGGAACTTATCAATACTTTGAATGCGGCAGGAGCAGAAGCAATTTCCATTAATGAACAGCGCTATGTCGCAACGACAGAAATTCACTTTTCATCAAACACACTTCACATCAATGACACGCCGGTATCACCCCCTTTTGAGATTAAGGCTGTTGGAAATCCAGAAACATTGGAAGCAGCACTGAATATGCGGTATGGTATTATCTGGCAGATGCGTCAGTATTATAATCTTCAGGTAACTGTTCGAAAAGAAAACGAATTGCAGGTTCCCCGGTATCAGCGGGTGTTTCAGTTTGAATATGCTGCACCGATGGAACCAGTCCAACAATGAGGCGATAAATGTGAAAAAAAATGCCCAAAAGTGGTTTCTGATTGCAGCTTTTATGCTGGTTGGTTTTTTAATCACACTTCAGTTTAAGAGTGTTGGGTCGGATTACAGCTTTATTACCATTAAAACCATGAGTGATTTGCAAAATGCCGTTAAACGTGAGCAGGATGAGATAAATCAAATTATTTCGCTCATTGAAGCTCAGGAGGAGAAGCTGCGAAATTATGAAGCGGCTATTGCATCAGATGGAAGTATTCAGGAAATATTGGTTCAAGACATAGAAAACATGAAAATACACAGTGGATTTTATGATTTGGAAGGACCCGGCGTTATGGTGCTTTTGAGTGACAGTGACCGAGACCTTTACGAAGGTGAGGATCCTAACAATGTCATCGTACATGATGCTGATGTGCTGAGAATCATCAACGATCTAAAAATTGCAGGGGCAGAAGCACTGTCTATCAATGGACAACGGGTGTTAAGCACATCAGAAATTCAATGTGCCGGAGCGACAATTACCATCAATCAGTTCACGTATGCACAGCCTTTTGTCATTAAAGCCATTGGAAATTACGATTTGCTCAATGCAGCGATTAAAGCACCCAACACATATGCCTGGGAGCTGAAAGAGGTTTTTGGTTTGAGAGTTGAATCTCATGTCAGTGAACGAGTACGTATTCCACGGTATCATGGCCAGCGTCAGCTACAATACGTTTCAGTTAAGGAAGGTGAATGATTTAAATGATTTATGCCTTTGTTGGACTACTTTTGGGAATACTGCTTGGCGTTATCTTACCAGTAACTTATCCTGCTGCATTTACTCTCTATATATCTGTGGCAATTTTAGCCTCCCTCGACTCGGTTTTCGGGGGCTTGAGAGCGAGCCTGGAAAATAAATTCAATACTGAAATTTTTGTGACCGGATTTTTTAGCAACGCAATTCTGGCTGCATTTTTGGCGTATATCGGTGATCGATTGGGAGTTCCCCTCTACTATGCTGCCATTTTTGCCTTTGGGAGCCGCTTGTTCCAAAACTTTGCAATTATCAGGCGTCACCTTATCAATCGGTTACATACCCATTAGTGATTATGATGCTGGTGCTCTCTGAAAAATGGAATGGTTGATGTGTTATCCATAATAAAAAGACAAAGGAATCAGAAGATTTATGTGGAATAAATAACCATGTAAACATGAGATAAACAGGTTTTGTTCAAGATAAATTCGAAGATCGAGGAGGGGACTTCGTGTTAGAATTTGACATGGATATGGAGAATGTAGCACAGATTAAAGTAATTGGTGTTGGTGGCGGAGGTAACAATGCAGTCAACCGAATGATTGAAACCGGTATGAAAGGTGTCGAGTTTATTGCTGTCAACACTGATAAGCAAGCTCTCATGAACTCCCGCGCAGAACAGAAATTGCAGATAGGTGAAAAGTTAACAAAAGGCTTAGGTGCAGGAGCTAACCCTGAAATAGGCAAAAAGGCAGCCGAGGAAAGCAGGGATGACCTGTGCAAGCTGCTTCAGGGTGCTGATATGGTGTTTGTGACTTCTGGCATGGGAGGGGGTACGGGTACCGGAGCAGCGCCTGTTGTTGCCGAAATTGCAAGGGAAATGGGCATTCTCACCGTTGGTGTCGTGACAAAACCCTTCTCTTTTGAAGGAAAAAGAAGATGGCGTCATGCAGACCAGGGAATTAATCAGTTGAGGGATTGTGTTGATACGCTGGTTACTATTCCCAATGACCGTCTTTTGGAAGTTGTTGAGAAAAAAACATCGATAATTGAAGCATTTCGACTGGCCGATGATATACTGCGTCAGGGGGTTCAGGGTATCTCTGATCTGATCGATGATGCCGGTCTTGTAAACTGTGATTTTGCGGATGTAAAAACAATCATGTTTGATCAAGGGTTGGCACATATGGGCATCGGACGGTCAGCAGGAGAGCATCGGGCACAGGAGGCAGCTAAACAAGCCATCAACAGTCCATTACTGGAAACTTCCATTAATGGTGCACGGGGCGTGTTGATTAATATTACCGGCAGTTCAAATCTGAGCCTCTTCGAGGTGCATGAGGCAGCCCAGATGATTCAGGAAGAAGCAGATGAAGATGCCAATATTATTTTTGGAGCGGTGATCAACGAAGAGCTGAAAGACGAGATTCAGATTACGGTAATTGCAACCGGTTTTGATGGTCAACCTCAACGTGTTTCTCAAAAGAAACAAAATGAGACAAAAGCAGCCAAAGTCTCAGAAGAAAAACAGAAGGATCTCCTGGATGAATTAACTGAAGAGCCCGCAAAATCTGATGAGTTGGATATTCCAGTTTTTCTTAGACGTAAAAAATAGTGACGCATTTAACGAAAGAAAAGACGTGAGAGCAGGGGGCAGGTCTTTTCTTTTTGATTCATAGGAGATTAATGAAAGAAAGCGGGTGAAATGGATGAATTGCCCATTTTGTGGCCAGTTTGACTCAAAAGTGATTGATTCCCGTCCAACGGATGAAGGGCAAGCCATTCGAAGAAGAAGAGAATGTAATGCCTGCCAAAAAAGATTCACCACATATGAAAAAGTGGAAGAAATTCCATTGATTGTCATTAAAAAATCAGGCAACCGTGAACCCTTCAATAGAAATAAAATTTTAAATGGTATGATTCGAGCCTGTGAAAAAAGACCTGTTCCATTAAAGGAAATAGAGACACTGGTCAATCAAATTGAAAAGTATTTGCAGAATGAAATGGAAAAAGAAGTGGCGACAGATCAGATTGGCGAGATGGTTATGGATGCCCTTAAAAAGCTGGATGAAGTGGCTTATGTCCGATTTGCATCTGTTTATAGGGAGTTTAAAGATCTGAACACATTCATGGATGAACTGACAAAAATACTGCACGAAAAAAAAAGACCTGCCAATCGATGATTTTTTGAGGCGTTATGGAGTGTGTAAAATTGGAAGATATGCGAACAGTTAATATCATCTCCCGGGTGGTGCCAGGGAGTATTGCTTCTGAGTTGGGCGTACAGGCTGGCGACTGTTTGATAGCCATTAATGGATGCCTGGTGGAAGATGTGATAGATTATCGATTCTTGACAGCAGATGAAAATATTGAACTGACACTGCAAAGAGCGGATGGCGGTGAATGGGTACTTGAAATTGTCAAAGACTATGATGATGAACTGGGAATTGAGTTTGAAAATCCTGTGATGGCTGAAACCCGCCAATGCCGTAATAAGTGTCTTTTTTGCTTTATTGATCAGATGCCTCCAGGGATGCGCTCAGCACTATATGTGAAAGATGATGATTCCAGACTTTCTTTTCTGCAAGGTAACTACATTACTCTTACAAATATGAAACCAGATGAAATCGACAAAATGATACGTTATAGGATCAGTCCGCTAAATATATCTGTTCATACATCAAACCCAGAGCTAAGGGTTCAAATGCTCAACAATCGATTTGCCGGCAATCTGATGACAACTCTCAAGCGGTTTCATGAACATCACATACGCATGAATCTTCAAATCGTCTTATGTCCCGGATTTAATGACGGTTCTGAGTTGGATCGAACCTTAACAGATATGGAACCACTTGCAGAAAGTATCATTAGCATTGCAGTGGTTCCGGTAGGTATTACCAAATATCAGAAAAATGCAGCGCTGCAGTCTGTTACAGGTTCAAAAGCGAGGCAGGTGCTGAAGCAAATACATGAATGGCAGAATCGTTGGGAGAACAAGTTGGGCAGAAAGCTGGTATATCCTGCGGATGAATTTTATCTTAAAGCAGAAGAACCATGGCCGGATGCCTCAGCATATGAGGCTTTTTATCAGCTTGAAAATGGTGTCGGAATGCTGGCTTCTTTTGAGTTGGATGCAATAGCTTTTTTGCAGAAAATGCCATTAATTCGCAAAAGACACTCTTTTCATATGACCATTGCTACTGGAGAAGCTGCAGCACCTTTTATGATGTTGCTGGCTGAAAGGCTGATGCTAAAGGTTGAAGGTCTTATAGTAAAAGTGATACCTGTAGCGAATACATTTTTCGGTCCGTCAATCACCGTTAGTGGATTGGTGACAGGACAAGACTTGGTTACACGCCTAAAAGGTGAGTTTTTGGGCGATTTCGTGATGATTCCAGAAAATATGCTAAAACATGGAGAAATGGTTTTTTTAGATGATCTGACTGTTTCTGATGTTTCTCAACAGCTTGGCATCAAAGTGATTCCATGCCAGGTGGATGGAAGTCAGTGGATAAAAACAATGTTGCGACATTCGGCAAGGAATACAAAGAGCAGGAGTGAATAATAAGATGTCAAAATCAATTGTGGCCGTCATTGGAAGGCCAAATGTAGGGAAATCAACTTTTTTTAACCGGTTGGCAGGACGCCGCATTTCCATTGTTGAAGACACTCCAGGAGTAACCCGTGACAGGATATATGCTGAGGTGGAATGGTTGAACCATACGTTTTCATTGATTGATACAGGTGGCCTTGAACCTTCTTCAAGTGAGATCATTCCTTCACAAATGCGAAAACAGGCACAATTGGCCATGGAAATGGCCCATGTCATACTTTTTATGGTGGATGGTAGAGCAGGTATTACTGCTCAGGACCAGGAAATTGCTGATTTGTTACGCAAAAACAATCGCCCTGTGATTTTAGTTGTTAATAAAGTGGATTCACACCAGCATTCTGAGTATTATTATGATTTTTATGAACTGGGTCTGGGGGATCCTATTGAAATCTCGGCTGAAATGGCTTACGGTTTAGGGGACCTGCTGGATTTGGTAATTAGTCATTTTCCTGAATCAACGCACAGCCATGAAGATCAAGATCAAATTAAAGTATCTGTGATTGGAAAGCCAAATGTAGGCAAATCTTCCCTTATTAATAAATTTCTTGGTGAAGAACGCGTTATTGTCAGTGATATCGCAGGGACGACCCGAGATGCCATTGACACACCATTTTCCATGGATGGGCAGGAATATCTGCTGATAGATACAGCGGGCCTGCGTAAGAAAAGCCGCATTAATGATGATGTTGAACATTACAGTGTCCTTCGAGCGATTGCTGCTATTGAACGCTCTGACGTATGTGTGTTGATGATTGATGGCCGTGAAGGCGTGACGGAGCAAGATAAGAAGGTGGCAGGCCTCAGCCATGAAAACGGCAAAGCGATGGTCATACTTGTCAACAAATGGGATTTGGTGGAAAAAGATAATAAAACAGTGAATCAGATGACGAAAGACATCAGGCGCGAACTCGGATTTTGTCAATATGCACCGATTCTATTCGTATCTGTCTTGACGGGGCAGCGGATAGATCGCATCATCCCAGCAATTCAACATGTTTCCAATCAACATGCCATGCGCATACAAACAGGCGTTTTAAACGAAGTGATAGCAGAATCAACCCTTATGAAACAACCGCCTTCAGATAAAGGCAAACGCCTGAAAATATTCTATGGCACACAGGTTTCTGTGAAGCCGCCAACGTTTATTCTCTTCATTAACGACAAGGAACTCATGCATTTTTCTTATCAGAGATATCTCGAAAATCGGATTAGGGAAAACTTCGGATTTGAAGGCACGCCCGTGCGCTTTATGTTACGAGAAAAATCGGGAGGAACCGGGGCATGAAAATTGCAGTTTTATTGATGGCAGCTTATTTTCTCGGGAATTTTTCGCCAGCTTTTTTTCTGGGAAAATTAACCGCTAATATTGATATTCGTGAACATGGCAGTGGAAACGCCGGCACTACCAATGTGATGCGCGTTCTGGGTCTGAAGCTGGCCATATTGGTTCTTTTCTGTGATCTCCTGAAGGGTGTTGTGGCTGTTTGGATGGGTCGCTATTTTTCAGGTGAAACCATGGCAGGGGTATGTGGTCTGTTGGCGGTAGTGGGACACAATTGGCCAGTGCTTCTGCGATTTAAAGGCGGCAAAGGAGTGGCAACAACGATGGGAGTGGGTTTTATGATCCATCCACAGCTGGCTTGGATTTGTCTGGCGGTGGCTATTATTATCATTATTATTACTCGCTACGTCTCGTTAGCCTCTATGACAGGTGTGTTATTATGGACAGTGCTTCTTTGGAAAACCAACGGTGAATCTGCACATATTTGGTTGGGGATTGCTTTATCACTTCTTGTTCTTTATCGTCATCGGAGTAACATCAAACGTATTGTTGATGGAACTGAAAACCGGTTTGATCTCAAAAAAAAGTTGAACAGGAGTTAATGAAATGGAACCAAAAACCATTACAGTTTTGGGAGCGGGCAGTTGGGGAACTGCCCTTGGAACAGTGTTGCACTCCAATGGACATCGTACACGTTTGTGGATGCGCAGTGAGCAACAAGCACAAGAAATGAAAGAGCAGCGAACGAACCAGCGGTATCTTCCAGATGTTCAGCTGGCCCGGGAATTAGAGATTATAACTGACCCGGAACGAGCTCTTTGGAAAACTGATGCTGTTGTGTTGGCAATCCCAACTCAGCAGGTTCGTGCGGCACTGCAAACGGTGAAACCGTATCTATCACCGACCATGTTGATCATTAATGTGGCGAAAGGAATTGAAAAAAAAAGCTACTGCCGCATCTCGCAAATTGTAAAGCAAGAAGTGAGAGGAGCCACTTTTGCGGTGCTTTCAGGGCCATCACATGCAGAAGAAGTAGCCAGGTGCATGCCCACAACGCTTGTGGCGGCAGCTCGCAGCAAACAAATTGCCGAATACACCCAGGATTTATTCATGAATCCATATTTGCGTGTTTACACCAATCCGGATGTGGTTGGGGTTGAACTGGCGGGAGCATTGAAAAACGTCATTGCTTTTGGGGCTGGCATAGCCGATGGGATCGGCTATGGTGATAACTCGAGAGCAGCTCTGATTACAAGAGGGATAGCAGAAATTGCGCGACTTGGGAAGCAGATGGGTGCCTCGCTGAACACTTTTGCCGGCTTGGCTGGTATCGGTGATTTGATTGTAACTTGTACCAGTATGCATAGCCGTAATCGGAGAGCGGGTATTCTAATTGGACAAGGGAAAAGTCTTGAAGAAACATTGGCGGCCATAGGCATGGTTGTGGAAGGTGTTTTTACAGCTGATGCAGCCTACGAGTTGGCCCTTCATCATCATGTGGAAATGCCAATTACCACAGCGATTCATAATTTGCTGCATAGCCATCAACCGGTAGAGCAGGTGGTGCGTGAGCTCATGACACGTCAACGCAAGCATGAAATGGAAGAAGTGGCAGCAGGGCATATGATAGAGTGGTTAGAGAAATAATGTGGAAGTGTGTCAGATAATTCGGTTATCACCGGAAGATGAAAATAATACTTGCATGTTCCAATGGTTTCCTTTATAATATCCTTGTGTCCAAAAACACCTTTTTTCAACTGGCTGTGGCGCAGTTTGGTAGCGCGCTAGAATGGGGTTCTAGAGGTCGCAGGTTCAATTCCTGTCAGCCAGACCAGTCAGGCCTGTATTCTTCAGAATACAGGCTTTTTGTTGCAATGATCATGTCCAGGGGACACAAAGCAACAGAATAACGTTTTTCGTAAAAAAACCTTTTCGAAGAGCACGGTTTCTGATAAAATGAAATGAAATCAACGAAATAGCATGTAGAATTCAGGGGGTGCGATGTGGAGAGAAGAAGGTTAGGAGCAGGGTGGGTAGTAACGTTTGCTGGCTTAGGGGTTAATTTGATGCTGGGTGTTCTGTACGCCTGGGGGGTCATTTCTGCTGCGTTGATCGATCAATTGGGATGGAGCGCTACAATGACGCAAATCCCCTACATGGTTGCTTGTGCTGTGTTTGCATTATCAATGGTACCTGGGGGCAGGCTTCAGGACAGGCTTGGACCACGGCCAATCATTATGGGAGCAGCAGTTTTGGCAGGTATTGGATTCCTAATGTCCGGTCTCTATCTGACGATCATTGGACTGACGCTTTTCTTTGGGGTTGTTTTTGGAATGGGTATGGGGATGGGATATGCTGCCCCAACGCCAGCGGCTGTAAAATGGTTCAGCCCTCAAAAAAGAGGTTTGATATCAGGGATCGTGGTGAGTGGATTTGGCCTGGCGCCACTTTATATTGCACCGGTCACTAATTATTTATTAACCAACTACGGCTTACAACGCACGTTTTTTATTTTAGGTGGAGCCTTTTTCACTTTGATCATGGCTTTAGCCCAGTTTATCAAAAATCCGCCCGCAGGATATGTACCTGCAGGCGTTGACCCTGAAGCTGCTTCAAGAAAGCAGCTATTGACGCATCAGGCGCCTGAAAAAGTGGACTATGAATGGGATGAGGTTCTAAAAACCAAGCAATTTTACCAACTTTGGATTATGTTTTGTTTCGGAACATTTGCAGGACTTCTAATCATTGGGCAGCTTTCTAAAATTGGCCTTGAACAGGCTGGAATGGCAAATGCCTACATGCTTGTTGGGATATATGCCATCTTCAATTGTGCAGGTCGTGTTGGGTGCGGTGTGATTTCTGATAAATTTGGCCGCATGCGCACTTTGTTTGCAATGTTTGTGCTTCAGGTAGCTGTTTATGTGTTCTTTCCCAGCTTAAACAGTCCATTGCTTCTGATTGCAGGGGTTTCAGTCGTGGGATTCACATTTGGAGGCATGTTGACTCTTTTCCCGGCAACAACAGTAGATTATTTCGGAGTGAAAAACTTTGGTATTAACTATGGCATGGTTATTACTGCTTGGGGAATTGGCGGCGTATTTGGACCACTATTGGGAGGTATTGTCAGAGACTTGACTGGTACCTATGCACTGAGTTATGTAGTATCAGGAGTTTTAAGCGCTGCTGGTGCAGTGATGACCCTTTTTACCAAGGCGCCGGCTGTTCAGGGTGTTGTTCAGGTCGTCTCATCTTTGTCATCGGATCCTGAACCAAAAGCTGACTAATAGATGGAATATAATAATCTACCATGATCCGCTCATCAGGAGCTTCTGGCATTTGCCAGAAGCTCCATGTACTTTCTGTGGTTCATCACATTCAATTTAGATCAGCCTGGATGCTTTCATACCAGATAAACTTGACGAAGGATATACATCAGGAG
This sequence comes from Anoxynatronum sibiricum, assembly GCF_039414295.1. Taxonomy (NCBI): domain Bacteria; kingdom Bacillati; phylum Bacillota; class Clostridia; order Eubacteriales; family Clostridiaceae; genus Anoxynatronum; species Anoxynatronum sibiricum. The sequence continues at coordinate 296,436 of NZ_JBCITM010000002.1, read as the reverse complement.
AAAATGAGCAAAAATAAAGAATGAGCAATCCTGAGACAAGTCCAGATGAATATGAGGAAGTGAAGAGATGGAGAAGCTTAGGCAGACGGGCAGGAGAAGTAGGTGCGTGATATGGCTGTTAATATTTTTGATGGCCACTACAGCTCCATGGTATTATTTGCTTCGAAGTGTCCTGGTCATGTGGCCTTACAGTTTACATCATCAGAAAATGAGTTTGATCAATAAAAACGAGTATTATTTGGATATTCCCACTAACCAATCCCAAAAGGATGATCAATGGCATCCACTAATGTTGGTTTACCATGATGAAACTGGATTTGACAGATGGAAGGGAGAACCATGGGCACTGACAGTTTTATATCGCTTTGGGGGCTTTTCACCATGGCAACGCAACGCATCGTATTTTGACCATACATCTCCGCGATTCTCAAGTTTTTATGGTGCTTATTTGGTTCAGCATAAACAAACTCCTGAGCTTGGTTTTGGATTTGACAAAGATGGCAATTTTGATCCTGATCAATGGATAAGTGTTACCGAATATGATCAACGATTTCTTGTGATGCCATCGATGGGACTGAATCCGGAAAATGTGACATTTGATATCGAAATTGAAAAGATTGAAAGTGATGTAACGTATGTTGGCAGGAAAGGGTGGACGCAAATTGATGCATCGATTTTTACCAACAGCCCACAACATGTTTATCAAAAACACCAGAGGGGATATCTGCAATATGGAAATCCTCTGCCTCCACAAGAAGGGCATGCCGATTTTGAGATAATAAAGCTTTATGGGCGATTCTATGCAATTTTTGAAAAAGAATATGAACTTAGCCTGGGGCTTTATCTATTGGCACCTGATCGGGAAATATTGGAGCAAATTGACCGGGAAGAATTGTCACGTATGATTCTTCCGGAGTGGTAACTGAAAGATCAATCTGGCAGGAATTAACAGGTTGAGCGAACGACAAACCCTTTCAGAGAAGCATCGACGGTGGCTGTTTCGGCTAAGACATGGGCAACTGATGCCGTTGGCGGTCCATGATGACACCAGGCTGCTATTGCGTCAACGGCTGAAGATTCGCCCTGAAAGAAAGCCTCAACAGAACCGTTCAACCGATTGCGTACCCAACCGCTGATTTCCAGAGATAAAGCTTTGTTTTTCGCATGAAACCGAAAGGCAACTCCCTGGACATCACCAGTAATAATCACGTGGATTGCTTTCATTAAAGCACCTTCTTTTTAGGGAATTTATTAGGTGAGTCTAATCAGATGATCCACCCACTAATGCATCAATACCCAACAAATAAATAATTATCCGGTGAGTGTATTTTTTCTTCACAATACCATATTTATGGGGTACAGCATCATCAAACCAGACGGATCAGATAAAGGGTCAATCCTATGAAATATGTTCAATTACTGTAAAGAGTACTGGATTGGTGCGGATAAAATACCAACACAGCGGTTTTGTTCCAGGAGAGTTATGTGGTAAAATAAAGACGTTGCATTAGTCTGAAGATAAGCAGGTGGAGGACCATGAAACTGTCTTGGAACTGGAAACTTACAGGCGGCCTGGTTATTGCCTTGCCTGTATGTGTCATTATTCTATTATATCTGTTTTATAAAATGAGCCCCTTGATCAGTCAACTCAAAATTGATGTTGTTTTGGCGGAGTACGGCATATTGGAAGAAGTGGTTTCAGCTGAAGGAGTAGCCCTGCGGCAGGAATCGGTGTATCCGGTGACGGCCGATCATGGGTTGCGATGGGTGATTACTGAAGGACAGAAGGTGGCACGTCAGCAGAAACTTGCCGAGATTTTAATTTCCGATCAGGATCATGCCCTGTTATTGCAAAATCAGCTGATTGATATGAGACTAAAGAACTTGCAGTCTGGAGGAGATTTGTCTGCATATTCTCAGGAAGCAGAACGAGAGATTGATCAGCAGATGAATTTTTTGATGTCTGATATACGTCTTAACCTGAAGAATGGGCAGTATGAACTGGCATTTCAAAATCAACAAATGCTGGAAGAGTTGGCAGATCAACATCAATTAATTGCAGTACATCGTCAGTTGCCTGAAATGACGCTGGAAGAGCTGGAAGTGGAAAAGGAAAAAATCGAGCAGCGATTGAAGCATACCAGTCACGAAATCAGAGCGGAGAGCCCGGGTATTTTTGCCATCGGCGATGACGGGTGGGGTGAGAAACTGAGGCTTTCGTCAGATGACGAAGAAGCTTCAACGCTGGCTGATAGTTTTTTGCATTTGATCAAAGAACCTGGTCTTGAGGATACCGGGTATTACAGGATTATTCACGACCAGCGGTGGCAGCTGCTGCTGGCGGTCAATGAGGAACTGGCAAAGCAGTATGAATCTGGAATCAGACTGCTGATACGTGACCCGATAACTCGGAAAGAAGTCAGAGGAACTCTGCGGGAAGTTCTAACAAGCGCCAGTCAGCTGGAGGTCATACTGGTCATAGACATGCAGGATGGGATTGGCACATGGTATCAAAGCAGAGTATTGCCTTTAGAGTTGATTCATCAGCGACATGAGGGACTGAAACTACCGATATCAGCTATAATGAGTGATCACAGCGGAAAAAGTGTTTATCGGATAGACGTCAACGGCTATGCGGTTAAAACCCCTGTCAAAGAACTGGGGCGGGATGATCGGACCGTGGTGGTGGGTGAAGGAGCGGTGACGGTTACTGCCTCGGATTCTGAAGGGCATGAAGTTAGAATGACTACTATCCGTCAGTATGATGAGATCATTGCTAATCCGACGAGTGTGGTGGAGGGTCAAAAGGTGAGATAGTCTTATATGGAGAATGATAAGGTGACAAAGTAGCGGTATTCCAGATGATGAGATGGAGTGAATGATGATGAGCATAGGTGAAAACTTACGAATAATTCAAGAACGCATACGGGAATCATTGATTAAATCGGTTTCACCAGAGAGGCAAATCGATGTTATTGCTGTGACGAAAAAAGTTGCCGTGGATCAGATTCAGGAGGCAGTCAACCTGGGTGTCAGAAACGTGGGAGAAAACAAGGTTCAGGAAATGCTGGGAAAATTTGATCAGATCGATGGCTTGGTGAATTGGCATATGATTGGACATTTACAGCGAAATAAAGTAAAATATATAGTTGATAAAGTTTCATTAATTCATTCTGTCGACTCACTTCCGCTGATGGAGGAAATTAGCGTACGGGCACTGAAAAGCGGGCGGCAGATTGACTGTCTAATTCAGGTCAATGTTTCAGGAGAAGTCAGTAAGTTTGGAATCGAGCCGACTGAACTGGAAGACTTGATCAAAAAGTCACAAGAGTTATCCGGAATAAGGGCGATAGGCCTGATGACCATGGCTCCCTATGACGATAACCCGGAAAAGGCAAGACCATATTTTAAGAAACTGAACGAACTCTTTCAGCTAACGAAAGAAAAGAGGCTCAGCTCCGTTGAAATGAAAGTGCTTTCCATGGGAATGTCCAATGATTTTGATGTAGCCGTTCAGGAAGGGGCCACAATGGTCCGCATCGGCAGTGCTCTTTTTGGCAGTCGCAATTATGCATAGGGAGGAATGTTCATGGCTGAAAAATTTGTTGATAAAGTGAAACACTTTATGGGATTGGATGTTTTTGAGGATGAAGAGGAAGAGTTATACCCAGAGCCCCTTTATGATCAACCCATGTTTGACCAGGATGATAGAGGCAATCAGTCGGGTTCCCGAAAAAACAAGGTGGTTAACATTCACACAACGACACAGATGAAGGTCGTGATTTTTGAACCGAATGCCTATGATGAGGTTCAGAACATTGTAGATAATCTTAAAAATCGCAAACCTGTGATTGTCAACCTTGAAACGTTGGAGGCTGATGTTGCCAGAAAGATTTTCGAGTTTTTGAACGGCGCCATTTATGCGTTAGACGGCAGTATTCAAAAAGTATCTTCCGACATTTTCATATTGGCCCCCAACAATGTTGAAATTGCCGGCAACATAAAAGAAGAATTGCGAAACAAAGGTGTGTTTCCCTGGCAGAATCGATAAAGGAGTGTGAAGATGCTTGTTTGAAACAACAAATGTGGCAATGGCAGTTCATTATTTTGCACGCCTTCTTAACTTTTTTATTTTGGTTCGTGTCATTTTTTCCTGGCTCCGCATAAACCCATACAGCATGTTGGGTCAACTCATTTACGGCATCACAGAGCCAATTCTCGGCCCAATCAGAACGATGATTCATCAAGTGTTTCGATATCAGGGAATGATTGACTTTTCTCCAATCGTAGGCATCATTTTCATTAATGCGATTGCAAACTTTGCAATCAGTCTATTGCGGTAATCATCTAATGGGTATTGAAGCAGCTTTAAGTCGTATTTCTCAGTCTGAAACCAGACAACGATGGGAGATGCTGATTGATCAGGCGAGGCAAGTGACCGACAGACATATTCCAAAAACATCCTTTTTTTTAACTCCAGGAGAATGGTTGCTTGCTGAGTCTTTACTGGTACATATTGGTGGACTCAAGTGGCTGCTGGACGGTGGTTTTGACAATGCTGAAAGACGGCGGTTGGTGATGGTTCCCGATTACTTGGAACCCTCGGATTTTCGACCTCTTGTGTTGTTCCTTGAGATATCACGCTCTCATAAGTCTTTCTCTCTCACGCATCGGGATTATCTGGGTGCTTTGCTATCCCTGGGAGTTCAACGGGATGTTGTTGGTGATATTGTCATTTTGGAAGAAACCGCATGGGTTGCTCTGGTGCCGGAAATGGCCGATTATGTAATGTGGAATCTGGAGAACGTGGGGCGCGTAAAAGTTAAAAACAGACTGGTTGAATCGATTCCTGTCAAGCCGCCGTCGACAGACATGCACCTTGTTGAAGGGACAGTGGCTTCATTGAGACTGGATGCGGTTTTGTCGTTGGCGATGAAAACTTCTAGGAACAAAGCCCAGGTGTTGGTTGCTGGGCAAAAAGTGAGTGTTAACTGGCAGGCAGCCACGAAACAGAATATTGAGCTTCATGAGGGGGATGTTCTTTCGGTGAAAGGATATGGAAGAATTCAGTTGCTTAGAATTGGTTCCCTCAGCCGTTCGCAGCGCTGGCATGTTCAAATTGGTATAATGAAGTAGTTGACTGGAGGGGACGGAATGATAACACCACTGGATATTCAAAACAAAGAGTTTAAAAAAAGTGTTCGCGGCTATAATGAGTCAGAAGTAGACGCTTTCTTGGATCAGGTAATGGCCGATTATGAACAGCTTTTCAAAGAAAACATGGAATTGAAAGAGCAATTAGAGCGGGATTCCAAGCAGGTTGAAAAATATAAACAAATGGAAGAAACACTGAAAGAAACTTTGGTGGTGGCCCAGTCTTCGGCAGAAGAGTTGAGAAGTAATGCGTTGAAAAAGGCGGATTTGCTGGTTGAAGAAGCAGAGATGCGAGCGAAGGAAATAGTAGCAAGTGCGCGGCGTGAGCTGGAACGGATTCACGCGCATCAAGATGAAGTGCTTCAGCAGATTCAGATATTCAAAACCAGGTTTAGGACACTGCTTCAGGCGCAGCTTGAAACAGTTGTCAGTGACACCGACGAAATTGCGAATGATCTTAAAAATTACACTCATCGTAAACATACAGTTACCAGATCTGATGACCATTCATTGGAGCGATTCAATACCGCCCCCACACCCGTTCGGTCTGAAGAAGAATAATATGATTCGGCAAGTACGCCTGTCTTTAACACAGATGACAGGCTTTTTTATGCGGAAGGAGCAAAAAAATGAAATGGTGGGTAATCATTGTCACGGTAGTTCTTGATCAAGTGAGCAAATGGCTGGTGGTGGCGTACCTGAAAGATATTGGCACATTTCCGATAATTGATGGAGTGTTTCATCTTCACTATTTGGAAAACCGGGGAGCAGCCTTTGGATTGCTACAGAATCAACGATTGTTTTTTATCATCACCACAGTACTGATTGTTGGCGGAATTCTTTGGTACCTTATTTTCAATCCCCAGTTGAATCGGTTGCTGACATTGGCATTAAGCTTGGTGGTTGGTGGTGCCATCGGCAACTTTATTGATAGAATGATGTACGGGTATGTGGTGGATTTTTTTGATTTTCAGTTCTGGCCAGTCTTTAACATTGCAGATTCAGCTATTGTCATCGGCCAGGCTTTACTGATTTACTATATTTTCAAGGGACAGCCAGAGCATCAGGCAGGTGAGGTTTCATGACGCAGATAACACTGGTGGTGGATGAAGAACTGGATGGACTCAGACTGGATCAATACCTGGCAGAATCTGTTGAAAACAAGAGTCGGAGCTATTTACAAATTTTAATTCAGAACAAGCAAGTTTCTTTGAATGGGAAACATTGTAAAAACAGGCATTTGGTTAAAATGGGTGATGTTGTTGAACTATCGTTGCCGGAGCCGCGACTTTTATCAGCAAAAGCAGAAGACATCCCTTTGGAGATTGTATACGAAGATGAAGATTTACTGGTTGTCAATAAGCCACAAAAAATGGTGGTTCATCCGGCAGCTGGCAATGAATCGGGGACGCTGGTCAATGCCCTTATGTACCATTGTAAAGGCCAGCTATCGACGATCAACGGCGTGATACGCCCAGGAATAGTTCACAGAATTGATAAAGACACATCGGGTCTGCTGGTGGTGGCCAGAAATGATGTGGCTCATCAGGGACTGGCTGCACAATTAGCTGCCCATACTATGATTAGATGTTATGAGGCAGTGGCAGTAGGAGTGATTAAAGAAGATAAGATTACCGTGGATGCACCCATCGGACGTCACCCGAACCAGAGGCTTAAAATGGCTGTTCTGCATGAGGGAAGGCCGGCAGTGACACATATTACTGTCAAGGAGCGTTTTCGGGATCACACATATCTTACAGCGCGTCTGGAGACTGGCAGAACCCACCAGATACGAGTGCATATGGCTTACTTAAACCATCCCTTGCTTGGAGATGAACGCTATGGCGGGACTCAAAAGAAGTTTAGTTTAAGTGGACAGGTGCTGCACGCCAAAAGCTTGGGCTTCAGGCACCCTGTTTCGGGCCAGGAAATGATATTTGAATCAAAGCTGCCAGATTCTTTTCAGAAAGTGCTGATAACACTTCGCGCACAAATGGGGAAGGAATAAATAAAACAGCCACATCAACGGCTGTTTTTTAGATTATTCTCAAGCAAGTTGCTGATGCCGGACTCACTTGGAGTAACATAAATTGTCTGATGTTGTTCATAGATCACCATTCCAGGCTGGGCACCACGTTGTTTTTTTACATGCCGGCACCAGGTATAATCGACGGGCAGCTTCCCGCTTTGCCGGCCTTTGCTGTAATATGCGGCTAACAAAGCTGCTTCCCGAATTTCGTCATCTGAGGGTTGCTGTTGCTCCAGTATGAGGACAACATGCGAACCGGGAAGGTCCTTCACATGGAACCAAAGGTCATTTTTCTTTCCGATTCGAAAAGTGACCATTTCATTTTGGAGATTATTCTTTCCTACCAGAATCGTGCGACCTTGACTGGATGTATACTTAAGGGGTTGGCTTTCCGCCGGTGGCTTGGGCTGTTTGCCACGGGATAAGCGTTTCTTCAAGTAACCTGCATCAACCAGTTCCTGGCGAATCACCTCTAAATCTGCCAATGAGTCTGCCTGATCAAGGGAATGAAATAATTGATCCAGGTACTGAATTTCCTGTTGAGTTTTTTCGCGTTGTCGTTTGATTTCCACCAAAGCTGTTTTGGCTTTGTGATAGCGCTTATAGAGTCGCTGAGCATTTTGAGCCGGTGTTTTTCGGGAATCCAGCTGAATATCTATTATAGGTTGTGCGTCGTCATAGTAATTAACTGTTTGATATGTGGACTGACCGGCCTCAATTTCATGCAAACCAGCCATCAACAAATCGGCCTTAGTCTTGTCCTGCGTGGCCTTCAGTGCATTGGTTTCATCCTGATGCAGGTTTTGCAATTTATGGGTGTGGCGATTTCGTTTAAGAGTAAGCATCTTACGCAGATCTGAAGAACGCTGTGTTAAACGTTCTTGGTGATCTTTCAGTCCATAAAAGTGTTCAAGCAGTTGGCTGGTACTGTTGGCGGGGGCCGATTCAAGGGCATCCAAATGCTGGATGGGAATAACAGAAAAATCGACCATGCGACCAGTGACAGCATCTTGATACAACGCAGGGGAGAAATCGGCCTGAGAAATAAGATGGGCCACCTCCAGAAACGCTCTCTTTAAAGAATCCTTTTCTTTGTGACTCAGTTCAGACCAGTGTTGACTATGATCAATACCGGATCGAACAAGTATTTCAGAAGCCATTAGTGGCGACAACCCATTAAAGGTGTTAATAAGGGTGTTTTTTAATTGCTGGTTGTCAGAATGCGGAAAACAGTCATTCAGATCAATCGCATCAGTCAATGTCAGTGGATTCATTTTACTCATGGGAGGCATCTCATAAGCTAATCCTGGAAGAACTTGACGTTTGCGGCTGATGTGAAGAGGAACTCTTTTGATGGCATCCAGAATCAGGCCGGAATGCGTATCCACCAGAATGATATTACTATGTTTTCCCATCATTTCGATGATTAATTTCTTGTGGGTGATCTGATTAAGCTCGTCGAGTCCCTGCACGTGAAAAATCAGCATTCGTTCAAAGTCAGGCTGTTCAATACTGATGATCCGACCACCCGACAGGTGTTTTCGCAGCAGCATGCAAAAAACCGGCGGCTGAGCAGGATTGGATCGTGCAAGGGTGGTGAAATGAACACGCGGATACTGATTGTGGGCCGAAATAAGCAGTCGACGTTGTTCACCACGATTGCGAAGAGTCAATACCAGTTCATCTGATTCCGGTTGGTATATTTTATCAATACGGCTATCAAGGGCATGCTGTTCAAGTTCGTGGCGGAGAGCTGCCACGACACTTCCATCTAAAGGCATATCAATCACTCCTGTCTACTCATGAGATATCATACTTGATTCAGAGATGATATTCAAGGGGAATCGACAGGTGAGTCATTTCGAAATGTGGAATTTAAGGAAAGTGCCATCGAAATAGAAGGAAGAATTTGTTATAATAGAAGGAATAAAAAGGAGGCAATCCTGTGAAAATTCCGTTTGTTAAAATGCAGGGCATCGGAAATGATTTTATACTGATGAAAGAAAAGGAGCTTCCCGCGGGAATCGAAATTGCCAGACTTGTTAAGAATGCCTGTCATCGGCGTTTTGGCATTGGCGCTGATGGGCTGATGGTCGCCGTGGCATCCGCCATTGCAGATGCACGCATGGAATACTACAACAGTGATGGATCGCGGGGAGAAATGTGCGGCAATGGCATTCGTTGTTTTGCGCGTTACATCGATACAAAGCCATCTCCTGACAAAGAAGAAATGTGCGTTGAAACCCTCGCAGGTGTGATTTCATTAAATATTCGATCAGTTGATATTAATACCAGCGAAGTGGCTGTTGACATGGGCAAACCCGTGATACATACATTACAAGCAACAATTGAAGTGGGTGGCCAATCATTTGAATATGCCTATGTCACCATGGGAGTACCTCATGTTGTGATTTTCACCAATAAACCTGGAGCTGATCAGGTGGAGCAAGTTGGGCCGATGATCGAAAAACATGCCTTTTTTCCTGATGGGACAAATGTGAATTTCTGCTACATCGAAAACTCCCGTCAGGCTCATGTGATGACCTGGGAACGGGGCGCAGGCCATACACTTGCCTGTGGAACAGGAATAACCAGTGTTTGTGCGGTGGCTCATCAACTCGGTCTTGTGGCGGATGAGGTTCAAGTAAAAGCAGAAGGTGGTCAGCTTCATCTGGCTATTTGCCCAGACAAGCGACTGATAATGACCGGACCGGCAACTGATATTTGCCATGGGGAGTATGTGCACAGAAATGACAGCATTTAATCCAAAAGAGAGGGCGTGTTAACCATGAATAGCATGACAGGATTTGGAAGAGCTGAAGTGACTGTGCAGCACACCGGATTCACAATTGAAATCAAATCAGTGAATCACCGGTATCTTGATATGGGAATTAAAATGCCGCGAAAACTGGGATTTCTTGAAGAAAAAATTCGCCAGTGCCTTAAAACTCACATTCGAAGAGGTCGTGTTGACCTGTATGTTAACCAGCGATCGACTGAAGAATCAGACAAACGAGTTCTGATTGACGAAAACCTTTGCCGTGAATATCAACAGTCCATCGAACGTCTGAGTGATTCTCTGGCAATCAGAAATGACCTGACGGTCGCTCAGCTTGTACGATTGCCGGAAGTGATTACTGTTGAACAACAGGAGTTGGATGAAACGTTGTTGTGGAACAGCCTTGAAAAAGGTGTGACGACAGCGCTGGGACAGCTAATGCAAATGCGAAAAACTGAAGGAACAACGATGAAAGTGGTTCTATCGGAAAGAATAATTTTATTAAAGGAAATGATTGAACAGATTCTGCTGTTTAGTCCAGAAGTGTCTGAAAGCTACAGGGACCGTCTGACGAAACGATTTCAGGAGATAGCGGATCGAGAGATTGAAATCGACGAAAATCGACTGATGATGGAAATTGCCATGATGGCGGAAAAAAGCAGTATTGATGAAGAAATTGTCCGGTTCAACAGCCATTTAAGTCAATTTCTTCAAACCATGGAGCAAGAAGATGCAGTTGGCAGAAAGTTGGATTTTTTGATGCAGGAGTTGAACCGCGAGATCAATACAATCGGGTCAAAAGCAGGCGATTTAAAAGTCAATGGACTGGTTGTCGAAATTAAAAGTGAACTGGAGAAAATTCGGGAACAGGTTCAGAATATTGAATAAAGGAGAATCATCATGACACATCGTCTGATCAATATAGGATTTGGCAATATTGTTTCTGTTAATCGAATTGTCGCCATTGTGAGTCCTGAATCAGCCCCGATTAAGCGAATGATTCAGGAAGCACGGGAACAGGGTGCGTTGATCGATGCTACATATGGTCGCCGTACCAGGGCGGTCATAGTCACTGACAGTGATCATATTATCCTTTCTGCCGTTCAGCCTGAAACGGTGGCTCATCGACTGCATGCCCGAAATGACACAAAAGAAGAAAAAGATGACGGTAAAGAGTATAAGGGTTATGATGCAGATGATGAATAGACGAATCAGGAAAAAGATGGAGGAGCAGCGATGACACAAGAAGGAATTTTGATTGTTATTTCCGGACCTTCCGGAACTGGCAAAAGCACCATTGTGAAAGAATTTATCAGACGTAATCCAAGTGTACAACTTTCGGTTTCTGCAACGACGCGAAAAGCAAGACCCGGAGAAATGGAGGGCGTTAACTATTTCTTTCATTCCGAGGATGATTTTCAGAAAAAGTTGCATCAAGATGCTTTTTTAGAGCACGCAGTTGTCTATGGAAATTATTATGGAACCCCCAGGGATTTCGTCAGAGAGCAACTGGAGAGGGGCAAAGATGTCTTACTGGAAATTGATACAGCAGGTGCCATGCAGGTTCGAAAAAAGTTTTCTCAGGGAGTGTTTCTCTTTATTTTACCACCATCAATGGAAGAACTGCATCGAAGGATTAATCACCGTGGAACCGAAACGCCGGAAGAACTGGAGCGGCGCATGAACAGTGCGTTGGAGGAGATTCTTCATCTTGGAAATTACGATTACGCTGTCATGAATGACCATGTCAGCGATGCCGTTCAACTTATTGAAAGTATTTTAAAGGCCGAAAAAGCCAGTGTTGTCCGAAGCAGGCATTATTGGCTTGAAACTTTTTCTTCATGATCTTTGATAGAAGTCGTTTATGTGAAAGAGGTGGGATTCAATGCTGAAAGGGAAACACATAGTTGTTGGTGTAAGTGGAGGGATAGCTGCCTACAAATCATGCGAACTGGTTAGTAGGCTGATTAAGCAGGGAGCCCAAGTGGATGTGATCATGACGGAGGCTGCCACATCATTCGTTCACCCACAAACATTTCAGGCATTGAGCAGAAATGTAGTGGTTACAAGCTTGTTTAAGTCTATTAAACACTGGGAAATCGAACATATATCATTATCACAAAAGGCGGATCTCATTGTGATTGCTCCGGCAACTGCCAACATCATCGGAAAGATTGCCGGGGGTATTGCGGATGATTTTCTTACGACAGCAGTGATGGCATCGACTGCACCTGTTGTTTTTGCACCTGCCATGAATACAAAGATGTATGAAAATCCCATTTTTCAAAAAAATATGAAGACATTACAGCGAGTGGGATATCAATTCATTGATCCCTGCGAAGGTCTTCTGGCCTGTGGTGATACAGGAACAGGTAAAATGGCAGAACCAAGCCAGATTGAAGGGTATGTTCTTGATCACTTCCATCGCAATCAAACCCTTAAAGATGTGAATGTGCTTATCACAGCAGGACCAACCATGGAGCCGATTGATCCCGTTCGCTACATTTCAAATCACTCATCAGGGAAAATGGGCTTCGCATTGGCAAAAGCAGCATTGCTCTGCGGAGCTAACGTTACTTTGGTGGCTGGGCCTGTCCATTTGGAACCACCTGCAGGTTGCACTTATCATTCTGTGAAAACAACCAAAGAGATGCATGAGATAGTTCTGCAACTGTTCGATCAGCAACAAATTGTCATCAAGGCAGCAGCAGTTGCAGATTATAGACCTGCAGAGATGGCGACACAGAAAATAAAAAAGAATCAGCCTGATTTGACGATTCAAATGGTGAAGAATCCTGATATTTTGCTGGAACTTGGGAAAAAGAAAACACATCAGATTCTGGTGGGATTTGCGGCAGAAACAGAAAATGTGGCTTCATATGCTGCTGATAAAATGAAAAGAAAGCGATTGGATCTGATGGTTGCCAATGATGTCAGTCGTGAAGGGGCTGGGTTTCAGCATGATACAAACGAGGTGATTTTAATGAAGCCATCAGGTGAAATGAAAGAAATCTCGCTTGCATCGAAAGAGATCATTGCCCAGGAAATCATATCTGAAATTGTCACCATTTTGAATAGGAAGAAGGAACCGTCTGCTTAGGGGGCATTCACTTGAAGAAAGAAATACTGATTGCCCAGGTTATTCTGGACCATTATCATGCTAAACTTGATCATCTGTTTGATTATCTTATACCAGAATATATGCAAACGCTGATTCAACCAGGCATGCGGGTAACGGTGCCCTTCGGTAGAAACAATCGCCTCACAGAAGCGTTCGTCATGACGATCAAATACCGGCAGAAAGTGGATCAACCATTAAAAGAACTGGCGCACATTTCGGATGATGCCTACGCGATGACTGCCACACAGATAGAACTGGTACAGTGGATGAAAAAATCATATTTATGCCGTTACATCGAAGGAATCCGATGCTTTGTTCCGAATAATCGGACGGGAAAAAAGAGAGTCCTTTGGGTACACTGTCAGCTTGAGAGCGATGAACTGGCAGAGCAACAGATGAAGATGAAGCGGGCTCCGATGCAGCAAAAAATTCTTGAGGTATTACATGATATCAGACATGCACCATTAGCGTCATTACTAAAAATGACAGGGGCATCCAACGGAGCAGTGAAAGCATTGGCAGCGAAGGGCTTAATCACGATTTCCGAAGAAATAGTCCGACGCAACCCTTTTAAGGATTTGCTGACGACTCCTTACCCTGAACCCATACTAACAGATTATCAGGAAAGGGCAATGTTGCTGATCAGAGGGCACTGGGAAAAAAAACCAGATACACCAGTATTGCTACACGGCATAACAGGTAGTGGAAAAACGGAAATATATCTACAACTCATTAAAAGTACATTGGAGCAACAACGAGACAGCATTTTACTTGTTCCTGAAATTGCATTAACACCCCAGATGGTTCAGCGATTTCGCGGCCGTTTTGGGGACCAGGTTGCAGTACTTCACAGTCACTTATCAGAAGGAGAAAAACTGGATGAATGGGGTCGGATTCACAGGGGAGAGGCAAAAATTGTGATAGGACCACGGTCGGCCATTTTTGCACCGTGCCAAAACCTGGGGATCATCATTATTGACGAGGAACACGAACATACCTATAAATCGGAGCAGGCACCCCGCTATCATGCCACTGAAATTGCCAGACAACGATGTCGTCTTGAAAAGGCGCAGCTGCTATTAGGATCAGCAACTCCCTCCCTGGAGTCTTACCATGAAGCAGAGCATCAGAAGTTATTGCTGGTTGAACTTAAGGAAAGAGCGGCGGGAGGATGTTTACCTCAGGTGGAAGTGGTTGATTTAAGAAGGGAAGCCAGAGAAGGAAACAGGACACTCTTTAGCCGTTCACTGATAGCGGCGCTGGAACACTGTCTTGGCAAAAAACATCAGGCTATTTTGCTTTTGAACCGGCGTGCGTTTGCAACACTTGTGATGTGTCCCCGGTGTGGGTATGTGGCCAAATGCTCTCAATGTGATATCTCTATGAAATGGCATCGAAAAGAGCAGGTACTGAAATGCCACTATTGCGGTCAAAAGGAGTCGGTGCCTGAAAACTGTCCGGAGTGCGGTGAACTTGTCAGCTTTCAGGGAGCAGGCACCCAAAAAGTGGAAGAAGGCTTGCAATCCCTTTTTCCTCATCATGTGGTGGCAAGAATGGATCAGGATGTCACCCGACAAAAAGGGTCGCACCAGGCAATACTGGAAAGGTTTGAAGCAAAAAAAATTGATTTACTTGTGGGAACCCAAATGATCGCCAAAGGACTTGATTTTCCAAATGTAACAGTGGTGGGAATTTTACTGGCAGATACTTCACTGAACTTGCCGGATTTTAGAGCGGCAGAAAAAACCTTTCAGCTGATGACACAAGTTGCAGGCCGTGCAGGGCGGGGAACGCAAGAAGGAAAAGTCATCCTCCAGACATTTCAACCTGATCATTACGCAGTCCATCTGTCTGCCATTCAGGACTACCATCGCTTTTATCATGAAGAAATACAAATTCGCCAACGCTTTCTTTACCCACCATTTTCCCGTTTGATTCAGGTAACATTTTGGAGCGAATCAGAAGAAGCTGTGGCTAAGGCAGCGTATCATTCAGCCGCAGCAATTCGCTTTCTTCTCGAAAAGAGCGGATATGGCGAGCATCTTGAAGAAGTTATGGAGCCGGGTCCCGCTCTAATTGCCAAAATCGAAAATCGTTACCGATACACCCTGTTGATGAAGTCTGTGCAAATTCCCTATCACATTATGAGAAAAACGGTCAAATATCTGCTGATGGAGGGCCGTGATCGATATATTTCTCCAATGGTAACTGTGACCATTGATCCTGACCCGCGATTTGTGGGGTAAATTAACTTGTAGCTACAATCTATTTCGAAAGGAAGTTGACAATGGCAATACGAATTATTCGAACAGACGATGACCCGGTTTTGCGAAAAAAAGCAAGGGAAGTTACCGATATTAATCAACGGGTTTTGACGTTATTAGATGATATGAAAGAAACAATGGCCTTGGCAGATGGGGTTGGGCTGGCAGCGCCTCAGGTGGGGATTTTGAAACGCATTATTGTGACTGATGTGGAGGAAGAAGTGATTGAGTATATTAACCCGACGATCATTAATGAAGAAGGGGAACAATGCGCCATTGAAGGATGTTTGAGTCTTCCTGATCAAAGCGGTCGTGTGATTCGGCCGGAAAAAGTGCGTGTACAGGCGTTAAATCGAAAAGGTAAACTCTTTGAACTTGATGCCGAAGGACTACTGGCGCGAGCCATTTGTCATGAGGTGGATCACTTGAACGGCGTTCTGTTCATCGACAGGGCTTTACCGGAAGAGGATGAAGACGATCAAGAAGACGGAATCGCTGACACATCACCGGTCATTGAAAAGCAGTAATGCGTGATAATCATAGGCATGTCATTGACAGGAGGAAAACAATGAGAACAGTCTTTATGGGAACCCCGGCATTTGCAGTTCCCTGCCTGGAGGTTCTGTCCACTGTACCTGAAATACAGCTACAAGGTGTCTACACTCAGCCAGATAGGCCGAAAGGGCGTGGTTATCACACGTCGCCGACGCCGGTAAAGGCAAAAGCACTTGATCTAGATCTGCCTGTGTTCCAGCCGGAATCTTCAAAAGATGAAAAATTTCGATCCACCCTGGCGTCATGGAGACCGGAAGTAATCGTTGTCGTTGCATATGGACTGTTGCTGCCAGCTGATGTGATCCACTTACCGGCATATGGATGCATTAATGTTCACGCTTCATTGCTGCCTTTTTATCGGGGAGCTGCACCGATTCAACAGTGTCTGATCGACGGATGTCTTGAAACTGGTATTACGACAATGCTGATGGATGAAGGAATGGATACAGGACCCATGCTGTTGCAGAAGAGCATCGTGATTCATGAAGATGAAACCGCACAGACCCTGCATGATCGTTTGTCGGTTATTGGTGCTGAGACGCTCAGGGAAACAATGATCTCATGCATCAATCAATCATTAGATCCAAAACCTCAGGATCATTCCAGTGCTACTTATGCCCCCAGACTGACGAAACATGCCGGGTTAATCAACTGGAGTGCTTCTGCATCCAGTATTGATTGCCTGATTCGAGGTACTCAACCTTGGCCAACTGCCTATACACAGTGGAATGGTAAAACGCTGAAGATTTGGGAAGCATCAGTACTATCAGGAACATCGGTACTACCATCGGGAACAGTGGAGCAAGTCTCCTCGGAGGGAATGGTCATTGCAACCGGGGAAGACAGATTATTGGTGAAAGATGTTCAATTGGAAGGAAAAAAAAGAATGGCAGTCTGCGATTTTTTGCATGGTCACACCATTAAACCCAAAACGCAGTTTGGAGTATGATCATCATGAATAGGATGACCAACCAAGAGCAAAAAAGCCTCAAAAAAACAATGATACTATTGCTGCTGCTATTGGTCGCTCTTGCGACAGCGATAGGAATCTTTGTGTGGATTATGGCTGAGGAAACGCTCTTGGGATACCGCCTCATCGGAGTTGCATTATTGGCCATATTAGTGATGCTTTGTTTTATTGCATTATCGGGAATGGTGGCCTTTCGACGTTTGTGGTATAATAAACCCATTCCCAATTGGATGTTTTCAATGTCATACTTCTTCCTAAGATGGCTTTACCCAACGCTGATTCACATGAGTCTCTGGTTTAACATTGACAAAGATGATATACGCCGGGCTTATACCAGACTGAACAACCAGGCTCTGTTAAATCATCATAAGTGTTACAATGTTGATGAAATTCTGATACTCACCCCCCACTGTCTGCAACAAGCTGCCTGTGGGATTAAAATTACCAATAATATTACCCAATGCACCGAATGCGGAGCCTGCAACATATCCGGGCTCTTAGATTTACAAAGACGATATCAAGTGGAAGTAGTGGTGGTAACAGGAGGGACGTTGGCCAGAAAAAGAATCCAAAACAAGAAACCAGCACTGGTTATTGCCATTGCCTGCGAACGTGATCTGATGAGCGGGCTGATGGATGTGAGGCAAATCCCAGTTTTTGCTCTGACCAATGAAAGACCAGAGGGACCCTGTCATAATACAAGGGTGAATTTGTTAGAAGTAGAACAGGCATTGAAACGATTTATAAAGAGGTGATAAAAGTGTTGCTACCCTATGATTCGAGTTTTATCATACTGATTCCGGCAATGATATTCGCACTTTATGCTCAGAGCAAAGTCAAGAACACTTTCGCTAAATTTCTTCGAGTTGCAGCACGCAAAGGTTACACAGGAAGGGAAGTGGCCAGATCGATTCTGGATCAACATCACTTATTTGATGTGCCAGTGGAACTAACTGAAGGTTACCTATCGGACCACTATGATCCTCGTTCACGTGTGTTACGACTTTCGCGCGAAGTTTTCCAGGGAACGTCTGTTGCAGCAGTCAGTGTGGCTGCCCATGAAGTGGGGCATGCTCTGCAGCATGCCAATGGATACGCCCCGTTATCATGGAGAAATGCCATTTTCCCCATTGCGCGTTTCGGATCATCCATGGCCTGGGTTTTTGTCATTGCTGGCTTTGTCTTTGATTCACTGGGAATGATCGATTTGGGCATCCTGTTGTTTACGGCGGCCGTCCTATTTCAGGTGGTCACACTTCCTGTGGAATTCAATGCCAGTAGCAGAGCACTGCAGTTGCTTTCAGCAAATGGATTTTTGATGGGCGATGAAGTGCCAGCCTCAAAGAAAGTACTCAATGCTGCAGCTCTCACATATGTAGCTGCTATGGCTACGGCAGTAGCACAACTGCTAAGACTGATCTTACTTCGAAACCGAAGATCCTGATAAAAAGGCGTGATAAGCGCCTTTCTTTATGTTTATTACTGTTTAACTCGTTTAAGAACAGCAGGGAAGGGATGAAGCTCCTTGAAAATAAGTCCGAGGGAAGCAGCTGCCCATGCGTTGGAGAACATATTAACTTTTGAGCGTTTTTCCAATCGAGAAACAGGGCGCTGGTTGGAAAAGGGTTGGTGGTCACCTGAAGACCAGCGTTTATTCCTGTTGCTTGTTTATGGATCATTAGAGCAGTTGCTTCAACTGGATCAACTGATATCGGCCCATGCCAGGCGCCCTGTTGATAAACTGGACCCTTTTCTGAGAGGGATTCTACGCATATCAGTCTATCAGCTTTGCTTTACAGATAGAATTCCCGCTTATGCTGTCATTAATGAGGCGGTCGAGCTGGCTAAGAAAAAAAAACCGAAGGCCGCCGGGCTGGTAAATGCTGTGTTAAGAGCAATTACCCGCAGTGGAATCAAGGATAAGGCAAGAAACCCAATCGTCGATGATGATAATCTACAGGCATTGTCACTATTCTATTCTCATCCACAGTGGTTGGTGGAACTCTTGCATCAGGATTACAGCTGGACAGACCTTAAAGCTTTGCTCGCTGCTCATCAGCAGCCTCCAAGTCTGACAGTGAGGCTCAATCTGCTGAAGGGAAAAAAGGAAGAACTGCTGTTTGCCATCAGTCAGGAGGGAATTGAACTAGAACCACTGGGTTATATCCCTGAGGCATTCAGAGTGATTACTCATCAGGGTCTTATTACGAATAGTGATGTTTATCGACGTGGTCTTTTTCATATCCAAAGTCTTTCCTCAATGATGGCAGTGCATTGGCTCGATCCTCAGCCGGGAGAACGAATCATCGATATGGCAGCAGCACCTGGAGGTAAAGCGACTTTTATTGCGCAGCGCATGAATGGCAAAGGCCAGGTGACGGCAAGAGATATATCTGCCAGACGAATTCAGCAGATTAAGGAAAATGCCCAGCGCCTAGGTTGCAATGAAATTATTACATGTCAGGAAAAAGATGGCCGAAAACCGGATCCTGAAATGACGCACACAGCCGACAGGGTTTTGTTGGATGCTCCATGTTCGAGCTTTGGGATGATTCGAAAAAAACCGGAGCTTAAATACATAAAAAACTGGCAGCGACTGCGAGAGCTACCCCAGCTACAGTACCAGATGTTGGAAAATGCCGGCAAGATGGTTCGAAATGAAGGGGTGCTTGTTTATTCCACCTGTACATATCTACACAGGGAAAATGACGCTGTTGTAGAGCGGTTCCTTGATAATCATCCAAACTTTAAACTGGAACCACAGATGGAGAAAGGAACAAATGATTTTATCATCAATGATCTTTTTACGGAAAAAGAAGCGTCAAAAGGATTTATTCAACTGGGTCCGCATATTCATTTGGACTTCGACGGTTTTTTTGTGGCACGCATGAAAAGAACAGATTAAAATGAAAGAAACTCATGGAGTGAACAGGTATGAAAAACGACTTATTGAATTGTTCTCTGGAAGAAATGCGGAAGGAAATCCAAAAACTAGACTGGCCGGCTTTTCGTGGAGATCAGATATTTGCATGGCTTCAGAAAGGGATCACTTCCTTCGATGAAATGACCAATTTGTCAATCAATCAGCGGCAAATATTGAAAAACAGCTATCACATCAATGCACTGAAAATGGTACGCAAACAAGTCTCGTCGGTGGATGGTACCACCAAATATCTTTTTCAGCTGGAAGATGAACAACTCATTGAAAGCGTTCTGATGATATACCAACACGGAGTCAGCGTATGCCTCTCAACTCAGGTTGGTTGTGCCATGGGATGCTCTTTTTGTGCATCTGGACAAGAGGGGTTGATTCGCAACTTGACAACGGCCGAAATGCTTGGGCAGGTTCTCTATATTGCTGGAGATCAGCCCAGGCGGGTAAGTCATCTGGTTCTTATGGGTAGCGGTGAGCCTTTACAGAACCTTGCTAACGTAGTAAAATTAATGGAAATTGTTAATCATCCCAAGGGGCTTCATATCAGCATGAGGCACATTACCCTCTCAACATGTGGGCTTATTCCTGAAATAAGGCAGCTGGCAATGCTTCAACTGCCTTTTAATCTGGCAATTTCCTTGCACGCGCCCAATGATGCCATCAGAATGAGACTGATGCCTGTAGCAAGCCGTTACTCAGTTCAGGAACTTACTGATGCTTGTGAAACGTATGCCAAACAAACGGGAAGGCGAATCACTTATGAGTATGCTCTGATAAAGGGTGTGAACGACTCAGTGGAGCATATTAGTATGCTGGGAGACCTTCTTAGTGGAAAGCTATGTCATGTCAACCTGATTCCGGTTAATCCAATAAGGGGTTCGACTTTTCGATCAACAGATGGTCAACATGCCCAACGATTAAAAATGGTGTTGGAGAAAAAAAGGATTCCGGTAACAATCAGAAGGGAAATGGGCAGTGATATTGATGCAGCCTGTGGTCAGCTTAAAAGGCGCACATTAACCGAAATGGGAGAGTGACACTGGAAGAGCAGGTCACAAGACGAGTCGTGGGAGGAGCCATCATGAGAACAGGTGTCTGCACAGACGCCGGTAAAATCCGGGAAATCAATCAAGACGATTATGGAATTCTGGAAAATGGATACGGCCTCTACATTGTTGCTGACGGAATGGGAGGACATCAGTGTGGTGAAGTAGCCAGCCGGATGGCGGTGGAAGCGGTCTTGGAGCATGTTCGAAAGTATGCTTCTCCTGATCTGGACAATGTTGCAGCTGAAGGGCTTTTATTTGAAGCAATTCAGCGTGCCAATCGCCGTATTCTGGATCATGCCCGCCTTGAACCCTCATGTAGCGGGATGGGAACGACGCTAACGGCGCTCTTTCACTCACCTGAAAGATCTATTGTGGGTCATGTTGGTGACAGCCGGGCTTATTTGCTGAGAAATAATACATTGACGCAGTTAACGAGAGATCACTCTTTGGTGGCAGAACTATACCTGCGAGGTGAAATCACAGAAGCAGAAGCCATGAATCACCCTCAAAAACACGTTATAACGAGGGCGTTGGGAATTAGTGACACCATTAAAACAGACTTCTTATCCATTGAACTACAGACTCATGATCAGGTTTTACTGTGTACAGATGGGTTGACTAATATGGTGAGTGATGCAGACATCACACTGACGGTTCTGCAGGCAGCAAACGAGCAGGAAGCTGCAAGAAACTTGGTAGAGCTTGCAAATAAACAAGGTGGGCATGATAATATTACGGTGTTGCTGGTGAACGCTCAGCCAGATCAGAAAGAAAGCAGGTGAACCCCTTGATTGGCAGAATGTTGGGTAATCGTTATGAAATCATAGAAAAAATCGGCGGAGGAGGCATGGCAGTCGTTTATAAAGCTAAATGCCATCTTCTGAACAGATATGTAGCCATCAAAATTCTGCGCCATGAGTATATTCACGACAAAGATTTAGTCAGCAAGTTTAAACGGGAATCTCAGGCAGTTGCCAGCCTGTCACATCCAAACATTGTCAATGTGTATGATGTCGGTGAAATTGATGATCTATACTATATTGTGATGGAACTGGTGAGTGGCAAAACTCTCAAAAAACTGATCCAGGAAAAAGGAAACTTACATCAGGAAGAAATCATATATTTCACAAAGCAAATAGCGATGGCGTTGCAACATGCTCATGAGAATTTTGTGGTCCATCGCGATATAAAACCACAGAACATTCTAATTACAGAAGACCATCGGGCAAAAGTCACAGATTTTGGGATTGCCTTGTCGGCCTCGGCGTCCACCTTGACGAATACAGGAAGTCTGGTGGGTTCAGTTCACTATTTTTCACCTGAACAGGCACGGGGGGGATATACTGATGCTAAAACAGACTTATACTCTTTGGGAATTGTGATGTACGAAATGGCCACGGGGAAAGTGCCCTTTGAAGGTGAGAGTCCGATCACGGTTGCCCTTAAACATCTTCAGCAAGATATGGAATTGCCTTCTGATGTCAATCCTTCCATTTCGGAGGGCCTCGAAGGCATTATTCTTAAACTGACCCAGAAAGAACAAATGGCCCGTTTTCAGTCAGCAGCTTCTTTAATGGATGCACTTAGTCAACTGGAGACTGATCCGACTTATATTCTGGAAGATATAGATGAAGAGTATGATGAAAGTCCGACACAAATCACTCCGCAGACAAAAGGAGACGAGATTCGAAAAATGGCTGCTCAAAAAAGTAACAGAAGAAAAAAAACAGGGAAAACCAGATTTATTCTTGTGACAGGCGTTCTTACTGCCCTGGTGGCAGCTTTATTATTCACTTTTGGCTTGTTTTACCTGAGCAGTCTTTTTGGCACAACCGATGACAGCATAAAGATGCCGGAACTTGAGGGACTCTCATTGGAAGAAGCACGCATTGAGTTGGAAGCACTGAACTTGCAGCATCGTATTGAATATCGATTTGATAGTGAGGTGGCAGCAAATACGATATTGGCACAGAATCCTACGGCAGGGATGAGTGTACGCCCTAATTATCCGGTGGAACTGATAGTCAGTACGGTTGAAGATGCTGTCGAAGTGCCGGACGTTACATACAAAACCCTTGATGATGCTCGGTTTGCTCTGGAAGATGAAGGGTTTGTGATGGCAGAACCAGAATATGTTTTCAGTGATTTACCAAAAGGAACTGTCGTGCGACAGGACCCCAGGGCAGGCAGTGCTCATGAAGAGGGTGGCACAGTACATCTGATCATCAGCGAAGGGCCTGAGGTGGCGCTGATCCCCATGCCCAATGTTGAGGGAAATACCCTTGAAAATGCAAAAGGAATTCTTGAAAGTTTTAATCTGCGTATTGGAGAAGTTCTGGAAGAGTTCAGCAATGAATATGTGGAAAACATGGTTATTGGGCAGAGTATTCCAGCTGGCCGGGAAGTAGCGGAAAATACCGCTATAACGCTCACGGTTAGTAAGGGTGTGGAAGAAGTTCAAATTGAAGAGCCTGTGCTGGATCTGGAAGATCCTGAAGAGGCCAATGGAGCAGCACCGGAAGCTCCGACAGATCCAGCGGCCGGTGAATCTGTGCGTTCACGCCCCATGACCATTGGACCAGTTGGACAGAGTGGCATTGTAGAAGTGCGGCTCTATCGATTGGATGATGCACAGCGAACATTGATTTTCAGTAAAACACATAATATTGACAACGAAGGCGATCATCTGCAAGTGAATGTTACCGGAACGGGAGTCCAGACCTACGAAATAGAAATTGATGGTCGCGTGGTGCATACAACAGACGTTACTTTTTAGGGAGGGATCATGATCAAGGGCAGAATTGTCAAGGCAATTAGTGGATTCTTCTACGTACAGACCAATGAAGGTGTGATTACATGTAAGGGAAGGGGAATTCTTAAAAAACAAGAGATGACACCTCTAGTTGGCGACGAAGTTGAAGTGACCGTCACGCAACATGAAATGAGTGAAGGTATGCTGGAACGAATTTATCGGCGTCATAATGAATTGATTCGACCACCAGTGGCTAACGTTGATCAGGTTCTCGTTGTTTTTGCCCATCAACGGCCAGCTCCCAATTTTGTGTTGCTGGACAGAATTTTGGTAATGGCAGAAAGTCAGCATTTGCCTGTGATCATATGTTTTAATAAAATGGATTTGAACAGTTCTCAAGAAGATGAAAACCTTATGCAAGCTTACCAGCAGGCAGGGTATCAGGCACTGCATGTCAGTGCTGCAACAGGCGAAGGTTTAATTGCCCTTAAATCATCCCTACAGGCGCATACAACGGCGCTTGCAGGCACATCTGGAGTGGGAAAATCAACGCTGATCAACAGCTTGTTCCCAGACTTTTCACTGGAAACGGGCAAACTGAGCGCAAGGATCAACCGTGGGAGGCATACCACTCGTCATTCTGAACTATTTCAAGTGGATGATGAAACCTGGCTCATGGATACGCCTGGGTTTAGCACTCTGACGGTAGACTATTTGGAAAAAGAAGAAGTACGCCATTATTTCAGAGAGATAGAAGCAGTTCGGGAAAAATGTCGATTCAGTTCCTGTTTGCATTTGGAAGAGCCGGGTTGTTTTGTGAAAGAAGCTGTGATCACAGGCGGTATACACTCGAACCGTTATCAGAACTACAAACAGATTATTGAAGAGATTCGTCAGAATCGGAGGTATTAACATGATAAAAATTGCTCCCTCCATCCTTTCGGCAGACTTTTCGTGCCTGGGGCAGGAAATTACTCGCATGGAAAAAGCAGGTGCTGACTATATTCATGTGGATGTCATGGATGGACGCTTTGTACCGAATATTACAATTGGGCCACCGGTAGTGGCCGCTTTGCGATCGAAAAGCCAGTTGCCATTTGACGTTCATTTAATGATTGTTGAACCTGAAAAATATATACCTGACTTTGTAAAAGCCGGCGCCGACATCATATCTGTGCAGGTTGAAACTTGCCCACACCTTCACCGAACGATCCATCAGATTAAAGAACTTGGGGCGATGGCATGTGTGGCGCTTAATCCTTCAACACCACTGCATACACTGGAATATGTGCTTTCTGATCTGGATATGGTGCTGGTAATGACGGTCAATCCTGGTTTTGGAGGGCAGACATTCATTCCTGGAATGCTTCCCAAAATTTCTAAACTGAAAGACATGATGACAACCGTCTCAAGTCAGGCTGTGATCCAGGTGGACGGGGGCATTCATTCCGGCAACATCGGGGAAATAGCCGCAGCCGGTGCGAAGGTTTTTGTTGCAGGATCAGCCATTTTCAACAGCGAAGTTCCTGAACAGGAAGTTACCGCTTTAAGAAAAGCTGCAACTCAACAAGCTTAGGAGTGACACAGATGAGAATTCTTGTGGTAACCAATGGTGATGTTGACGATCTGGCTTATTTGGAGGAGCAGGCAAGTGTACATGATATGATTATTTGTGTTGATGGAGCTGTCAGACATTTGCGTCCTATTGGTATAACGCCATCGATACTGACAGGAGATCTGGATTCGATATCTGATGAAGATCTTCAATGGGTCGAAGATCATCATGTTCCTCTTCTACGCTACGAAACCCGCAAAGATTATACTGATACTGAACTGGCGCTGCTCCACGCCATTGAAAAAGGTGCCAGGCATGTGACGATGACAGGTGCAATTGGCAGCCGGATCGATCATTCCCTTGGAAATATTTTTTTATTGAAATTGCTCTGGAATCATCAAGTCGAAGGTACTATTGAAAGCGAAAAGGTTGAAATGCGTATTGTTGGAAAAGAAGTTAACACTTTGTGGCGAAGGGGCGAAACAGTTTCCTTTATTCCCGTATCAAGTGTGGTGACGGGGCTGACGCTTATTGGATTCGAATATCCGCTGAATCAGGCAACAATAGATATGGGGAGTAGTCGCTGCATCAGCAATGTCATCGCCACAGATCATCCGGTGATTCAGGTGGAAAAAGGGCTATTGCTGGCTATTCGCAATAAGAGCAAAGAACAAAGCTTCAGGTAGTCTGGAAAATAAAAAAAGCCTCTCAGTTACCGCAACAAAGAGGCTTTTAATATCCGAAAAAGCTTATAAAGCGCGCTCCACTTTCCCTGAACGGAGGCATCGGGTACATACATTGATTCTTCTTGGTGAGCCATCAATCACAGCTTTGACTCTTCTGAGATTTGGCAGCCAGACTCTTTTACTGTGGCGGTTGGAGTGACTGACCTGATTGCCAAACACTTTTCCTTTGTCACATACGTAGCATGTTCTTGCCATGTTGAAACACCTCCTTTGATCAAGGTCAACCTTTAAAACATTAACATGTTATCACATATATTACTGTTTTGCAACCGCCTATTGACAACTTGATGATGAATTAGCAATGGTTATTTACTGACAAATGGTGGTTGTTGTTGGGTTTGTAGAAATGATCATCAACAAATTCTATCAGCTGTGATATAATAAGTGGGGTATCCCAACGTTCTATATATTTTGCAAAGAACGATATTGAAGGAGATCGTGTTGATCAAGGTTGATAACGAATAGATAGGGAGGAACATCTATGCCTGGCAAATTGACAAACCAGTACGGGACTACCATTATTGATGATCATGTACTGGCATCCATTGCAGGACTTTCAGCCATGGAGTGCTATGGTGTTGTGGGAATGGTCACCCGATCGTCTGCAGGTGGGCTGGTTGAACTCTTGCTTCGCGAGCAATCCAGCAAGGGTGTCAAGGTGCACACCAACGATGACGAAATTGTCATTGACCTTTACGTGATCATTCAGTTTGGAACCCGAATTTCTGTGGTTGCAAACAACATCATTGAAAAAGTCAAATACAGCATTGAAAACCTGACGGGGATGACAGTGAGCAAAGTGAATGTCAACATTCAGGGTGTGCGTGTACAAAAGTAACTGAAGGAGGTAGCCCCTTTGAATAAAGAGACCATCGATGGCGTCATGCTGAGAAAAATGCTTACGGCTGCCAGACAGAACCTGCAGGCACAGCAGGAGGCCATCAATGCATTGAATGTTTTTCCTGTGCCAGACGGCGATACGGGTACCAATATGTCACTCACGATGGAAGCTGCCATTCGAGAACTGGGAAAAGCACAAAGTGATGAGTTGGATGAACTAATGGAACATGCTGCTAATGGATCATTGATGGGCGCCCGGGGAAATTCGGGAGTGATTCTCTCTCAGTTGTTTCGTGGTTTTTCCAAAAGTGTTGCTGGAAAACAGCGATTAACCATACAAGATATGGCACTTGCATTGAAAAATGCATCAGACACTGCTTATAAAGCAGTGATGAAACCAACAGAAGGCACCATTCTAACAGTGGCTCGCGAAAGTGCTGAAGCTGCCATGAAGCTGGCGGAGCAGTCTGTTCAGTTGGACTTTTTTTGTGAGCAGGTGATCCGGGCGGCCAATGTATCACTGGAGGGAACTCCGGAGTTGCTAAAAGTGCTTAAAGATGCCGGTGTGGTCGATTCAGGCGGAAAAGGATTGGTATCAATTCTGGAAGGTGCTTACAACGGACTTGCAGGCAAGAGCATCGTACTGATCGAGGAAGAAATGCCCCGAATGAATAGTGACTCATCTCATGAACATGATGAGTCACTTGAATATGGTTATTGTACTGAGTTTATCATTCATGCAGATGCCAGTCATGTGGATCCGTTGAGAGAGGCCTTTGAAACATCGGGTGATTCTCAGCTGGTGGTGGGCAACGGGAATATTATTAAAGTTCACATTCATACCAATCACCCCGGCGAAGTGATGGAAGCAGCTTTGAAACTGGGATATCTGAGTGATATCAAAATTGACAATATGCGCTTGCAGCACCGTCATGAAATTTTTGAAATAGAAGCAACGAGGACAATGTCCGCAACTGAAGATCCTCCAAAACCATATGGCATGATCACCGTTGCCATGGGGGAAGGTATTGCCCAAATTTTCAGAGATTTTACTGTGGATGAGGTCATTGAAGGCGGTCAGACGATGAATCCCAGCACAGAGGACTTTTTGAAAGCTATAGAAAAAATGAATGTCGATCATATTTTTATTCTGCCCAACAACAGTAATATTATCATGGCTGCAAATCAGGCAAAGGCATTGAGTCCCAAACCTGTGACGGTGATACCGAGCAAGACTGTTCCGCAGGGAATTGCTGCTGTGCTGGCATTTCATCCTGAAATGAGCGCAGAAGAAAACCAAGAGTTGATGCAGGAAGCAATTACTGATATCAGAACCGGGCAGGTAACTTATGCGGTAAGAGATACAGAAATGAATGGGCTTAAAATCAGCAAAGGCGCTATGATCGGTTTGGCAGGAAAAGAAATCCTGGCTGCCGGAAAAGACGTTCAACAAGTGTCTCTACAATTGATAGAAAAAATGATTGCCGAAAAAGATGAAATTCTGACAGTCTATTATGGCGAAGATATCAAAGAAACAATGGCAACAGAGCTGGAGGAACATTTGAAAAAACAGTACCCTGAGCTTGAAATAGAGGTGTACTTTGGTGGTCAGCCACTCTATTACTATCTGTTTTCACTGGAATAACTCACAAAAGGAATGTGACTATATGCGCGTAATTGGCGGAATTGCAAAAGGGCACCGATTGCTGTCACCTAAGGGAACGACGGTTCGTCCCACTTCTGACAGGGTTCGGGAAGCAATCTTTAACTCCATACAGTCACGAGTTGGAAATGCGGTTGTTTTGGATCTTTTTGCGGGTGCAGGCACCTTGGGAATTGAGGCATTATCACGGAATGCTAAAAAAGCTTTTTTTGTTGACAGTGCCCCCCGGCAAATAGAACTGATAAAGGAAAATTTGATAAAAACACGTTTATTGGAATGGGCTGAATTAATTCAGCAAGATAGTGATATTGCAATAAAGCGGCTTAAATCAAGACAGATTATGTTTGATTTGGTTTTTGCAGATCCACCTTACTGTCAGGGTTATATTGAAAAGACGCTGCTGTGTTTGAATCAGGCAGAAGTGGTTAAAAGGGACGGGCTTGTGGTGGTTGAGTTCAGCTTTGAAGAAAAGATTCCAGAAAAACTAGGTGATTTTCACCAAACATCAGTGCGAAAGTACGGAACCACCGGCGTTGCTTACTACAGCCGGAAGGAGGAACGCGAATGATCAGGGCTTTATACCCGGGAAGTTTTGATCCTATCACCAATGGGCATCTGGATATCATCGAGCGCGCTTCAAGGCTTTGTGACGAAGTCTTAGTAACAGTACTTCCCAATACTTCGAAGTCACCGTTGTTCTCTATAGAGGAAAGAGTTGCCATGATAGAGGAAGTTGTCGCACCCTTTCATAATGTCTCTGTTAAAATGCATGCAGGTCTTTTGGTTGATTTTGCGGATGAACAGAATGCACAGGTGATTATTAAAGGGCTGAGAGCTGTTTCTGATTTTGAATATGAGTTTCAAATGGCTTTAATGAATCGAAAGTTAAACCAAAAGGTTGAGACAATGTTTCTGATGACACAGAGTCAGAACTCATTTCTGAGTTCCAGCCTTGTAAAAGAAGTTGCAAGACTGAATGGCTGTATAAAAGGTTTAGTACCGGAAACGGTTGAAAGAGTGATACGGCACAAATTTCGTTCTGGGTTAACAGATGACAGGGAGGGATAGTCGTGGATGTACTGCAACTGCTTGAAGAACTGGAAGACTTGATTGAAAGCGGATCAACGATCCCTTTTGTAAGCAAAGTCATGGTTGATCAGGGAGAGTTACTGGAAATCATTAAAGAAATCAGAATTCATCTACCTGATGAAATGAAACAGGCTCTTTGGATCAAGGAAGAACGCCAGCGGATTTTAACAGAAGCACAACAGGAAGGTGAACAAACCATACAGGAAGCACGCAAACATGCTGAATCACTGGTTGAGCAGGATGAAATTGTACGCGTGGCGCGACAAAAGGCAGAAGAAATCATATTGCAGGCACAGCAGGGAGCTAAAGAAATGAAGCTGAGCGCCCGGGAGTATACCGATGATCTGCTGGCTGAGACCAGTGAGACGCTTCGCGAAATGCTGCATACCATTGAAGAAAACAGAAAAGAATTGAAGCAAATGAGCCGCCAGAACAGCTAACGATGTAGGTTATCGAACATAAACAGGGCTCATGAGAAGATCAGGTTCACCCTGTGAAAAGGACTTGTGGTGCAGCTTTGTTCCATAGACTCGACTGGCCTTGAGGTCAATGTCCAATAGTTGATTGATTTCGGGAGAAGCTGTTTGGAAATTAGCTGTTTTGTTGATAAGCGGTATTTTTGTGGTGGTTTGACAAATGCGGATTAACTCTCTTCCGCGGTCATTGAAAGCAAGAATACGGCCATAAATAGAGGATGTGTCATACTGACATATTGTCAGCTCTTTTTGGTTGAGATTTAATAACAAATGGATAAGCATTCTTTGCAAACGAGTGTAAGGCACTCGTTTGTTTTTGACACAAAACATGAATGTTTCAATGGAGCCTGAGTGTTTGATGCATTTCATGATTCGGTGTTCAAGCCCTTCAGAGATATCTGGAAGATTTACAAGTTCGTCAATGCTGGAACGCTTTAAAAGTGTCAGAAGCTCCTGATGATAATCATCAAGAAATACCGGCCCGCGACCTTCTCTAATACCACAAAGTAACCTTTCATAAGATTCAGAAGGCAGAAAGGGTTTAATGGAAGATACATCTCCAGTATTCTGGTAAAGACGTCGGATGCCTGTCGCGCTGCTAACGGGATGCATTGTTGTTGGATCATGATATTCGGCTCCAATTCGCTGAATGGTGTGTAATGCCATAGAAGAGCCTGTTTTGATGATGTGCTTGGCATAAGCTATTCCCAGCACATTATTTGGCCGATTAAAGACCTGTTTAGCCAATGGCAGCATTTCTGGGTAATCGCGCTCAATGATTCGTATAAGGGCTTTTTCCTGAGCAGCAGCAAAAGAGATGCCTGACGATGAAGCTTGTTTTAAATAATCGGAATAGTCAGGGTGCGGATCTGCCAGCAAAGACCCAATAAGTTTAAAGATGCCCGGATCACCTATTTCACTTCCAAAACATACATCGGTCACACACCCTAAGTGATCAAGCAGCAGAATGCTGCCCCGTGCAAACTGTTCAGCTGTTGAACAGGCATAGAAAGTGGGCAATTCAATTACAAGATCTACACCGCAAGCCACGGCCATTGAAGCCCGGGTCCATTTGTCGGTGAGGGCAGGCTCTCCCCGCTGCATAAAATGTCCGCTCATCACAGCCACGGTATGAGTTGCAGCAGTGATTTTCTTTGATTCATTCAAGTGATGAAGGTGACCATGATGAAAAGGATTATACTCCGTTATAAGTCCCAGCACAGGCATGGTTGGAACCGCCTTTCTTATGTGATTTTCAATGTGATATCCATCTTATCATGAGATGCAGGTAACACACCAGATGGTAAGCAGTGTCAATTGCGATGGATATGACAAAATATTAGCGTATTGCCTCCTTTTCGTAGGATGGATGAGTGGTATGGGTTAAAGGATTATGCTATAATAAAGTTCAGTGTGTCATTAGAGATGAAATTGAAAAGAAGCATTTGGCAACAATGTGACAATTTGGGCCAGGTGTTGAAAAATTGTTAAAAGTTTATTATGATTGACAGGAAGCATTGGGAAAACGGATGTAATCACATTTAATCATGGGAGGGTCTAACATGAAAGTATTGGTATTAAATTGCGGCAGCTCATCACTTAAGTATCAGATCATCAACATGGAAAACGAAACGCTACTGGCAAAGGGCGTCGCTGAGCGGATCGGAATCGAGGGTTCTTTTGTCAAACATGAGCCCGTTGATAAAGACAAAACGGTGATTGAAGTCGCGCTGCACAATCACAAGGACGCCATTAAAGTTGTGCTTGATGCGTTGCAGGACAAAGATCATGGAGTTCTGAACACACTGGATGAGATCAATGCAGTTGGTCATCGGGTTGTACATGCAGGCGAAAAATTTTCAGGCTCAGTGATGATCACCCAGGAAGTCATTGATGCCCTTGAAGAATGTTCCGACCTGGCACCTTTGCATAATCCTCCCAACCTGATGGGAATCTATGCTTGTCAGGAAATATTAGCCGAAGTGCCCATGGTTGGCGTTTTTGACACTGCTTTTCATCAAACCATGCCGAAATCGTCCTATTTATATGCACTTCCATATGAGCTTTATGAGAAATACAAAATTCGTCGCTACGGGTTTCACGGAACATCTCACAAGTATGTGGCAATTAAAACAGCTGAATTACTTGGAAAACCATTGGAAACATTAAAATTAGTTACCTGTCATTTGGGTAATGGGGCAAGTATGGCTGCTGTAATGAATGGCAAATCAATTGATACGACCATGGGCTTCACACCTTTGGAAGGTCTGGCGATGGGAACAAGATGCGGTGATTTGGATCCTGCGATTATTTCCTACATCATGGAAAAAGAAGGTTTGGATATCAATGCTGTGAATAATATCATGAACAAAAAATCTGGTGTACTTGGAATTTCTGGCGTCAGCAGTGATTTTAGAGATATCGAAAATGCTGCTGCTCAGGATAACGAACGGGCACAGGTTGCCCTGGATATTTTTTACAAGCGAGTTACTAAGTACATAGGCGCATACGCGGCAGAAATGGGCGGATTAGATGCTGTTGTATTCACTGCAGGCTTGGGAGAAAACTCAGACACAGCTCGCAAAGAAATATGCAAAACACTGGCTTTCATGGGTGCTAACATCGATGATTCTAAAAATGATAATCTTCGAGGCAAAGAAGCAATCATTAGCACTGACGATTCCACTGTAAAAATTGTACTGATGCCCACCAACGAAGAATTGATGATAGCAAGAGAAACAAGAGCTTTAATTTCATAAGGTTTGAAATTTGCCTTGACAAATGCTTGCCGGAGCCATATAATTTTTTCTATTGGAAACAGAGGTGGTACGATGAAACTGGATTTATCTCCGTTGCTGAAAAAGGAAGCGGAATTTCTCTCCTATGAGTTTGCGTATGAGCAACCCAATGTGGACTATTATGGAGATGTGATTGTTTGCAATGGTCCTGTTCAGGTGAACGGCAATGTTCGGAAAATTGGCGATCAACTTTTTCTGGAAACTCAAATTCAGGTCAATATCACCACTCACTGTGCACGTTGCCTGGAAGCGGTCGAACAGGCAATTGAGGCCCAATCTTTTGAAGAACTGTTGCCTGCTGGAAATGAAAAGGAAATAGAGCCTGAGGATAATGTGTGCTTTTATGAAGGCTTTCATCTGGATTTACTCCAGTATGCACAAGAACAGCTAATGATTCAGTTGCCCGTGAAAACGCTATGCCGCGAGAACTGCGAAGGAATTTGCAGCCTGTGTGGTCAAAGGCGTGAACAGGGTGAATGTGACTGTCTGGATCGAGACAAAAATGAAAAAGAGCCGGACCCCAGACTTGCCCAATTGCGAGACTGGCTTGAGAAAGCGAATGAGTAAGGAGGTGTTGTCATGCCAGTACCAAAGCGCAAAACAAGTAAATCTGACCGAGATATGAGAAGAGCTTCTAACTCCAAGTATGTTGCTCCAACCACCTCAGAGTGTCCTCAATGCCATGAACCAAAACTTTCCCACAGAGTATGCACCAATTGCGGAACATACAAGGGTAAAGAAGTCATTGATGTCAAGTAGTTTTTAGAGAACAGCATTGCCGAATGGCTTTGCTGTTTTTTCTGTTTAGGGACTTCCTTGTCAGTTATAAAAAACTCAGGTATACTGAGATTAGCATCAGGTACTAATGAACCCGAGGTGAATCAGATGAAAACAAACGGTTCGTCACCGCGCAGAAACAAGCGTGAAAGACAGACACAGTTACAACAATTGATTTCGGAAGATCCGTTTCTGACTGATGAAGATCTGGCATTACGATTTCAGGTCAGTATACAAACCATCCGTCTGGACCGACTGGAGTTGGGTATTCCAGAATTACGGGAACGCATGCGCCATGCAGCATCTGAGAATTACGAAAAGGTGAGGAGTATGGCAGGAACAGAGATTGTAGGGGAATTGATTGATTTAAAACTAGGTGAAAGTGGCATTTCAATACTGGAAACAAACAGGGAGATGGCTTTCAAAAAAACCAGCATGGTGATGGGGCATCATATTTACTCACAGGCGGAGTCTCTGGCGATGGCTGTTATTGATGCCAATGCGGCATTAACAGGTGTATCAAATATTAAATACTTGCAGCCGGTTGAGTCTGGTGACAAGCTTGTCGCCAAGGCCGAAGTTGTCAGAGTCAGAGGCAATAAACACTTTGTCCATGTACTGATTCAAAACAGACAGGTGCAGGTATTTAGAGGAAAGTTTATACTGGTGACAATGGACACCATAAAGGAGGAACAGCCATGAAAGTGGTAATGGACGCCATGGGAGGCGATTTTGGACCACAGGTTACTGTTGAAGCAGCGCTTCAGGCCATTGAAGAATTGGGTGTGCACATGATTCTGACTGGAAGGGAAGAAGTTCTTCAACGTGAACTCAAGCAGCACCCATCAGTTGGAGATGCATTGACAATTGTTCATTGTTCTGAAATGATTGAAAATCAGGATAAACCTTCAGTTGCATTGCGTCAAAAAAAGAATTCATCCATGTCTGTTGCCTTTCAGATGGTTAAAAATGGTGAAGCAGATGCGATCATATCTGCTGGAAATACCGGAGCCTTACTAGCTGGAGGGCTTTTTATTCTTGGACGAATTAAAGGTATCAGCCGCCCTGCTCTTGCAGTTCCAATACCAACCCCAAGAGGCATTTCTCTTTTAATTGATGCAGGAGCCAATGCCGATTGCAAGCCTCAGCATCTCTTGGATTTCGCCCGAATGGGACGCAGTTACATGCAGACAATGGCAGGGATCAATGAGCCGGAAATCAGACTGGTGAATGTTGGAATTGAGGCAGAAAAAGGAAATGAACTCTCAAAAGAAACCTACCCTTTACTGGAACAGGCCCATATTGGCTTTAAGGGAAATATCGAGGCCAGAGATATTCCTTCCGGTGTTGCGGATGTCATCGTCTGCGACGGGTTTACCGGTAACATTATACTAAAACTGTATGAAGGTGTGGCAGGAACCTTCGGAGATACACTGAAACAGGAACTGACCCGCAATTTTCTTAGAAAAGCAGGCACTCTACTGGTAAAACCAGGGCTTCGTGACTTTAAAAAACGGTTTGATTACACAGAACACGGAGGTGTTCCTTTTCTGGGGGTTAATGGTTTATTAATAAAAGCTCACGGGAGCTCAAATGCAAAAGCGCTAAAGAATGCTGTTCGGCAGGCTAAAATTTCTTTTGAAAATCATCTGGTTCCTCATATTATCAGTCAATTACCCAATGCCTCGATTGAGTTGGAGGAGGCGACGCATCAATGAAAGATTTAGATCATTGGTATCACATATGCCCGGAGTTGCAACAACGCATTGGCTATTCATTTAAAAAGGAAAGCATTCTAATGGAAGCAATGACACACAGTTCGTTTGCAAATGAATGGAAACATCGACGGATGCATGATAATGAAAGGCTTGAGTTTTTGGGTGACTCAGTACTGGGACTGATCATCAGTCACTATATATTTGAAACCTATCACCATTTGCCTGAGGGTGAATTAACAAAAGTTCGTGCCAATGTTGTTTGTGAAGCCTCCCTGGCGCTGAAAGCACGACGAATCAATATAGGAAGCTATCTTTTACTGGGCAGGGGCGAAGAAGCCAGTGGCGGCCGCGACAGAGAGTCAATACTTGCAGATGGATTGGAATCATTGATTGCAGCTATCTATCTGGATGGTGGATTTGAAATTGCAAGAGCTTTTGTCTTGAACAATTTTCACGACTTAATTGACTTGGCAGCCAATGGCGACTTGATGACTGACTATAAGACAAAGCTACAGGAAATATGGCAGGGAGGCCAGCAGGGGTCGACACAAGAAAGAATTGAATATTGTGTTGTTAATGAGCAGGGGCCGGATCATAACAAAACCTTCTTTATCGAGGTTCGTGTCGGAAACCAGACATTGGGTGCCGGAGAGGGGAAAAACAAGAAAGAAGCGGAGCAGCGGGCTGCAAAGTCAGCGATCAATTTCTTGGAGATGAAATCGTAAAATGCATGGTTTAGGAGCTCTGTGTAAGATAGCATCACAAGTGTGTTTTGGGAGGGTTCCATTTGCGGTTAAAAAAACTTGAAATGAAGGGATTTAAATCCTTTGCACAGCGCGTTGAACTGGGATTTGAAACAGGTGTTACGGCTGTGGTAGGTCCCAATGGCTGTGGCAAAAGCAACATAGCCGACGCGATTCGGTGGGTGTTGGGAGAACAAAGTGCCAGAAGTCTTCGGGGACAAAAAATGGAAGATGTTATCTTCTCTGGCACGGACCGCAAAAAGCCACAGGGATTAGCGGAGGTAACCATCTATTTTGATAACAATGCAGGAGTGATGAGTGTCCCTTATCAGGAAGTGGCGATTACCCGCAGAGTCTACAGATCTGGTGAAAGTGAGTACTTTCTTAATCGCGACCGATGTCGTTTAAAAGATGTTAAAGAGCTTTTGATGGATACGGGTATCGGAAAAGAAGGTTATTCCATCATTGGACAAGGACGTATTGATGAGTTACTGAGCCAGAGAGGTGAAGAGCGTCGGCTTCTGTTTGAAGAAGCAGCAGGCATAGTCAAGTACCGAACCCGGAAAGAAGAAGCGGAAAAAAAAATTACACAAACCAACGAAAATCTTTCCCGGTTAAAAGACATTTTGCTGGAGCTGGAGGAACAGCTTGAACCACTTCGCTTACAGGCAGAAAAAGCGGAAAAATACTTGAATCTGCGGGAAAAAATACGCAGGCTTGAAGTAGATCATTTCCTTAAAGATATCATAAAATCTGACGATGGAATTAATCAGATCAGGCTTGAACAGCAGCGTTGGCAGCAAATGCTGAGTGAGATTCAGGCCGAGTTAGTGTTGTTGGAAAAGGAACTTCAAGAATCCGAAAATGAAGTGCAACATTGCGAAGCGGAAAAAGAGTTGATTGGTCGACGCATAAAAGAAATGGAAACAGAACTGGAAGAAAACCATACTCAGTATCGCCTCCATAAACAGCGCATGGAGCATTTGGAGGACCAAAATAATAGATTGAATGCAACCTCAGGTCAATTGCATTTTGAAATTTGCCAGGAAAATGAGAATCTCCAGCAGTTAGAAGAAAAGCTGTTGCATCAACAGCACAGATACACTGAACAGGAAGAGAAAATGGCCGAACTCAATGAAAGAGTACAACTGGAAAACAGCCAGTTGTTACAAAGGCAGAATCAGTTGGAGAGCAACAAGGCGGGCATCATAGAATCTCTCAATCAGATTGCAGGTCTGAAGGCGCGTATCGAAAGGGTACAAGCTTTGGAAGATGCGGCCATTCAACGGCAGCAGCAACTGCAGGAAGATCACAAGGTGATTGAATTAGAAGCCGATGAAGCGCAGCAAAAGCAACAAATGGCGGATACTGAATTAAGGGCATTAAAAAAAGCACTGGTGATGATCGCTGGTGAAATGGAAGCTTCAGAAGCGTCACTGGAAGAAGTTGAACGCCAGCTGATGCAGATGGAGAAACAGCTGCATCAGTTGAATCAAGAACACGATCAACGCATGCACAGGAAAAATACACTGGTGAACATGGAAAAAACCTTTGAAGGATTCCAGCGGGGCGTGAGGAATGTGTTGAGAGCGGTACAGCAAAATCCTGAGCTGGCAGGTGGTTTCCACGGTGTGATTGCTGATTTGCTGAGAGTACCAAAGGGCTATGAGACTGCCATTGAAACATCTTTGGGACCAGCATTGCAATACTTAGTGACTGATGAAGAGTCTCAGGGAAAAAAGTTGATTGATTTTCTGAAAAGTAATCATCAGGGGAGGGTGACGGTTTTACCCATTAACGTGATCAAAGGTCGCACTTTGAACCATTATGAACAGCAAATTGTTGAAAAATATGAAGAAGCAGCGGCCTGTGCCATTGATCTCATCAGTTTTCCAAGCCCATATCAGTCTGTTTTTCAAAATTTGTTAGGGCGAGTAGTGGTGACGAATGATTTGGATACAGCCATTCGTCTTGCCCGGGAATTAAAGCATCAGGTGAAATTGACCACAATAGAAGGAGATTTAATGCAGCCCGGCGGATCCATGACAGGGGGGAGTGTTTCAGCCCAACAGGATGGGCTTTTGGTTCGGAAACGAGAAATTGAAGAGCTTGGCAAGGAAATACATCAACTTGCTGAGAAACGCAATTTGACAGAATCTCACATGGATAAACTTAATATTAAGCGGAGTTCAATCAAAACTCACTTAATGGAGCAGAGACAGGAAAGCACACAACAAGAGCATCAACTGGTGAAATGTGAAGGGGAAATTGACCATTTACAGCAACAGATTTCTTTGTTGACTCAAAGAATTCACCGTTTTAATCAGGAACAGGAGCAACTGTCAAATCATTTAAAAAATCTTGGCAATGAGTTGAAACAATTACGGAAAGAACTGGATGATAAGGAGAACGCACTTGCTGGTGTGCGGGCAGAAGTGGAGCGTGAAGTGGAACTGCAGCAACAATTGCTGTCTCAGTTAAACGAGCTAAAAAAGATTGCAGGTGAACAGCAGGTGGCGTTGGCTGCT
This sequence comes from Anoxynatronum sibiricum, assembly GCF_039414295.1. Taxonomy (NCBI): domain Bacteria; kingdom Bacillati; phylum Bacillota; class Clostridia; order Eubacteriales; family Clostridiaceae; genus Anoxynatronum; species Anoxynatronum sibiricum. The sequence goes on along the minus strand of NZ_JBCITM010000002.1, from coordinate 257,895 downwards.
CATCGCGAAAAAAACAAAGCACTGGAAGCAGAAAAGAAGAACATGGAAATGCGGCACCAATCACTGAAAATGAGAGAATTACAATTACTTAAAGATCTTGAAGAAACAAACAGTAAACAAACTGATACACACAATGCTATGCAGAAGTTGAAAGAGAAAGAAACCGTTCAAAATAGCAAACTGAAAGAGGAACAACTAAGTTTGCAGCAAGTGCAGGAAAATCAGACCCGCATTCAAAAAGAACTTCGGTTGAAGCAGAAAGATCGGTTGCTGCATAATGAGAATCAACAACGCCTTATTGAGAAAAATCACCAGGCAGAGCTGCGCTTATCTAAACAGGAATGGCAACGTCAACAGGTCATAGACCGACTGCTGGAGTATCACGAAATGAACCCTACGCAGGCAAAGATCTGGCTGAACAGCCAGCCGGAAGGCTCTTTAAAACCATCTGATCTTCCAGGACTGAAGCAAGAAATGCAGTTACTGGGAGAGGTGCATGTGGGGGCTTTGGATGAATATCGACGTGTAAAAGAGCGCTATGAATTCCTAACTAATCAAGAGGAAGATATGCTGCAGGCAAGGCAGTCTCTGGAGACGATTATTTCTGAGCTGGAAAAACACATGATTCAACAGTTTCAGGAACAGTTTGATAAGATCCAGGTGCAGTTTAAAGCTGTTTTTCAGCGCTTATTCAGAGGTGGCAATACTGAACTCGTACTACAGAACCCGGAAGATCTTTTAACAACGGGAATTGATATTATAGCGCAGCCGCCAGGCAAAAAATTTCAACATTTGTCGCTTCTATCCGGTGGAGAAAAAGCATTAACGGCGATTTCTCTTCTTTTCGGTATTTTACTGGTAAAGCCTTCACCCTTTTGTGTTTTGGACGAAATTGAAGCAGCTTTAGACGATGCCAATGTCAGTCGTTTTGCTGATTTTCTAATTGATCTCTCAAAAGAAATTCAATTCATTGTAGTGACTCATAAAAAACAGACGATGGAACGCGCACATACACTTTATGGCATTACGATGCAGGAGAAAGGGGTTTCCAGCTTGCTGCCACTAAAACTGGAAGAAGTCAAGCGTGAGATGATGACTGGCTGATATCAGCAGTGAAAAATGCTGCAAATGAGTAATCAGGGAGGAACTACTAGTGAGTGAACAAACTAAAACAGGTTTTTTTCAACGATTAAAGCAAGGATTAAGTAAAACAACAAAAGAATTTACCGATAGAATTGACGCCTTAATCAGTGGATATGGCAAAATTGACGAAGCATTTTACGATGAGCTGGAAGAGATTCTCATCACTGCAGACCTTGGGTTTGATATCACAATGGAGTTAATAGAATCATTAAGAGAAAAAGTAAAAGAAGTAAAAACTGATGATCCACATCAGGTTAAAGCACTTCTGAAAGAACTGATCATCAATATTTTAAGCACGGGAAATCGAGAACTTCAGGTGGAGCCACCGCCCGCTGTTGTGTTGGTAGTGGGTGTTAATGGTGTCGGTAAAACAACGACAATTGGAAAACTGACACATTATTTCAAACAACAGCAGAAAGAGGTGATGTTGGCAGCGGGAGATACATTCCGGGCCGGTGCCATCGATCAACTGGAAGTATGGGGGCAGCGCAACCAAGTGCCTGTAATACGTCACCAAGAGGGCTCTGATCCTGCAGCAGTCATCTTTGATGCCATTCATGCTGCGAAGGCGCGCAACTGTGAAATTTTAATCTGTGATACGGCAGGCAGGCTTCACAACAAGAAGAATCTGATGAACGAATTGGGTAAAATTTTTCGCGTTGTTGACCGGGAATATCCAGAAGCTCAAAAAGAAGTGTTGCTGGTTCTCGATGCCACCACCGGACAGAATGCCCTCCAGCAGGCGAAAGTATTTGGTGAAGTTGCCCAGTTAACGGGAATTGTACTGACAAAACTTGATGGAACTGCAAAAGGAGGTATCGTGCTGGCGATCACCAAGTCAATGGGCACGCCAGTCAAAATGATTGGTGTAGGAGAACAGTTGGAGGATCTTCAACCCTTTGATCCCAGTTCATTTGCGGAGGCGCTTTTGGGAGACACCGACGAAAATACAAATGTTGATGATACCAAAATATAAGGTTGACAAGCATATGAGAATCAAGTAAAATGTCTTTGTGTCCGTAAAGCAAATAACCTTTACAGTGGTGAAAAGAATGATGGATAAAAACACGGGTATCTTATTGCTTTATGATTGCTACCAGGCGCTTTTAACTGAAAAGCAGCGTCAAATGATGGATCTTTACTACAACCAGGATTTTACACTGGCTGAAATTGCTGAAGAAATGACCATCTCCCGACAGGGAGTTTATGATCATTTGAAGCGAACAGAGAAACTTCTGGAACAATATGAAGAACGGATGAGTTTGCTGAAAATATTTCAGCGTCAAAGCGGTATTATTCTGCAAATGAAAGAATGCCTGGCAAAAATGGAAGTGGAAATGAGTGGCGTTGAAGCTGTTAAGGGATCAATGACACATATCAAACGAATTAAGTCTTCGTTGGAGCAGCTTAATCAGATTAGCACCTCTTAAGGAGCATGCCCTATGATATTTGAAGGACTTTCCGAAAAACTTCAAAATACGCTCAGTAAACTGAAAAGCAAGGGGAAACTTACTGAAAAAGACGTGAAGGAAGCCATGCGTGAAGTAAAGCTGGCTTTGCTGGAAGCAGATGTTAACTTCAAAGTGGTGAAAGATTTTATCAAACGTGTATCTGATCGGGCGGTAGGAGACGAAGTAATGGAAAGCCTGACCCCGGGACAACACGTGATTAAAATTGTCAATGAAGAGTTAACCGCCTTGATGGGAAGTGGCCAGAGCAAGCTTACTTTTTCTTCCAAACCCCCCACAATCTATATGATGGTGGGTCTTCAGGGCTCGGGGAAGACAACCACGTGTGGCAAACTGGCAAAACATCTAAAGAAACAGCAAAAGAATCCTTTGTTAGTTGCTTGTGACATTTATCGCCCGGCAGCTATTCAGCAATTGAAAACTGTGGGCGGACAAGTGGATGTGCCGGTTTTCTCCATGGGAGACGGAACGAGTCCGGTGCATATATCCAAGGCTGCTGTTGAACACGCCAATCGACAGGGACTTGATACTGTCATTATTGATACTGCCGGGCGGCTGCATATTGATGAACTGTTAATGGAAGAACTGCAGCAGATTAAAGCAGCTGTTAAACCACAGGAAATCTTGTTGGTGGTCGATTCCATGACTGGTCAGGATGCCGTGAATGTAGCAGAACAGTTTCACGAGCAAATTGGTATTGACGGTGTGATTCTCACAAAACTTGATGGTGATACACGTGGCGGTGCAGCACTTTCTGTTCGAGCAGTCACGCAAAAGCCGATTAAGTTCGCAGGAATGGGCGAAAAAATTGATGAGTTTGAACCATTTCATCCTGACAGAATGGCTTCTCGAATACTGGGTATGGGGGATATGCTTAGCCTGATTGAAAAAGCACAATCCAATATTGATCTGAAAAAAGCCCAGGAACTCGAGAAAAAAATGCGAACACAACAGTTCACTTTCGATGATTTTCTCGATCAGTTGCAGCAAATGAAAAATATGGGACCTCTTAGCCAGGTGTTGCAGATGATTCCGGGAATGGGAGGCAAACAACTGAAGAATCTGGAAGTTGATGACCGGGAACTGGTACACATTGAAGCCATTATTCAGTCAATGACCCGGGAAGAACGCTCCAATCCCGGCCTGATTAACGGATCAAGACGCAAGCGAATTGCTATGGGAAGTGGCACCAGTATTCAGCAAGTCAATAAATTGCTGAAACAGTTTGAACAGACACGAAAAATGATGAAACAGTTTATGGATATGGAGAAGGGCATGAAAAAGGGTGGACGGTTTAAAATGCCATTTCCCGGCATGTAAACCTTTACTGATAAATGGATTTCCTTGGAGCAATCATTTTGCCGGAGGAAAGTCCCAGAAGCATGAAAGGGAGGTGAAAAAGCATGGCAGTAAAAATCAGATTGAAGCGCATGGGTGCTAAAAAACGTCCATTCTACCGTATTGTTGTGGCTGACAGCCGAGCACCTCGAGACGGACGATTCATTGAAGAAATTGGCTACTATAACCCTGTATCAGAACCCAAAGAAATTAAAATTGATCAGGAAAAGGCACAAAAATGGATTTCTAATGGTGCAAAACCAACCGAAACAGTTCGAGTGTTGCTGAAAAACAATGGCGTCCTGCAGCAATAATCCTGGTGAGCGAGGGAGGATCAAGACATGGGCTATCTGGTGGAACTTATTGCGAAAGCCCTGGTGGACCATCCGGATCAGGTGCAGGTAAACGAAGTGGAAAATAGTTCTTCTATCATCATTGAGCTTCGTGTTGCGCCTGAAGACATGGGAAAAGTGATCGGAAAACAAGGCCGAATTGCCAAAGCAATCCGCACTGTGATTAAAGCAGCGGCGACAAAAGAAAGCAAAAAGGTCATTGTGGAAATCCTGTAACGCCAGACAGATTCCAACAGCGCCAGTAACAGACATTTGAAAAATCTGGCGATGGAGGTTTCAAACATGAAATATCTTAAAGTTGGTTTTATTGCTACGACACATGGAATCAAGGGAGGACTGCGTGTCCGCCCTATGACAGATGATGCTGCCCGATTTCTGGAATTGGAATGGGTATACATTGAAGGCAGTGATCAGAAGTGGGTTATAAGTGAGGTTAAAATCAGACCCAAAGATGTGATACTGTACTTTGAAGGATTGAATCACATCGACCAGGCAGAGATGCTTCGTGGTAAGCACCTCTACACTGACGAAACCCAACGGCCGGTTCTGGATGCTGACCGGCACTATGTTTCTGACTTAGTTGGCTTACAGGCGGTTTATCCGGATGGACGAGAAATGGGCACCCTGACGCAAGTTATCAGCACGGCTGCTCACGATGTGTATGTCATCACCTCTCCTGATGGGAAGGATGAATGGATGGTGCCTGCAGTGAAAGTGTTTGTACTGGAAATACTTCCTGAAGACGGAAAAATTGTCATTGATCCCATTGAAGGGATGCTTTCATGAAAATTCATATTCTGACATTGTTTCCCGAACTGTTGGAACAAGTTTTCAGTCACAGCATTGTCAAGCGTGCACGAGATAAAGAATTGTTTTCCATTAACTGTCATCAGATTCGTGATTATGCCAATGACCGACACAGAAGTGTGGATGATTATCCCTATGGGGGTGGCGGAGGCATGGTGATGACGCCGCCGCCTATTTTTGAAGCCCATTCCAATGTGACAAAGCAACTCACTGGCAATCAAAAAATCCGCACGGTTTACTGCACACCCAAAGGAAACACTTTCACACAGAAAATGGCAGTAGAGCTTGCCTGCGAAGAGGCTTTGATTTTTCTGTGTGGTCATTATGAAGGCGTTGATCAACGCATCATTGATTCGCTGGTGACAGATGAGATTTCCATAGGCGATTATGTGCTGACTGGCGGCGAATTACCGGCGGCAGTGATGATTGATGCGATTGTCAGACTGATACCCGGTGTCTTAAAAGATGAACAAAGCTACATGGATGAATCGCATTATAATGATTTGCTGGAATACCCTCATTACACCCGCCCGCCCGAATATCGTGGGTTGAAAGTACCTCGCACATTACTTTCGGGAAATCACGAACACATTCGACAGTGGCGCAGGTGGGAGTCAATTCGTGAAACCTGGCAAAAAAGACCAGATCTGATCGCAAAAGCTGAGTTATCTCCCAAAGAACTTCAGTGGCTTGAAAAACTGAAGCAAGAATCATAAATGGATTGTACCAGAGGTACCTGCATGTTATAATGGCAGGATGACGAACGTTCCTCTATGAAATGGTAAACATACGAACGTTCTTGAGGAAGGAGGGACAAACATGGACTTAATTCGCACATTGGAACAAGAGCATTTAAAGCAGGATCAAGTGACGTTTAACACGGGTGATACTGTTAAAGTGCATGTCAAGGTTAAAGAGGGCAATCGCGAAAGAATCCAGGTGTTTGAAGGAATCGTCATCAAACGTCAGGGCGGTGGATTGCGTGAGACCTTTACAGTTCGAAGAATTGCTTCAGGTGTTGGTGTAGAAAGAACCTTCCCTGTTCATTCACCTAAGATTGAAAAGATTCAGGTGATGAAAAGAGGTAAGGTTCGCAGAGCAAAACTCCACTATATCCGTGACCGTATCGGTAAAGCTGCTTTTAAAATCAAAGAAAAACGGTAGTGAAAAGGGACTCTTTGAAGTCCCTTTCATTATAGGGGTGAATAAATGAGCATTAACTGGTACCCGGGACACATGAAAAAAACAGAAAGCCTGCTGAAAGAGCAATTGCAGTTGGTAGATTTGGTGCTGGAGCTTCTTGACGCTCGCATACCGTACAGCAGCAGTAATCCGAAGCTGGCAAACCTGTTACAACATAAGAAGCGGATCGTTGTGTTGAACAAAGTTGACCTTGCCGATGAACACATGAACAAACTATGGCAAGTGTATTTTCAGCAACAGGGCCTTGAAGTGATTCAGGTGAATGCAACCAGGAGTGGTATTAACCGTCTGGTGCAAGAATCTGTTGACAAGGTGTTTAAGGAAAAGGCGGCACAACTGAAAGCCAGGGGGAGAAATTCGCGGCCGGCCAGGGTAATGGTTGTGGGAATTCCCAATGTGGGCAAATCAACGCTCATTAATCAGCTGGCAGGAAAAGGCAGCGCCAAAACCGGTGATAAACCTGGCGTTACCAGAGGAAAGCAATGGATTCGTGTTCATGACAGAATAGAATTATTAGACACGCCAGGTATTCTTTGGCCGAAATTTGAGGATGCCGCCACAGGAATCCGACTAGCTCAGACCGGTGCAATTCGTGATGAAATCGTCGATCAACAGGAACTAGCTTGGAATCTATTGCAAACATTGCAAACACATTACCCACTATTGCTGGAATCTCGATATGGAGGAGATGTCACTCAGCCGCTGATAGACTATATTGATTCCATTGGCCAAGCAAGAGGATGTCTTTTAAAGGCAGGCGAAATTGATTATCAGCGAATCGCCCGAATTTTGCTGGAAGAGTTTCGGAGTGGTAAGTTGGGGCGTATTACATTGGAAAAGCCATTGGATGAGGTGACTGCATGAAGCCATTTCACCATGAAGAACTTCTTTGGAACAAAAACATTCACCGCATCGCCTGCTGTGATGAAGTTGGGCGCGGTTGTCTTTTCGGCCCAGTCGTAGCTGCTGCTGTGATTCTAAAGCCCTATGAGCATCTGGATGGTGTGAAAGATTCAAAGAAGCTGTCTCCATCAAAACGCACGTCCCTATATTTGGTTATCAAAGAAAAAGCATTGGCCGTTGGCATTGGTGTGGTAGCAGCTGAAGAAATTGATCGTATCAACATCAAACAGGCCTCGCGAAAAGCGATGAAGTTAGCGGTTGAAGATCTCCGGGATAAAGAAGGAAAGCTGATAGTACCGGAGGCGTTGTTGATTGATGCTGAAGTGCTTGATCTTCCGTATCCCCAAAGGTCATTGATACATGGCGAAGATCAGGTTCACGGAATTGCAGCTGCATCCATCGTCGCAAAAGTCATACGTGACCAGATGTGCGAATCATGGCATGAGCAGTACCCGGTATATGGACTTAATCAACACAAAGGTTATGCAACCAAAAATCATCGGGAAGCTCTACTGAAGTATGGACCAAGTCCTTTGCATCGGTTGACATTTATTCGAAAACTGATGAATGGAAAGGGTTAAGATAATGAATCAAGTGACCGGAAAAGCAGGTGAGCAGGCAGCGCTGCTACATCTTATCAAAAATGGATATCAGCTCGTTTGTCGAAACTATCGGTGTCGTTTGGGTGAAGTGGACCTCATCATGCGGCGTGATCATATACTTATTTTTGTGGAGGTTAAAACTAGAAAGTCAACTCAATATGGCTTGCCCAGAGAATCGGTAACGTATGCAAAACAAAAGAAAATATATCAAATTGCGCAGCAGTATATTCAGCGATATAGAATCAACCACCTATTATTCCGCTTCGATGTGATTGAAATTTTATGTAAAAATGGAGAAGAACAGATTAATCATATTGAAAATGCTTTTACTTTCAATGGATAATTGCTTTTGACAAGGGACATCGAAGTTGTATAGGTAAACCATCTGTTACTTGTACACATTGCTGTGAAGGAAATCAGAAGGAAGGGCGAACAGTGATGCTTTCAAAAACGACAACAGCCAGCCTGACTGGTTTACATGTGTTGAAAATCGATGTTGAAGTGGATACGTCCAATGGATTACCTGCGGTTAACATTGTTGGATTACCCGATGCGGCGGTAAAAGAATCGCGTGATAGAGTGCGTGCAGCAATTGATAACAGCGGGTTTCAGTTTCCAATGCAGCGAGTGACAGTTAATTTGGCACCAGCAGACTCTCGTAAGGAAGGCAGCCATTTTGATTTGCCCATTGCTTTAGCCATATTGTTCTCCACAGGCCAATTGCCCGCGGAACCATTGAAAGAGGCAATCATGCTGGGTGAACTGTCATTAGATGGTTCTATTCTTCGAATTAATGGCGCGTTACCTATGATGATGGAGCTTCAACGACAGGGTTATCGCCGGGTCATTCTGCCATGGGAAAACCGATACGAAGCGGGGTTGTTAAAAGGGTTGCAATGCTGTTTTCCCAAAAACTTGAGGGAACTGAACTCGATGATTCAGAAGGGTTTAACGTTTGCTGAATCAGAAACATTTTCACAAAACAGTCCTGATCATAAGCAAGAAAGGCCTGTTTTGGCTGATTTGCGTGGACAGGAAAATGTGAAACGATCACTTGAAATTGCAGCCGCTGGTGCACATAATTTACTGCTAATCGGCCCGCCTGGTTCTGGGAAGACCATGGCAGCAAGAAGATTACCGGCAATTTTGCCGGAAATGTCTTTCAATGAATCGATGGAAGTGGCAGTGATTCAAAGTGCGGCAGGTTTACTGACGCCTGAAAATGCATCTTTCAGGCAACGGCCTTTTCGAGCACCACATCATACGACTTCGGCGGTGGCTCTTGCAGGCGGTGGTCGAATTCCGAGACCAGGAGAGATTTCCCTTAGCCATCGAGGTGTTCTTTTTTTGGATGAATTGCCTGAGTTTGACAAACGCTCAATGGAAATTCTCAGACAACCACTGGAAGACGGTTGTGTCATCGTTTCAAGATCAGCGGGTTCATTTTCTTTTCCCAGTGAGTTTATGTTAGTTGCGGCGATGAATCCTTGTCCTTGCGGATATGCAGGGTTTGAAGAAAAGGGACACATATGTCAATGTGCTCCTCATCAGGTTCAAAGATATACCAATAGAATATCTGGACCAATGCTCGATAGGATAGACTTGTTCGTTGAATCCAGACGTATTGCATATGAAGATCTGACAAAGGAGACGCCTTCAGAAAACACTGCAAATGTGCGGGAAAAAGTCAGAAAAGCAAGAGAAATACAACAACACCGTTACAAAAAAGCGTCATGCTATACTAATGCAGGTTTAAAGCCTTCCCAAATTAACCAATACTGTCCACTTGAGCCAGATGCAGAGAAAATGATGAAGCAGGCATTTGATCGTATGAAGCTAAGTGCAAGAGGCTATCACCGCATTTTAAAAGTCGCTCGGTCAATTGCTGATTTGGATGCCTCGGAAATCATCCGGCAGCAACACTTGGCTGAAGCACTTCAGTTTCGGAACATGCATCATTTTAAAAGGAGTTGATGCCATGAAAGAACGAGATGCTCTTATTGCTTTGAGCTTGGCGGGCTGTCATTACTCTCAGTCTCTGACAGTTCTTAGAGATTATTGCGATTCATTTTCAGAAGTTATGAGTCTTACGGAAAATCAAATTGAATCCATACCTGGAATAGGGCCACAGATGAAAGGATTGCTTTCAAGCAGTATCAAGAACAGGGGAAAACTGTTGGAAACCACATTTTGCGCACAGGATAAATTTTCCATCCAGACACTTTTGGATGAAGAATACCCGGAAGACTTAAAACACATTTTTGACCCCCCGTGGGTGATTTACATAAAAGGACACTTCGATAAGCAGTTGCCATTTCTCGGCATTGTTGGAGCACGCCGGGCGACAAGCTATGGAATTTGGGCGGCCGATCACTTTAGTCGGGAGCTTTCAAACAAAGGTATTGGGATCGTCAGCGGATTAGCTTATGGGATTGACGCTGCTGCACACCAAGGCACGCTGGATGTTGCCGGTTATACCATTGGTGTGTTGGGTGGCGGCATTGATGGAATATATCCTGCAGCACACCGATCTCTTTACCATCAGATAGAAGAGTCAGGGGCTCTGGTGAGCGAATATGGTCCTGGTGTACAGCCTCAAAAACACTACTTTCCGGCTAGAAATCGCATTATTAGTGGGTTGTGTCGAGGTGTGTTTGTCGTGGAAGCTGGTGAAAAGAGTGGCGCATTAATTACTGCTGACTTTGCAATGGAGCAGGGACGGGAAGTTTTTGCATTGCCTGGCAATGTCAATCAGAAATCAAGTGCAGGGACCAATCGTCTTATTCGTGACGGTGCAAGAATGGTGCTGGAGACCGATGATCTTCTTGATGCTTATCCAGAAGTTAAGAACTCAACGAAAACCGTGAGAGATTCTGGTGATTGGAAAAATCAGCTCAGTCTGGCAGAACTTGAAGTGATGAACTTGATTGCGGAGGGACCGGTACAAATGGAGATGTTAATTTATCGACTTGGAAGAACGGTATCTGAAGTCAACTCGCTTCTGACGGTACTCGAGCTGAAAGGCCTGATTCAACAACTGCCCGGTAAAACATTTACAGTATATTGAAAACCTGATATAATCGACCGTGAGTTTTTAAAATGCAAATGAGGTGTTTCCATGTCCAAATCACTGGTCATTGTCGAGTCGCCGGCAAAAGCCAAAACCATAAAGAAATTTCTTGGTAGTCACTATACAGTTAAAGCGACTGTGGGTCATATCATCGATCTGCCTAAAAGTAAAATGGGAGTGGATATTGACCATGATTTTGAACCGCAATATATTACCATTCGAGGCAAAGGTCCGATATTGAATGAGATAAAAAAGGAAGCAAAAAAAGCTAAAAAAGTATTACTGGCAACTGACCTTGACCGGGAAGGCGAAGCCATCTCATGGCATCTGGCAAAGGCACTCAACCTCTCCGATGAAGAACCGTGTCGGATTGTTTTCAATGAAATTACAAAAAATGCCATTAAAACGGCTGTGAAAAACCCCCGTGTAATTGATAAGCAATTGGTTGACGCTCAACAGGCTAGGCGCGTGTTGGATCGCCTGGTTGGCTACAAGCTGAGTCCATTATTGTGGAAAAAACTGAGAAAAGGTCTTAGTGCGGGGCGTGTGCAGTCAGTTGCTACTAAAATGATCAAAGACCGTGAAGAAGAAATTAAACGTTTTATACCCCAGGAGTATTGGAATTTAGAGTTGGACATTGTTAACTCAAGAAAAGACCGGTTGAAAGTTGCTTTTCATCAGGATGAAAATGGCAACAAGAAATTACCAAACCAGGATGCAGTTGATCGCATATTACAGCGCATTGATCAATCTACGTTGTCTGTTTCTCATATAAAAGAAGGAGAAAAGAAACGCAATCCGGCAGAGCCGTTCACAACCAGTACCTTGCAGCAAGAAGCTTCAAATCGTATTGGTTTTGCTACACGAAAAACCATGATGGTGGCACAACAGCTTTATGAAGGAATCGATCTTGGCAAGGATGGAAGTGTCGGTCTTATTACCTATTTAAGAACAGACTCAACCCGAATATCAGAGGAAGCCGAGGCCGGTGTGCAGGCTTATATCCTGGATAAATATGGAAAAGAATATCTGAGCAAAAGCAAAAGCAGTGTTGCAAAAAAGAAAAAACAAGGCGGTGCAGTTCAGGATGCGCATGAAGCCATTCGACCAACGGATGTCTTGAAGACCCCAGATGAACTGAAATCATTTTTGTCAAATGATCAGTATAAACTATACCGACTTATTTGGGAACGATTCGTCGCCAGCCGTATGCAATCAGCAAGATATCAATCAATCGTTGCCATGTTCGATGTAAAAGAGTGCCAGTTTAAAGCCAATGGTTCCCGCTTGATTTTTGATGGCTTTCTGAAAGTATATAGTTTTGCCACAGTAGCGAAAGATCAATTGCTTCCAAGGCTTGAAGAGGGAGATATTTTTGATATAGACGCCACAACGCCGTCCCAGCATTTTACCCAGCCGCCAGCCAGATATACAGAAGCAAGTCTGGTCAAAGCGATGGAAGAACTTGGCATTGGACGTCCCAGCACCTACGCACCGACCATCAGCACAATTCTTTCAAGAGGATATGTGATCAGAGAAAGTAAGAATTTGAAGCCAACTGAGTTGGGAGTGTTAGTCACCCGACTTCTTGAAGATTATTTTGGTCAAATTATTGAAGTCAATTTCACAGCAGAGATGGAAAAGCAGCTGGATGAAGTGGAAGCAGGCAACGAAGAATGGAAGCGAATTATACGTTCATTTTTTGAACCATTTGAAGTAATGCTGAAACATGCTGATGAACATGTTGAAGAAGTTGACTTTGTTGAAGAAAGTGATGAACTGTGTGACAAATGTGGTTCACCAATGCTGATCAAGTATGGGCGGTATGGAAAATTTCTTGCTTGTTCAAACTATCCAGAATGTAGCAATACGAAACCTTTCGTTAAAAAGCTGGGAATCCCATGTCCTCTATGTGATAATGGAGAGGTAGTAGAACGCAAATCCAAAAAAGGGCGCGTCTTTTATGGCTGCAACCAGTTTCCGGAATGTCGGTTTGTCTCGTGGAATCAGCCTGTAAATGAAAAATGTCCCAAATGTCAATCGTTGCTGACCATTAAAAAAACCAAAAAAGAAACTAAACTGGTTTGTCCCGACAAAACGTGCGGATTTGAAAAAGCACATTTTGAGGAAACGACGGAAAAAACAAGTTGAATTTTTTGAATAATTGTGTTAGGATTTGATTATGCAGAAGAAACGTTATATGAAAGATCACATATAACAACGACAACTAAAAGGAGGTTCCGTAATGTCCGCTTCATTATTGGAAAAAACCAGAAGAATCAATTCGATTCTTCAAAAATCATCAGAAAATGCCGTATCTTTCAATGAATTGTGCAGAACCCTCAGCGATATTCTTGATGCAAATGTCTATGTTGCCAGTTCGAAAGGAAAAGTGCTTGGTGTCAGCTTGACAGATACTTCAGACTGCCCGATTATCCTGGATGAGCAAACCGGCGAAAAGAGATTTCCTGAAGAATACAACGAACAACTACTTCTTGTTACAGAAACACAGTCAAACATCACCAAAGACGCACTGCTTAAGCTTTTCAAGTATGATGTGCAAAGTTATAATAAATTGGTGACGGTGGTTCCCATCAACGGAAGTGGTCAACGATTGGGGACGATGGTGCTGGCTAGGCACGACACTGAGTTCGCTGATGATGATTTGGTGATGGCAGAATACAGTGCGACTGTTGTTGGTCTGGAAATTCTGAGAGCCAAATCTGATGAAATTGAAGAAGAAGCCCGCAAGAAAGCAGTCGTTAAAATGGCAATTGACACACTTTCGTATTCAGAGCTTGAGGCGGTGGAACATATCTTCAATGAACTGAACGGGACTGAAGGGCTGCTTGTCGCCAGCAAGATTGCTGACCGTGTGGGAATTACACGATCGGTTATTGTGAATGCCCTTCGCAAGTTTGAAAGCGCCGGAGTGATCGAATCCCGCTCGTTGGGTATGAAAGGAACCCATATCCGTATTCTTAATACACGTTTGTTGGAGGAATTACGAAAGTTAAAACGGTAACAATAGTGACAAATTGATACAAGAAAGAAGTCGTTATTCAATGGCTTCTTTTTTCCATATATTTAAGGATCGGTATTTAGGGTGTAATAACTGATCCTATGGTCTTAATATATGTTAAAAGCTCAAAAAAAAGACCCCAAAATCTTTCACTGTGCTATAATAGACTTTGTGAAATAATGTCCCATCAGGTGATTTGCATAGCGCATACATTCTTCCAACATCAACTTACAAGGAGGAAGCTCGAGAATGATAAATCTCTATCAAAATGTTGACATGATGTCGAAAGCGTTAGATGCATCGTGGAAGCGAAACGAAGTTATCAGCAATAACATCGCCAACGTGAACACGCCGGGATTTAAAAAAAGCAGCGTTGAATTTGAATCGATTCTCCAGAATGTGCTGAACGGCTCATCCCTTGCGGGCTGGCAAACACATCAACGGCATATGCCTATTGGAACGGCTTCTATAGATGATGTTCGACATGAGGTAAGACAACATCAATCTTACAGTACTCGAAGAGATGGCAACAATGTTGATATCGATGTTGAATCAGCCGAGCGTGTGAAAAATGAACTGTTATATCAAACACTCAGTGCGCGAGTGAACAGTAGTTTTCAGAGATTGCGCACAGCCATTACAGAAGGAGGTAAATAGCCATGAGCCTCTTCAATTCGATGAACATTAGCGCGACGGGATTGACTGCCGAAAGACTTCGCATGGATGTTATCTCTAAGAACATTGCAAATGCGAATACCACAAGAACTGCCAGCGGCACACCCTATCGACGACAGGTTGTTACATTTCGAGAAAAAACATCTCCTCTTCCCTTCTCACATTTCCTCAATCAGGCAAGCAAAAATCAATATGGCATTGGTGGCGTTGAGGTAACAGGCATTCATCATGATCCAGCACCTAATAAAATGGTGTATGATCCAGGCCATCCTGACGCAAACAGTGAAGGATATGTGGAAATGCCCAATGTTGATATCATGACCGAAATGGCCAATTTGATCACTGCATCCAGAGCATATGAGGCGAATGTTAATGCCATGAATACATCAAAAAATATGGCTCAACGTGCACTGGAAATTGGAAGATAGGTTAAAGATTCGGGAGGAATGAACAATGGAATTGATGTCGGTCAGTCGTTTAATGACGGAAAGCAGCCTTGGTTTATTTGATCAAAAGCAGACAAATCAGGAGCAAAGTTCATTTTTGGCAGTGATGGAGAACGCCCTTAGGGAAACCAATGAGCTTCAATTGGAATCAAATCAATACGCCGAGAAACTGGCCACGGGTCAAGTGGATAATTTGCATGATGTGATCATTGCCGGACAAAAAGCTGAGATTGCTTTTCAAATGGTAGCAGCGGTGCGTGGGAAAGTAATGGAAGCATATCGAGAAATAATGCGGATGCAAATTTAATCAACCAATAAGTTGAGGTGAACAGGATCGATGGCAGAGGCTCTTGAAAAAATACGTGCACAGCTTAATGAGTTTTTTCTACAATACACCAAAAAACAAAAGATCACTATGGCTGTCGCACTGGCGTTGGTCCTGTTGATTGCGACGGGCGTTATTTTTTATGTGACGAGAACTGAGTATGTTGTTCTTTATGACAATTTAGACCCTCAACAATCAGGAGAGGTTATGAATGCCCTTCAGGCTAATAATATTCGAGCGCAGCTGGGGGCAACCAGTCGAATTATTGAAGTGCCCAAGAGTGACGAAAAAAGAGCTCAGGTGGTTGTAGCGACCGAAGGCCTGCCTACCGCCAGATTTTCATTTGAAGAGGCTTTTTCGGGCAATTCTTTTATGATGACAAGTGAAGAACGTTCCAGAAGGATTCAACTGGCCCAACAAAACTTTCTGGCAGCTACCATAGAAGAAATTCCAGGGGTCCGAAAGGCAGTTGTTAACATCTCGATTCCTGAACGTTCAGGTTTTCTCCTTGGTGATGAACAGTCCTTTTCAAAAGCATCAGTTTTTTTAGATCTACAAAACCAGCTTGATGATGCCAGTGTCAATGGCATTGCAGTATTGGTGTCGAATGCGGTTGATGGATTGATTCCAGAAAATGTGACAGTTCACGGACCCGATGGACGTGTTTTGAGCCAACTCCAGGAATCTACTGAAGCCATGGAAGTAGGCAACCAGCTCACTATGCAGCGAACGGTTAAGAGTGACCTTGAAAAAAGCATCACTGACTTTTTGTCAACTGTTTATGGGTATGGAAATGTGGTTGTTATGGCGAATGTCAGACTTGATTTCAACAGTGAAGTAACTGAAATCCAGCAGTTTTCACCACCAATTGAAGATGAAACTGAAGGAATAGCCAGAAGTCTGCAGGAATTGCACCGATCCTCTGTTTCTGAGGGTGGAGGGGCAGTCCCTGGAACAGACCCAAATGTGGAAGATGTCGTCCAGTATGTTGAGATGGATGGAACAACCACTACATACGAAGAAGCCAGTAGAACGATCAACTATGAGATCAACGAACTCCGACAGAAAATAATCAAAGCACAAGGGCAGGTTCAAGATATTACTGTTGCGGTTTTCATCAATAGTGATGCACTGCCAGATGGCAACTTAACGGATGATGAACGCACAGAACTGATGAGTATCATCTCTGCAGCCGCTGGCCTGGATACAAGAGTTGTTCAGGTCGGTGTTCAACGGTTCGATGTACCAGTCGTGCCAGACTTTTCTACTGCTGTTGCTCCGGTTATTCCAGTGTGGTTGCTGGTGGTGTTGGCTGTGGTTGCGCTGGTGGGCAGTTTTCTTCTATATAGACGATTCACCAGAAAAGAACCAGAGAATGATCTTGAATTGGATATGGCATTTCAAGACCAAGTGCCTGAAGATGAACTCGACCTGGAAATGTCAGGTTCTCAGGTAAAACAACAAATTGAAAAATTGGTTGATAAAAATCCTGAAGCGATTTCACATCTGTTGAGAAACTGGCTCAGCGAGGATTAGGGGTGGACAATTATGAGTAAGCGGGGTTCTAAAGGTCAACTGAGCGGCAAAGAGAAGGCTGCTATCTTGTTGATCAGCCTGGGGCCGGAGTATTCATCGCAGATTTTCAAAAACCTTCATGATGAAGAAATTGAAGAATTAACACTGGAAATTGCCAATATGAAAAAAGTGGCACCTGAAGAAAAGGAACGTATTCTTGAAGAGTTTTATCAAATATGTGTGGCGCAGGAATACATTTCTGAAGGCGGTATTAACTACGCAAAAGATGTGCTGGAAAAAGCACTTGGATCTGAAAGAGCCATGGATATCATCAACAAGCTGACCGCCTCTCTTCAGGTTAAACCATTCGACTTTGCTCGCAAGGCAGACCCAAGTCACTTACTTAACTTTATTCAGAATGAACACCCTCAAACTATTGCACTCATATTGGCATACTTGTCTCCAGAGCAATCATCACAGGTTCTGTCAGCATTGCCGCAGGAGAAGCAGTCCGAGGTTGCACAACGGATTGCGACCATGGATCGAACTTCTCCCGAGATCATCAAAGAAGTGGAGATGGTTCTAGAAAAAAACCTATCATCATTGGTAAGTCAGGATTATACCAGTGCTGGCGGCATTCAAACGATTGTTGACATCCTCAATGCAGTTGATCGCGGGACAGAGAAAAACATCATGGATACACTTGAAATTCAAGACGCTGAACTGGCAGAGCAAATTCGCAAGAAAATGTTTGTCTTTGAAGATATCATCAACCTGGACAGCACCTCTATTCAACGGTTCATCCGTGAAATTGACAACAGTGACATGGCGATTGCCCTCAAGGGAGCCACGGAAGAACTGGCAAATGTATTCTACAGCAACATGTCTAAGCGCATGGCTGAAATGATACGTGAAGATATGGAGTTTATGGGTCCCATACGTCTACGAGATGTGGAAGAAGCACAGCAGAAGATTGTCAATGTCATCAGAAAATTGGAAGACTCCGGAGATATTATTATTGCTCGTGGTGGAGGGGATGACATTATTGTATAAAATTTACAAATCCAGTCAATTGCAGATCGGCGATAAAATTGAAATTAAAGCACGTGCTTTTCAGAGCCAGAAAAAAGAAATAACGCTGCCCGAAAATGATGACATGCCTAATGAAAGCTATCCAGCGTATGAAACATGGCATCAAGAAAGAGAATCCATTATTTCCAAAGCCGAAGAAGAGTCAACGATGCTTATTGAGCAGGCCGAAAAAGAAGCTGCTGAAATTCTCGAGAAAAGCTACCAGGATAGTCTTAAAGCACTGGAACAAGCTAAAGAAGAAGGGTATCATGCCGGTTTTGAGGCTGGCTCTGCAGAGGGTAAAGAATCTGGCTATCAGGAAACGATGTCGATTTTGCTGGAAGCGAAGCAACTTAAACAACAGGCGATAGATGAGAGAAATCGATTAGCTAAGGAACTTGAATCTCAGATTGTTCAATTGGTCATTCAAACTTCCCGACGCGTGATTCAGTCAGAAATGCAAGACAATCAAGAGAGCATCTTCACCCTGATTGAAGAAGGCCTCAAAAAGTGCAATTATACAGAAAATCTGGTTATTCACGTGAGTGAAATGGATTACGATTTGGTATATGCTTACCAAAATCGCATCTATTTAATGACAGAAGGCATCTATGATATAGAGGTGAAAAGCGACCCTTCCATGAGTCCGGGGAGTGTTGTCATAGAAACTGCCTCGGGGCAGGTTGATGCCGGTATTGAAACGCAACTTCGTCAAATTGAAGCAGCCTTCACAGAATTGTTGAAAAGTGGGGATGACTAATGCCTGCCATAGAACTCAATAAATATCATGAAGCGCTCCAGCAGGCAGAACTAATCAAGTACTTTGGAAGGGTATCCCAAGTGATTGGGCTGACGATTGAGTCAGTTGGTCCCTCTGTGAGGATTGGTGAAATTTGCAAAATCTATACATTTAAAGATTCAAAACCTCTCATGGCAGAAGTGGTTGGTTTCAAAGAAAAAAAAGTGTTGCTAATGCCGTTGGGAGATATGGAAGGAATTGGTCCGGGAAGCAAAGTTGAAGCTACGGGCACGAGCTTAAAGGTCAAAGTTGGCAACCAGCTGCTGGGAAGAGTTTTGGACGGCTTAGGAAACCCCCTTGATGGAAAAGCGCCTATTCAGGGTTCAACCAGCTATCAGGTGATGGGACAGCCGCTAAACCCTCTTGAAAGAAGTCGCATTCTGGATGCATTGCCTTTGGGTGTAAGAGCTATTGATGGTCTGCTGACATGCGGTAATGGCCAAAGGATTGGTATTTTTGCAGGTAGTGGTGTGGGTAAAAGTACATTGCTGGGCATGATTGCCAGAAACACTCAGGCGGATGTCAATGTGATTGCCCTGATTGGCGAGCGTGGTCGTGAGGTAAGGGAGTTCATTGACAACGATCTTCAACAAGATGGTTTAAAGCGCTCAGTTGTCATTGTTGCCACGTCAGACCAACCTCCTCTGATTCGCATGAAAGGCGCACTCCTGGCCAGTGCAGTAGCTGAGTATTTCCGGGATGAAGGATTGAATGTGATGTTGATGATGGACTCCATTACCAGATTTTCTATGGCTCAACGAGAAATTGGCCTTGCAATTGGAGAACCACCGGTAACAAAGGGATATACACCATCGGTTTTTGCGGTATTGCCAAAGCTGCTTGAGCGGTCAGGAACTTCTGAAAATGGTGCCATCACTGGCTTATATACAGTTCTTGTGGATGGTGATGACCTCAATGAACCTATTGCCGATGCTGTACGGGGAATACTTGACGGGCATATCGTACTATCCAGAAAGCTTGCCAACAGAACTCACTACCCAGCCATCGATGTATTGGCAAGTCTAAGTCGTGTAATGCCAAATATCGTTGCAAAGGAACATACACGAATGGCGAATGAAGTAAAGGAGATCCTTTCAACATATCAAGAAGCTGAAGATTTGATTAGCATAGGAGCCTATGCAAGAGGTTCCAATCGAAAAATTGACTATGCAATTGAAAAAATAGAAGCCATCAATCAGTTTCTCCAACAAGATGTTCATGAGCCGACGACATATGATCGCACGCTTGAATTGATGGCAGAGTTGCTTCAAGAGTAAGGGAGTTGCTGGCAATGCCAAAAGGATTTGAATTTCGTTTCGAAAACCTGCTTGCTTATAAGGTAAAAAAAGAAGATGAAGCCAAAATGAAGCTGGGAGAGGCTGTTGGAAAGCTGGAGGAAGAAAAGAATAGATTAGCACATTTAACCGAACAACACGAGAAAGCACTGTCACTCTGGCACGAGTCAATCCACCAACAGGTACGTGTGTCAGAGATGCAACTGAAGTCAAATCAAATACAATGGTTTCAGGATTTGATCCGTCTGCAGCAGACGATGATTGATGATGCTGAAGAAGAAGTGGAAAAATGCCGAAATATATTGGTAGAAGCAAAAAAAGAGACTCGCAAATTTGAAAAAATTAAAGAAAAAGATTTAGAATCCTTTCGTGAAACAGAGCAAAAAATTGAGCGGGCCGGTATCGACCAGTTCGTATCCTTTAAAAATGCATTGAAATAGTTGTGCAACAAGGAGGTCGCGATGTCGGAAGCCATTCAGGAAAGAGATGAAAAAACTGGTTCCTTTAAAACTATCCTTATTGTTGTTTTGGTAGTATTGTTAATTCCCATTGTGACGATAGGTGTCCTTTATGTCAGCAACGAATCTTTTAAACAATCCACAAACAATGTATTGTCTTTGATTCCAGGCCCAGCGGGAAATTACTTCAGGTCTTTACCAACACCAGAAGATCAGGATGTTTTGAAACGGGATATTGCCCGTCATTATATCACCATGGATCAGGATCGCATTGTCGATAAACTGTTGGTAATTCGAGCTGAAGACGAGCAGCTCTATCAGGATCTACTGTTAATGATGAATCGCGAAAATCCCCGAAAAATGGCAGATGTGACTGAAAAATTACAGCGGGCATTTGTCAATGATGACACACTTGTCCGCATCCTTGAAGAGGTTGAGCAGGACCTGCTTGCCCGTTCATCGGCCCTGTCAAGTTATTTCACCTCGCTAACACGTCCAAATGCCGTCAACGAAATTCAAAGAATGCATCGCTCCGGTGAAATCAGATCTGAAGAGTTGGGACAATTGTTTCATCAGTTTGCGCCAGCACAAGCGGCCTACTATATGCGCTATCTTGATGATAGTCTGGTTCAGCAGGTACGCAATCAGTTGCCGGGATCCCTCTTGTCAGAGATTGATAAGCAAGTGGCCTTCCAGCTAAGTCATGAACAGGTATTGATTCAGCAGTCAAACTTATACAGCAGAAAACGTGTTGATGAACTTATTCCATTGTTGACAACTGAAAATGAACATCCGCTGACAGACCTTGCTTTTTTATACCATCAAATGAGTGTCAGCAAAGGCGGGAGAATACTGGCCCGATCTGAAGATCCGGAAATGATGCAACAACTTCTAAAGGAAATGATGCAGCTGGAACAACTGGTTGAATCAAGAGATGGAAGAACTAACCAATTAACAGAAGCAGTCAGTGTCTATCAGGATTACAACCGAAAAGTACAGGAACTGGTAGCAGTATATCAGCGAATGGATTTAGCAGAGCTGGCACCTCTGGTGGAACGAATGCTGGTGAGCAACACCATCGTACAGCAGCATATTTTTTCGCCGGAAGATCAGATTGTGATTACTGAAGAACAGTTAGTCATAGATGTTCTAAATAAAATGAAGCCAGCCTTAATTTCGGAGTTGCTGGGCCAACTCAGTACCCCAAGAGCGGTTTTACTCTCCCAAAAGCTTTACGGGGAGTAGAATAGATATGTCAGTCATTTATACTGAAAGGAGGTGAAAATATGCAGAGAGTTGATCAAAATGTATGGATGCCTGCCTTGCAGCAAAGAGCAGACAACTCAGTTCAAAAAAGGTCAGCTACATCTGAATCCTTCGATGGCTTGCTGAAAAGCTCAATTGAAAAAAGTAATAACAGAATCAATCAGCGGGGAAAAGATGAACGCTATCGACCGATGAACAAAAGCAATGCTGCACAGTCAGAAACACTACAAACGTTTCAAAATGAAGCTTCAGAAGCAAAAGATCAGCCTGAAACAAATCTGAATCTGCCAGCCGCGAAAGATGAAAAAGTGCTTGAAACTGAAGAAACAAAAGTTGACCAGGAGATGGTTATTCCGGAAGACTGGCAGGAAATGCCTCCTGACGAACTATTGGCAGCGCTTCTTCAGGCACTGAAAATGAACGATCTGATTATAGTAGCTGATGCAGATCAAGATCACGTATCATCAAAAGCGGCTAATGAAAGTGAGTTGTTGGCAAATTCATTGCTCGACATGGTTAAAGGATTTCAGCAACTGATGAAAAGCAGTAATGTAGAGAGTGAAAAAGGACTGAAAGAGCTCCTTCATAAACTGCAACAGGAGCTAATGCCTGAAGAAGGTTTGCAAAAACTGTCTCAAGCTGCAAAAGAACATCAACCGACGACTTTGGAAGAGAGTCAACAGGCAGTAGCACTTGACACAAAGCAAGAAATCGTTGCGTTTGAAAAATCGCCAACGGGTATGGCAGAACAGAAGGCAGGAGCGGTGATTGACCTAACTCACGCTTCGGACAACTCGAACCAACAACAGCCAGACCAGCAGGAAAAAGAACAACGGCAGTCTCATGAGCCGGCCAGTATCACCATCAATCATCAAGGTGAAGCACTTGTCCAAATGACACCCAATCAGGTGGAACTCTGGCTTAATCAAAACAGTTTTGTCCAGGAGCTTAATCAACAAAAGGAACACTTACAGCAGGATGTGACACAACAATTAATGCAAAAAATCCAGATTATTCACGGCAAAAATGAAAGTCAGGTTACCATGCAGCTGATTCCAGAAAATCTGGGGAAGCTGACAATCCAGCTTGTTGCCAATCAACAAAATGGTCTGACTGCTAAGATTTATGCCGAAACACAACAGGCTCGCGATTTAATCGAATCAAATTTTGGACAACTGAGAGACGCGCTTTCTGGCAAAGGAGTAAACCTGTCAGGGTTGGAGGTCTTCGTTGGGCAAGATCCTGAATCTTCAGAAAAACAACGGGCTTTTCAGTTTCAGAAAGCTCGTCAACGGCGAAGACTCAATAAAGCTGAAATCTCAGAAAGTGTTAATGGGTTGGCAACAGCTTCTGTTCAAATGGAATCTCACAATCCTTATTTAACAGCAGGTAGATTTGACCAAGTGGGATAAGTGAAGCCAGGAATACGTACAGGAAAGGAGGTCTATTATGCCGAATACAGTGGATCAAATTGATTGGAAAACACGGGAGTATGATCCGCAGCAAAGCAGACAGAACAATAGCGCGCTGGACAAAGATGCGTTCATGAGACTTCTGGTGACACAGCTTAGCAATCAGGATCCTTTAAGTCCTATGGAAGACCGGGAGTTCATTGCACAAATGGCACAGTTCAGTTCACTGGAGCAAATGCAGAATCTCAACGATTCTTCAAAGAACAATCATGAAGAAATCATGGAACACATGGTGCACATGAATAATAATTTGGTGAGTAGCCAGACAACCATTGCCACCCAATTAACAAAACTGAACTTAATGCTTGAAGCGTATCTGGGCACCAGTGCACCGGTACCGGAAAACCCGGATCCCGAGGATGCGGAAGCAGGCAATGATGAGGATGAAGAAGTAGCAGAACCATAAGCGTATGTTCGCAGGGAGGCGACAGCATGAAGGCATATGAACTAAAAATTAACTCAGCCATCAATCCTGTTCAGCCGGCTGCAGGAAATCAAAAAATCACGTCGGCAACAGATCATGGCAACTCTTTCAAACACATCTTGAACGAACAAGTGCAGAAACAGCATCAGGTGGTTTTTTCTAAACATGCCACTGAGAGATTGATGCAGCGAAATATCAAACTGACACCTCAGGAAATACTGCGCATTGATGCTGGCATCAATCAGGCAGCAAAAAAAGGAATTAAAGAGACACTGATTATGATGGATAATCGTGCATTCATTGCCAGTGTGAAGAACAAAACAGTGATTACTGCTACGGTGGAGGATCAGTTAAAAGACCAGGTTTTTACCAACATCGATGGGGCAGTGATTGTCTAAAACGAACAACAAGCCGGACCACGTGGTGGGGGCTTGTCACTTCCGACTGACAGAGGAAGTGAACCAACTCATAGGAGGTCATGTAAGATGATGCGATCAATGTTCTCTGCTGTGTCGGGCCTGCGGGCTCATCAGCTTCGCATGGATGCCATCGGCAATAACATCGCGAATGTCAACACAGTGGGATATAAGGCAAACCGGGTGACTTTTCAGGAAGTCTTCAACCAAACCCTGAGAGGCGCCGGGTCTCCCCAGGCGGGCCTAGGGGGTACCAACCCGCAACAAGTGGGTTTAGGGATTAACGTGGCATCCATGGATACCTTTCATATTCGTGGAGCTGTGGAACGAACCGATTACAATACAGATATGATGATTAACGGTGATGGGTTTTTTATTGTTTCCAACGATGCCAATTTTCTCAACAGAAGTTACACCAGGGCCGGCAGTTTTGCTCTTGACCGGGATGGCAATATGGTTACCCCGGATGGGTATCGGGTACTGGGATATATGGCAGACAATGAAGGTGTTCTGGGAAGCAATTTGGAAGGGCTTGTTATTTCCAAAGCCCAGTCTTTTCCAGCTGAAGCAACAGATCGCGTGGGGTATGAAGGCAATCTGAACAGCGAAGCACCTGTCTGGGCAGGTGCTATTGTGGATCCAGCAGGGATATATTCGATTGTTGACGATCGTCTGGTTGTAAATGCAGGAATGGAACAATACATTGCCCGCGAAACAACCTTTGAAGTATATGATGGTCTGGGAGGTATTCACCGTATCAAGCAAGTTTTTGTTAAGACTGGAGTGGATAATACAGACCCTGATAATCCCATCAGTGAGTATTCAATGGAAACCTTCTACCTAAATAAAGATGGCACTGTCATTCAAGCAGGAGGAGCAACAGGTGGAACTGTCACTGACCCGCCGACTGCACCGACAGCAAGCCCAACAATTGAGTTTGATAAAGACGGCAGACTTACTGGCACAACAACAACCTTAAATCTAAACATTGGTGCAGGGCTAACCAATGGAGCAGGCGATCTGCCGTTTACGATCAGCTTTGCAGGCTTAACTATGTTTGCCAACGAATCCACGGCTTCAGCTCCAAATATCAATGGCTTCAAACAGGGGACACTGGAAGACTTTTCAGTAGCCTCAACAGGAGAAATCACCGGATTCTTTGATAATGGCCAAAGTCGGATCATCGGTCGTGTCGCTCTGGCAAACTTCAAAAATGCGGCAGGTCTTGAAAAAACCGGCAGTAATTTGTACCGTGTCACCAACAACTCAGGGCAGGCTATCATCGGTGCACCTGGAGCAGGTGGATTTGGTGGACTAAATCCCGGTGCCCTTGAAATGTCAAACACAGACCTATCAAGAGAATTCACCAACATGATCACCACCCAGCGTGGTTTCCAGGCGAATTCACGTATTATCTCCACCAGTGATGAAATGTTACAGGAAGTTGTCAACATGAAGCGATAGGTTCAACAGGAAATGAATCCGGGAGCTGGTAGCGGCTCCCGGAAAACCTGAAAGGAAGCGTGCTCATGATCAGACTCAAACGTCTCAATCAAAGCGAAATAATCATTAACGCTGAACTTGTTCAGTCAATTGAAGAAACACCAGATACCGTGATTACACTAACCAACGGCCAGAAAATCGTTGTGGTTGACTCTGTTGACGAGATTCTGGAAAAGGTTATTCAATATAAACGCAACATACATAGTCAGCTGAGCATTTGATATCGGCTAAGGGAAAAGGGGTGCTGTTTTGGATTTAGCAACCATTGTGGGAATCCTGGTGGGTCTGGCATTTATCATTATGGGAATTATGCAGGATGGCGACATTGTCACATTCTTTAACTTGCCATCTATCCTAATTGTTGTTGGCGGTACCGTTGCAGCTACTTTTGTGGCTTATCCGCTATACACAGTGCTGGATTCTCTCAAAGTCGTACGAAAAGCATTCTCGGCACAAAAAAATGAAGCAGGTATCATTATTGCAAAAGTAATTGATTTAGCCAATACAGCCCGAAAAGAAGGGCTGTTAGCCCTTGAAGAAGCCTCTGAGCAAATTGACGACCCTTTTTTGCAAAAAGGTGTGATGTTAGTGGTTGATGGGACAGACCCTGAACTGGTACGCAACCTGTTGGAAACAGAGCTTTCATTTGTGGAAGAAAGACACAAAGAAGGCCAGGGAATTTTCGAGGTAATGGGTACGTTTGCGCCTGCTTTCGGGATGATAGGGACACTCATCGGTCTGATTAATATGTTAAGAAGGTTGGATGACCCTTCCACCATTGGTCCGAGTATGGCTGTTGCTCTCATCACCACCTTTTATGGGTCTCTAATGGCAAACCTGATCTTTCTTCCCATTGCCAACAAGCTGAAATTTAGAAGTCGAGAAGAAATCTTGCTGAAAGAAATTATGCTTGAAGGGCTGCTTTCAATACAGGCGGGCGAAAACCCCAGAATTATCGAAGAAAAATTAAAAGCCTTCTTACCGCCTAAAGTCCGGGCTGAAATATCGGAACAGAAGCAGAAAGGTGAGGAAGAGTAATGCCCAGAAAAAAACCGGCAGAAGAAGCTAAAAAAGGTGCACCAGAGTGGATGACGACTTACGGCGACATGGTCACGCTTCTGCTGTGTTTCTTCGTTCTTCTTTTTGCCTTTTCTGAAATTGATGTTGGAAAGTTGAATGCTTTTATCCAGTCTTTCCAGGGAGCGGTGGGTGTTCTCGAGGCGGGTCGAACCATAGAACCCAGTGAAATATTATCAGAAGCAGAGCTGGATGAACTTACCCTGCAAGAACTCCAGGAACTGGAAGATTTTCGCAGACTCCAGGAACGCCTGGCAGAATTTCTTGAAGAAAGAGACATGCAGGCAGATGTTCTGGTGACACTTGAAACGCGAGGATTAGTGCTGCGCTTTCAGGATAATGTACTGTTTGATTCAGGCAGGTCAGAAATTAAAACCGACTCACTGGAAATACTTGATTTTGTTGGAATGGTCATTCGGGAGCCGGAGTTTTATGATAAATTTGTTCGAATAGAAGGACATACCGATACTGATCCCCTTCGTCCGGGGGCGCGGTATGAAACCAACTGGGAGCTCTCAGTTGCCCGCGCCGCAAATGTGGTTCGATATATGATTGAAGAACTGGGGGTTGAACCCGTACGGTTTTCTGCATCGGGTTATGGAGAATATCATCCCGTGGCACCAAATGACACAGCAGAAAACAAATCAAAGAATCGACGAGTGGACATTGTGATACTTCGCTCTGAGTTCACTGCCACCAGCCGCTAATATGATGACAGGAGGGATGTAAATGGATATGAAAAAAATCATCATTATCTCGCTGGTTGCATTTTTGGTCACAGCGATTTTGGTGGGAAGCCTTCTCTATATTTTTGTTTTTCGGACGCCCTCTGAAAAAGTGGTGGTGACACCCACCTTTGAGTATCAACTGGGGGAATTTTCAACAAATCTGGGTTCGCAGCGAAGTTTTTTCAGAGGTTCGATAGTGGTGGAAACAACTGACAAAAAAATGCTGGAAACACTGGAAAATAACCATATTGTTTTACGGGACAGCGTCATAAAAACACTAATTGGGAAACGGGCTGAGGATGTGCTTGACCCTGAAGGTCAGCAATTACTTCGCCAGGAGCTGATTCAGGTTATCTCCGAAGTGTCGCAATCAGATCAGATTTCCAACGTGTATTTTGTGGAATATATCGTGCAGTAGGAGGTGACAGCCTTGGCAGATGTTTTGTCACAAAGCGAGATAGATGCGCTTTTGGCGCAGTTAAGCAGCGGTGAAGTTGATGCTGACGAAATGAAAGATGTTCAACAGGACAAAAAAATCAAACTCTATGATTTTAAAAGTCCTAAAAAGCTGGCAAAGGATCAGTTGAGGACCCTGCAGATTATTCACGAAAATTTTGCCCGGTCATTAAATACGTTTCTTTCCGGATATTTGCGCACCTATATTCATGCTGAGGTCAAGAACGTTGAAGAGCTGTCCTATTATGAGTTCAGCAACTCCGTGGTTAATCCTGCGGTATTGTCAATTGTCAACTTTCAACCCTTATCAGGTCAAATCATTGTTGATCTTTCACCCGCAATAGCATTTAATATTATTGACCGCATCCTGGGAGGCAGTGGAAAACCGTTTAATGAATCGCGCACTTTTACTGAAATCGAATTGACACTGATCAAAAAGTTGAAAAGACAAATCATTGCACTTATGGAACAGCCTTGGGAGAATGTGGTTGAACTTAATCCCAAACTGGATAAAATTGAAACAAACTCCCAGTTTGCACAGATTGTTTCTCACAATGAAACGATTGCATTGGTGACACTGAGTCTGCGAATAGGAGAGGTGGAAGGGCTGCTCAATATTTGCCTGCCTCACTTGGTGATTGAGCCTATTATCGACAAGCTGAGCACCCGGTTTTGGTTTGCAAGCATTTCAAAATCAGTGACTGAAGATGATAAGCTGAAGCTTCAGAAACGTGTTGAAAAAACACGGGTAGAAATAGGAGCCGAGTTGGCACATACGCACATAACTGTACGTCATTTTCTGGAAATGCAGGTAGGTGATGTGATTGGTCTCGACACGCCGACTGATGGTGAATTGATTCTTTATGTGGGTGATAAAATGAAATACAGAGGTGTGCCGGGTACCAGCAATAACCATTTAGCTGTGAGAATCACGAGTAAAGAAGAGAGAGGGGATGAACTTGATGAGTGATATGTTATCCCAGGAAGAAATTGATGCTCTGTTGAGCGGTGGCGATTCATCTGACGATGAACCATCATCAGATGCGGCAGCGGCTGAAGAAGAAATCTATTTTTCAGAGCAGGCCAAAGATACGATTGGTGAAATTGGCAATATTAGCATGGGAACAGCGGCAACTACATTATCAACATTGTTGAATAATAAAGTTGTGATCACGACACCCAGGGTTGCACTAATGAGTCTCAAAAACCTTTCAAAAGAATATCCGCTTCCTTTCGTTGGAGTTGAAGTGCGCTACAAAGAAGGGATTAAAGGCACTAACCTAATGGTGTTGAAAGAGTCTGATGTGAAAATTATCACCAATCTTATGATGGGTCAGTCCCCCGAGGCGACAGACGATCCCATTTCTGACCTGCATTTGAGTGCTATTGCTGAAGCGATGAATCAAATGGTGGGATCATCATCAACTTCCCTATCAGAAATGTTTATGAAAAAAATTGATATCAGTCCCCCAAAAGCATTTCAACTTGATTTACAGACACCAAATCTGAATCAGCATGTATCAGATATGGATGAAACTTTTGTGCGCATTGCTTTTAAAATGGAAGTTGGGGACTTGATTGACAGTGAAATCATGCAACTGATTCCAATTGATTTTGCCAATGAGATGGTTCAAACATTGATGCCTGAGAGCGGTGGATCGGAAGCACAAACTGCGACAGCACCACAGCCGATACCAGCAGTAAATGATGACTTCATGATGGACTTCGATGAAGCGCCGTTGCCGGCAACGCCGACGATGCAATCGCCTGCCACACCGCAGATGCAGTCAGCACCACCGCCGATTGCTCAGCCACAGCCAAATGTGAATGTTCAGCCTGCTCAATTTCAGTCTTTTGACGATACTGCATCAGGGACAACAATTCCTGAAAACATTGCTTTAATCCAGGATGTTCCATTAAAAGTGACTGTTGAGCTGGGACGTACAGTGAAACGTGTGAGTGAAGTCCTGGAGTTTGGACCGGGTACAATTGTTGAACTTGACCGTATCGTGGGAGAGCCGCTGGACATACTTGTTAATGGTCAATATGTTGCCAAGGGTGAAGTAGTGGTGATAGATGAAAACTATGGGATTCGAGTGACGGACATTGTTAATCCCAATAAGCGTTTCTCGAAGATATGATGCTTTATGTTTAGTGCTGAATTGTGTATAATGGAATGCGAAGTGCTGTGCTGAGACACACACTTAATTGAAAACAATGATGGAGAGATTTGCTGATGCAGGATTCAGCCGATCAAAATTTGAGGAGGATAACCAATGGCTAATGGAATTCTAATCGTCGATGATGCAGCCTTTATGCGAATGATGATCAAAGATGTTTTAACAAAAAATGGCCTTGAAGTAATCGGGGAAGCAGAAAACGGAGCAGTGGCTGTCGAAAAATTCAAAGAGCTATCACCAACCCTTACTATCATGGATATTACAATGCCTGAATTGGATGGGATTGAAGCAGTTAAGGCGATTAAGAAAGTTGATCCAAATGCAAAGATTATCATGTGTTCAGCGATGGGACAACAAAGTATGGTCATTGAAGCCATTCAGGCTGGGGCAAAAGACTTTATTGTTAAGCCTTTTCAGGCTGAACGCGTCATTGAAGCAGTGAAAAAAGTGATTGGATAGTAAAGGATGTTTTATATGAATGACTCTGCTGCGGTGTCATTATTTCTATTTTTCGCTGCTACAACACTTGTCATTATCGGCGCTCATTACACTACACGCTGGATTGGCGATAAGACATCAATGATTTCAAAAGTGCGCCACATATCCCTGCTGGAAAAATGGTGACACTTGATAAATATTCAATTGAAGAATGGGAAAACAGCAAGAAAACCAGAGATATAACGATTGACAAATCCAAACCAGTCGGATTTTCTCAGATGATTCATCGACTGATCACACGGACCAGCCCTGATGTTCGACAGGAAGGCCCTCAAGAGGGTGATTATGATTAATTCAACAGGTATTCATCATAAGAATCGATCACAGCGGGTGAGCCTTCATTGCGTGGTTTTCTTGCTGATAGTTTTAATATCGGTGATTGGAGCACCTGACCATTCTGAAGCTGCAACTCTACCTTTTCCCAGTCTGGAAATCAATTTTGGCGAAGCCGAAAGTCCCGAAGATGTTGCTTCGAGTCTGCAGATATTACTTTTACTGACGGTACTGTCATTGGCTCCTGCCATTCTGATTATGCTCACAAGTTTTACGCGTATTGTGATTGTTTTGGGATTCCTGCGAAGAGCAATTGCGACGCAAACAACACCTCCTAATCAGGTTATTATTGGTTTGGCGCTTTTTCTAACCCTCTTTACCATGAGAACAGTACTGACAGATATCAACGATCAAGCGTTGCAGCCTTACCTTAATCAGGAGATTAATCAAATTGAGGCATTTACAAATGCAATGGAACCGATACGTGAGTTTATGTTTCGACAAACCCGAGAAAAGGATCTCGCCATGTTTATGGAGATTGCCGATGAGGAACCAGTGACAAGTCTTGATGAGGTGTCCAACACGGTTCTAATACCTGCTTTTATCATCAGTGAAATGAAAACTGCGTTTCAGATTGGCTTTGTCTTGTTCATTCCGTTCATCGTTCTCGACATGGTGATTGCCAGCACATTACTTTCCATGGGGATGATGATGTTGCCGCCAGCCATGATATCACTGCCCTTTAAGCTATTGCTATTTATTATGGTGGATGGATGGAACCTGATTATTCGTTCACTGATCACAAGCTTCAGATAAGCAACGGAAGGAGAAAGAACAATGGACGAAGGGATGATCATTGAGTTAGGCCAGCAAACCATGTTAACTATCCTCATCATGGCTGCTCCAATGCTTGGATTTGGATTGATTGTTGGTTTGAGTGTCAGCATATTTCAGACAATCACTTCCATACAAGAACAGACGTTAACTTTTGTTCCTAAAATCGTTGCTGTTTTTGCTTCAGTGATCATCTTCGCACCATGGCTGCTTTCTATTATAATCAACTTTACAACCAGTTTGTTCAGTGACTTTTCGCAATTTATTCAGTAAAGAGTGGTGCAGTCCATGGAACAAAATATCATTGATTTTTTGTTGCAGTCAGTTGATCTTTTCCTGTTGGTATTTATGCGCGTCAGTGGCATTTTCGTAACGGCGCCGATCTTTTCCAATGAGAATACGCCCATGGTTGCTCGAATTGGATTGGCTGGTATGATTAGTTTTATATTGATGCCGCTGGTTGAAGGAGTTGCTGTTGCCAATAGTGGTAACTTGGTGTTATTTGCTGGTCAAGCCACCCAAGAGCTGCTTGTGGGAGTAATAATCGGGTTTGTTGGCGCCATCTACTTTTCGCTTACTTCTTTGGCGGGCACTTTGCTCGACAGGCAAACAGGATTTGCCATGGTAAATGCCATTGACCCATTATCTGACACTGAAATGCCTATTTTCGGAAGTTTTTACAACATTTTATTCGTTTTTATTTTTCTGAACATCAACGGTCACCATTTAGTTATCAGAGCGCTTAATGATAGTTATCACCAGGTTCCAATTGGTCATTTAATCACATTGTCAGATGATTTAGTTCGTGGAATGATCACCTTTTTTAGAGACATGACAGTTATGGCATTTCTCTTAAGCCTGCCGGTTGTGGTGACTTCTTTCTTAGCAAATGTTGTTCTTGGAATTTTTGCCAAAACAATGCCCCAAATAAATGTATTTGTAGTCGGTATGCCATTGCGAATTGTTGTCGGTATGCTGACTATTTGGGTGACGCTGCAGGCGCTGTTACCTTTTTCTGAAAGCTTTTTTGACCGTATGTTTCAGGGAATTTATCAGGTGATCCATTTGCTTTCATAAGGATGATGTTATGGAATGGTCAATTAATCTTCAGCTGTTCGCCGAAGATGAAAAAACTGAAAAAGCAACTCCCCGAAAACGGAAAAAAGCAAGAGAAGAAGGACAGGTGCTGCAGAGCCGGGAAATAAACACTTCACTGACCCTGCTGGCTGCGTTTGTCCTGCTTTTTTTGCTATCAAGTCATTATGGTTCAACAATGATGAATGTCAGTCATTATGTTTTTGATGAATTCATGCTGGGGGACCATCTTTTTACCATCAAAAATATTCAGTCGTTAACACTTACACTCATTACCTCAATTCTGATTATGACAATGCCTTTGGCGCTGGTGGTTTTGGTTATTGGTGTCACCTGCAGTTTCTTACAGGTTGGATTTTTAATTACATCAAAACCGCTTCAACCTAAACTAAGCAAGCTTAATCCCATAAAAGGACTCAAAAAGCTCTTTTCCCTTGAAAAGGTGATGGAACTTTTTAAATCGCTGGTTAAAATATTTTTGATTGGGTTTGTCATTTTTCGTTATATTGCATCCCAACTGGGAACGATATTCAGCTTAATGGAGCGTGAGATCCATCAATCGATTGCCATTGTGTCGCAAATAACTCTAAATATCGGATTAAGAGCCGGAGCCGTTTTAGTTTTATTAGCTGTTTTAGACTATTACTATCAGAAATATGAACATGAGAAGAAGCTTAAAATGAGTAAGCAGGAAGTGAAAGACGAACACAAACAGGTTGAGGGAGATCCTAAAATCAAGTCAAAAATTCGCCAAAAGCAAATGCAGATTTCAATGCGGCGTATGATGCAGGAAATTCCCAAAGCAGATGTGGTCATCACAAACCCAACTCATTATGCCATAGCTGTTAAATATGCGCCTGAACAATATACAGCACCTGTTGTGGTGGCGAAAGGACAAAATCTCGTCGCTCAAAACATCAAGAAAATTGCTGAAGAAAATGGTATTCCAATGGTCGAAAATCGGGTACTTGCAAGAGTTTTATATGATACCGTTGAAATTGGTGATTTAATCCCTCCAGATCTCTATGAGGCTGTTGCTGGAGTTTTGGCTTATGTTTATCAGTTGGATAGCAAACAAATGAAGGAGGCCCGACGATGAAACAGGGCGACATTTTAGTAGTTTTAGCAATCATTGGTATTGTTGTCATCATTGTTATACCAATTCCATTGGGCTTGCTCGATGTGCTGCTCAGTTTCAATATTTCATTGGCGCTTTTGATTCTGGTGCTTGCTATGTACATTCGTGAAGCGCTGGAATTTTCTGTATTCCCGTCTATTTTGCTAGTAACAACGCTATTCAGGTTGTCTTTAAATATTACAACAACACGCTACATTCTTTCACAAGGTGATGCAGGCAGTGTGATTGACACCTTTGGTAATTTTGTGATGCAGGGTAACGCGATAGTGGGATTTATTGTATTTGTCATCATTGTACTGGTCCAGTTTCTCGTCATCACAAAAGGAGCCGAGCGGGTTGCTGAGGTTGCAGCTCGATTTACATTGGATGCGATGCCAGGAAAACAAATGGCCATTGATGCTGATTTAAATACCGGTCTCATCGATGATTTGGAGGCCAGAGAAAGACGCAAAAAAATTCAGCAGGAAGCCGACTTTTATGGTGCTATGGACGGTGCCAGTAAATTTGTTAAAAATGATGCGATTGCCGGTATTCTTATTACATTAATTAACATCATGGCAGGCCTGGTTATAGGTGTGGCCATTGGAGGCCTTAGTTTTGGCGAAGCGATCCAGAAGTACACATTACTAACGGTAGGAGATGGGTTGGTTTCTCAAATCCCGGCGCTCCTCATTTCAACAGCAACAGGTATTATTGTTACAAGAGCGGCTTCTGAAGGTAATCTGGGAAGTGACCTGC
The DNA here is from genome assembly GCF_039414295.1 of Anoxynatronum sibiricum. Lineage (NCBI taxonomy): Bacteria > Bacillati > Bacillota > Clostridia > Eubacteriales > Clostridiaceae > Anoxynatronum > Anoxynatronum sibiricum. The sequence continues at coordinate 223,303 of NZ_JBCITM010000002.1, read as the reverse complement.
TCCAACAATTATTTCGACAGCCAACGGTGATGCTGATACTCTCGGGAGTATTGTTTTTATTTGGGATGACACCGTTGCCCACTTTTCCATTCTTAGTTATTTCCTTCGCCTTTCTCTTCATGGGACTGACTTTAAGAAGAGAGCTCAAGCAAATTGAAACAGCTGAACCAATGGATATGATTCAGGAAGAAATTGAAGAAAAACGAAAACCGGAAAATGTGATGCCACTGCTTAACGTAGATCCAATAGAACTGGAATTTGGGTATGGCATTTTGCCTCTGGCAGATGCCAGCCAGGGAGGAGACTTATTTGATCGATTAGTCATGATTAGGCGTCAGTGTGCTCTGGAAATGGGAATTATTGTTCCGATGATTCGACTGCGCGACAATATCCAGCTGGAACCAAATCAGTACATTATTAAAATCAGGGGAATAGAAATTGCATCAGGTGACATCATGTTTGATCATTACATGGCCATGAACCCCGGCACGGCTGATGAGTCCATTGAAGGTATTGAAACGATTGAACCAGCTTTTGGTCTGCCTGCCAAATGGATTAATGAGCAGGAGCGTGAGAAAGCTGAAATGGCCGGTTACACTGTCGTTGATCCACCCTCAATCATTGCAACCCACTTGACAGAAATCATTAAAAAGCATGCACATGAACTCCTTGGCCGTCAGGATGTTAAAAAACTAATTGATAATGTCAAGGAAGAAAACAGTGCTCTGGTGGATGAACTGGTCCCTAGTCAGTTATCGTTAGGTGAAGTTCAAAAAGTGTTGGTTAATCTTTTGAAAGAGGGGATTTCCATTCGAGATCTGGTGACGATTCTCGAAACGCTGGCAGATTACGCTGTTATTACACGTGATACTGATATGTTGACAGAATACGTCCGACAAGGGCTTAGTCGTGCAATTACCCGACAGTTTATTACGACGCAACCATTCAGAGTGATTGTCTTAGACAAATCACTGGAACAAGCCATTATGTCTTCTTTAAAGCAGACTGAAAGTGGTACCTATGTGAACCTGGAGCCTGATCTGATGCAACGTTTACTAAATAGTCTTTCCCGTCAGGTTCAAAAGCTGATTTCCATGGGAGAGCAACCTGTGGTTTTAACTGCGCCTGTTGTGCGCATTTATTTCAAACGTATTTCTGAGCAAATCTCGACGGACCTCATCATTTTATCTTATAATGAAATTGATCCGTCTGTAGAAATTGAATCCATTGGGGTGGTGAGTGCCGCATGAAGATTAAACGAATTCAGGCACGAGACAATCATGAAGCATTGATGAAGGTGAAAATGGAACTGGGGCCTGACGCAGTCATCATTCATCAGCGAAAAGTGAAACCCAAAGGATTATTAGGTTTTTTCAAAAAGCCTGTGATCGAAGTTGTTGCCGCTAAAGAAGATTTATCGTCTCCTCATATAAGTACTTCTGTACAACCTCAAACAACCGTATCGCAACCGGTTCAGAGAATGAAACCCATAACACCTGCTCAACCAAAAGTTGATCCGGTTGAAGAAGAGTTGAAGCAAATCAGGGAAATGATCAATCAATTGATGCAACAGCAAAATGACATTGATAAAGGGAAGGTGGCTATTGAAGAATCATTTATTGATCTTATATTTCGAAAAAATGATTTGGATCAGTCGGTTGCTGACAAACTTGCCCAGAACTGCCAGAGTTCCCTTCACTCAATGAAAGACTTTCCAAGCGATGAGCACGACATTCGAGAAATCATAAGAGAATGTGTGCAGCAGCATGTTATCATTAAACCTTATGATCCAAAACAACGGATTATTGTTTTTGTCGGCCCAACGGGTGTTGGAAAAACAACAACAATTGCCAAGTTAGCTGCAAGAGCTTCTCTAAATGAAGGGAAGAGTGTAGGCCTTATTAGTGCCGATACCTATCGTATTGCAGCTGTCGAACAACTGAGAACTTATGCAGATATTCTTAATATCCCGTTGCGGGTGATCTATCAGGCCTCTGAGGTGGGAGAAGCCATAAAACAGTTGAGCCATCTTGATCTCATTATGATCGATACAGCAGGTAGAAGTCATCAGGATGATCAGCAAATGACTGAATTGATGGGGTTGCTGGAGCAAATTCCACAGAAAGAAATTTATTTATTATTAAGCTGTACAACACGACAACAAGACATTCGTGATATACTGGAAAAGTATCAGTTTTTAGATGACTATAAAATCATTATCACAAAAATTGATGAAGCTTCAGCTTTTGGAACGTTGGTAAATGTACCTGTACTGACATCAAAACCCATCTCATTTATGACAACAGGACAAAGTGTGCCGGACGATATTGAAACAGTAACCGTTGAAAAAATCATTAATCTGCTCATTAAGGAGAAACCATAATGGATCAGGCGGGCAAATTAAGAGAAATGATCCAGAACAGGATCGAAAATAAAGCCGAGACCTTAGATAGTGCTGAAACTGTTCCATCAGCACAAAAAACAAGGTTTATTTGCGTTACAAGCGGAAAGGGCGGAGTCGGCAAAACAAACTTTTCAATCAATTTGGGAATAGCGCTTTGTCGACTGGGAAAGCGTACCGTTGTGATTGACGCCGACCTGGGTTTGGCCAATGTTGATGTTGTAGCAGGAACAGTACCCCGCTACACTTTAAATAATCTGTTATACTCAGATATGAAGCTGGAAGATATTCTTGGAAATGGACCAGAAGGCCTCAAAATTATTTCAGGCGGTTCTGGGATGATGGATTTGCTGGATCTTCCACAGGAAAAAATTCAACGGCTTATTTTTCACTTTCAGGAACTATACCAGCTTTTTGATGTGGCCATCATTGACACTGGCGCAGGTTTGTCAAAAAGCATTCTGGCATTTTCTGGAGCAAGTGATGATATCATAGTGGTGACAACGCCAGAGCCCACCTCACTAACTGATGCTTACGCAATGATCAAAGCCATATCCAATGAAAAATTGACGACGCGCATCCACATTGTGATTAACCGTGCTGAAACCACAAAAGAAGGAAATCAGTATTATGATAAAATAAGTAATGCCAGCGAGAAATTTCTGGGTAAAAAATTAGAGAAATTGGGAACTGTTCTTGAAGATGTATCGGTATCTAAAGCTGTCAAAAAGCAGACGCCTTTAATGGTTGAGTATCCTGGCAGTATCGCTGCCAAGAACATTGAAGTGATTGCCCTGAGATTGACGAATGAAAATGATGCCTTTGATCATTCATCCATGAACAAAGGTGGATTTGTACATCGACTAATGGGGATTTTCCGGTAAGGAGCGGGATCGATGGAAATTCTTTTGGAAACAGGAGATAAGGTGGACGTGCGCATTCATCATCCGTCAAATCCTGAGGGATATATGATTCTTTATTCTCAGGTGATGAATGTCGATAGCGAGTTCTATTATTTGACACCACCTGTGTCTAAGGGCGTTGAGTACCCCATTCGTGTTGGCCAGAAGGCTGATATTATCTACTATCGCGAGGCGGGTATCTACATGTTTCAGGCATCTTTTTTAAAAAAAGTGAAGGATAATTACCTGACTTACTTTCAGATTGCCCGATTGACAGAGCCGGAAAAAACTCAGAGGCGTGAGTTCTTCCGCTTGAAATACATGTTGCAGTGCAAGTTAAGAAGCCTTGAAAATGATCAATCTTGTGACGCGATTGTTCAGGATATCAGTGGCGGTGGTGTTCGAATGATTTCCCCGCGATCATTTTATGTGGGAGAAAAAATTGAATGCACATTACATCTTGATGAACACGTAATTGCAGTGGCGGCAAAAATTGTTCGCTCTCAGAGGATGCCCCATGATAAGCGCTATGAAATTGGCGCACAATTCATCGATGTTAGTGAACAAAATCAGAATAAAATAGTTGGCTATATTTTCCACAAACAAGGAGAGTTGCGCCAAAAAGGACTGGTCTAGATGAGGAATCCCTCAACTCCCATAAGGGTGCTGGTTGTTGATGACTCTGCGTTCATGAGAAAAGTCATTAATGATATACTACATAGTGATCCAGCTATCCAGGTGATAGCTCATGCACGCAATGGAAAAGAAGCCATGGGCATTATTGCTCAGGATAAACCAGATGTGATCACTCTGGATATTGAAATGCCGGTAATGGATGGCCTTGAAACTCTGAAAGCGGTGATGAAAGAGTGTCCTTTACCCGTTATCATGCTCAGCAGCCTTACGGAAGAAGGAAGTTCTGAGACAATTCGTGCTTTGGAACTGGGTGCTGTAGATTTCATACAAAAACCAACTCTTTCTTTTATGATTACATCAGGGCAGTTCAGAAATGACCTGATTTCCAAAATAAAGGAATCAATTTCCTATCGAGTTCAGGCGATGCCACCCCATGTTCTGACCAGTGTGAAACAAGAAGCTGCAGTGCAGGTTAAAGATCATTCCAAGTCATCAAAAAGGGAACGCATTGAAGATTCTCACACGCGTCATGAGTCAAAAGTGATGATTGAAAAACCGCCGGTTAGGGGTATGAGAATGACAACGGCTGAAGAATCTTCACTTTCGATAAATCGGTTAGTTGCTATTGCGGTTTCAACGGGAGGACCAAAAGCATTACAATCGGTGATACCCTTTTTACCTCAAAATCTTTCGCTTCCAGTTTTGGTGGTGCAACATATGCCGCCTGGTTTTACAAAATCCTTAGCGGAACGCCTTAATCAGTTATCGCAAGTGACTGTCAAAGAGGCAGAACAAGGTGAAGCAATACAGCCAGGAACAGTATACATTGCTCCCGGCGACTATCACCTGACAGTCAAACCGTTCAGGCATCGATTGCACATCGAACTCACAAGAGAAGATCCCGTTGGGGGTCACAGACCCGCGGCGGATCGCATGTTTGATTCGTTGGCAGAAAGTAGTGTTGATGAGGTCATTTGCGTTGTTATGACAGGAATGGGTGCTGATGGAACGAAGGGAATCAAAAACCTTAAATGTGTCACAAAAACGTACGTACTTGCTCAGGATGAACAAAGTTGTGTTGTATATGGAATGCCCAAAAGTGCAGTTGTTGCAGGCGTTGTCGACCAGGTAGTATCTTTGGAACGGATCACCGATGCAATCACCAACAGAATAGGAGGCCGGTAGGATGGATGTGAACCAGTATTTAGATATGTTTATTGATGAGTCAAAAGAACATTTGCAGCATATGAACGACATTTTACTGACAATGGAGAAGAATCCTCAGGATACAACCCATCTAAATGAACTTTTCCGTATCGCTCATACAATAAAAGGAATGTCGGGCACCATGGGCTACAATCATGTACTCAGTCTGACACATCAAATGGAGAATGTCCTTGATCACATTCGCAATGGTAAGCTGGCTGTCAACGGAAAAGTGGTTGATCTCTTGTTTGAATGCCTTGATCAACTGGAAAACTATGTTGTGAGTATCGAAACAACACAGCAGGAAGGTGAAAATGTTTCTGCCGAGCTCGTAAAAAATCTGCAGCTTCTTGAGAATCCGCAGTCACCAACCAAAACAACTGAAACTACGATCAACACGCCTCCAGATGATCAAGAAGCTGCAGATGGAGAAATCGATATTGAAGTAGATGAGTATGTTGCAAGTATGATTCAGAAAGCTTCTGATAAGGGCTACCAGATTTTCAGACTGAGAATTTCGCTCAACCCCAAATGCATGCTTAAATCTGCCAGAGCTTATATCATTTTCAGCACTCTTGAAACGATGGCAGAAATTATTCATGCAAATCCAAGTATTGAAGACATCGAAGATGAGAAATTTGATTTCTCTTTTGATTTGACGGTCATTACCGAAAAACCAGAGGTTTCATTAATTCAAGAATTGAGCAATATTGCTGAAGTGGATGAAGTGACTGCAACGGAGTTGACAAATGATAACATAAACAGCGCAAACGATGCGAAACACGCACCCACTGAAATAGCTGCAGCAGTGATGGACCTGGATAAGGGTGGAATGACAGAAGCATCAAAAGGTGACTTGGATGCTAAGAAAAAAGCAAAAACTGGGAAAACTGTGCGGGTGGACATTGATCGTCTTGATAATCTGATGAACCTCGTGAGTGAGTTGATTATTATTAAGACGCGGTTAGAAGACGCTCACCAGATGAGTCAGCAAAAATCGATCAGTGACACAACTGAACAACTGGAGAGAATTACTACAAGTCTGCATGATGCAGTCATGAAGGTACGAATGGTTCCGATCGAACGAGTATTTAATCGTTTCCCAAGAATGGTTCGTGATCTATCAAAAGATTTAGGCAAAGAAATTAACCTTCAGTTGACAGGTGAAGAAACAGAAGTTGACCGTACTGTCATTGATGAGATAGGCGACCCATTGATTCATTTAATTAGAAATGCCATTGATCATGGCATTGAAGAGCCTGAAACACGCATTAGAAACCATAAAGATCAAGCGGGAACGCTTAAACTAATCGCCTATCCCGATGGGAACAGTGTAGTGATTGAAGTTCAGGATGATGGCAAAGGGATTGACATTGAACGAGTTAAAGCCAAAGCGCTTGATCGAGGTTTGATTTCTCAGTCTCAAAGCCAGCTGATGGAAGATAAAGAAGTCATCCAGTTTCTCTTCCATCCCGGATTCAGCACAGCAGACACTGTATCAGATCTTTCAGGACGTGGTGTTGGTCTGGATGTGGTGAAAACCAAAATTGAGACGTTGGGTGGCGTCGTTGAGGTTGATTCACAGCCCATGAAGGGAACTCGGTTTATCATCCGTCTTCCCTTGACGCTTGCAATCATACAGGCACTTCTGGTACATGTAGGGGTGGAGAAATATGCCATACCGTTGAATAATATTCGTGAAATTTCAACCATTCAAGAAAGCGCCATTCGAAAGGTTCAGGGGAAAGAGGTGGTGCTTTTCCGTCAGTCCACTTTACCTGTTCTCAGATTGTCACATCTGCTCTCAGTACCTGATGAGAACGAAAAACAGGAAGAGAATACGGTTGTCATTGTCAATCATGGAGACCGTACTTTCGGCCTCGTAGTGGATGAATTAATAGGTCAACAAGAGGTCGTTATAAAGTCACTGGGACGGTACTTATCTGGAATTCAAGGGATTGCAGGTGCTACTATTCTGGGTAATGGAACTGTTGCTTTAATTGTTGACACCAACTCTTTCTTTTAAGGAGGGATTATATGAACAATCAGGATCAAAAGCACGATGCTGCTGTGGACCAGTATGTTATTTTTAAGTTGGATGGCGAGTCTTATGGGGTTTCAATTCACTTTGTCGAAATCATTGAAAAAGTAACAGATATCACTCGCGTACCCAATGCACAGCCTTATATTCTAGGAGTCATCAATCTTCGGGGCGAAATAGTTCCAGTTATTGATCTGAGAAAGCTGTTTGGACTGGAAAGTATACCTATGACGGATGATTCGCGGATCATCATTCTTTCGGTTGAAGAGCTGACAGTTGGAATTATGACTGACAGTTCTTCAGAAGTATTGAGTATCCCACAGGAGAATATTGAAAATGCAACAAGTGTGTTAAGTCATGTGGAAGATACATCAATAAAAGGAATCGGCAAAATTGATGATCGAATGATTATTATGTTGGATGTGTTTGCGATACTTGGTTTAAATGATCAGGAATCATCGGAGGAAAGGAGTCAGGAACATTGACGCGTTCGATTGACGACCTGAATAGTATACATTTAGATGTTTTGAGGGAAATTGGAAATATTGGTGCAGGTAACGCTGCAACATCATTAGCGGTAATGATTCAAAAAAAAGTTGATATGAAAGTACCTGTTGTCAGAATTATGGACATTGAAGAAGTACCGGGTATTCTTGGCGGTGAAGAGAATGTTGTATCAGGCATTTACTTTGGAATGGATGGTGCCATTAAGGGAAATATTATGGTGCTGATGGATATTCAGTCTGCCAAGATGTTGACAGGGATACTAATGGGCAAAGATCCCGCCGACTTCAGAGAAAATGAAATGTACGATTTGGATGAGATGGACAGGTCAGCCTTGCAAGAAATTGGCAACATACTATCGGGCTCGTATATATCTTCTTTGGCAGCACTGACGAACCTCAGAATTAATTTATCACCACCTTCACTGTGTGTCGATATGGCGGGGGCTATTCTCAGTGTTCCGGCAATTCAATTCGGCGAAATCAGTGATAAAGTACTTATGATTGAAAATCGTCTCTTTGATGGAACGCAAGAAGTGACAGCAAACTTTTTTCTGATACCCGACGAAAATTCTTATGGCATTTTACTTGAAGCCCTGGGAGTGAGTTAATACATGGCAGAACTAATCAAAGTCGGTATGGCCGACCTGAAAATCGCGAAAGCTCCTGATGTATTGACAACCCTGGGGTTGGGTTCATGTGTGGGAATTGCCTTATATGATCCAGACAAAAGACTGGCGGGACTGGCACATATTATGTTGCCAGATAGTACTCAGATAAAGAACAATGCCAACAAAGCCAAGTTTGCTGATACAGCATTGGAAATACTGCTAAAAGAAATGGTGGAAGCAGGAGCTCTCAGAAGTCGATTGTATGCAAAAATAGCGGGTGGAGCACAGATGTTTGCAATGGACAGCCAATCAGATATAATGAAAATTGGATCACGAAACACGATAGCAACCAAAAAATTACTGACAGAGTATCGCATACCTCTCCATGCAGAAGATACAGGAGGAAATTATGGTCGTACCATAGAAATATACCCTGACTCGGGACGACTACTTGTCAAAGCCATTGGTAAAGGAATGAGAGAACTATAACTCTGGCTGCCGGGGGGACTCACCATGGATACCAAAGAATTGTGGGAACATTATAGGAAGCATAAGGATCCGGGGACTAAAACCCGATTAATCGAAACATATGTGGAGCTGGTTAAGATTATTGCCGGACGACTATATGCCACCTATGGAAACCATCTGGAATTCGATGACCTCGTGAGTTACGGTATTTTTGGGTTGATTGACGCCATAGAAAAATTCGATCCAGGCAAAAATGTTAAGTTTGAAACTTATGCCCAAATACGGATTCGGGGGGCGGTTGTGGATCAAATTCGCAATCTGGACTGGATTCCCCGTTCTGTGAGACAGAAATCAAAGCAAATCGAAGAAGTCATTTCAAAGCTTGAAAACCAGTATCAGGGACAAGTTTCAGACACAATGATAGCAGAAGCGCTGGATATGTCGGTTCAGGAATTTCAATCAGTACTTCAACAAACCAGCACATTCAATATGATTTCCCTGGAAGAGAAGCTAATGGATTCCGCAGAAGAAATTAAAGCAGTGGAATCTCATCAAGAATTACCTGAGCAGATGTTGATGAAAAGTGAAACGAGCAAACTACTCATAGAGAGCATTGAACTCTTGCCTGACAGAGAACGCCAAGTGATTTCACTCTATTATTATGAAGAGTTAACATATAAAGAGATCGGCAATATTATGGGTGTTTCAGAATCAAGAATCTCACAATTACATTCAAAGGCTGTAACCCGCATTCGAAACAGGATGGAAGGATAGACATCACTGCTCACGAGGGGGATCAATATGACGGAAGTTAATGATTTTAATATCTCTGAACACAAGGAACCTCAGAATATTGATGGAGAAGTAAAAATTACTCTCTCTCCTGACCGGATGGAAGCAACGATGCTTTTCACAGAACCGGTGGGAGAGGGGCGTCCCGTAACGGTTGAAACGGTTACTGAAGCTCTTAAAGCAGCGAATGTGGCACATGGTATTGATCGGCATATCATTGAAGAAAAAGTTGCGCATCAGCACTATCAAAACAGTTTTGTTTGTGCCAGGGGAGAGAGACCGGTTGACGGCGAAGCTGGACAGGTGGTCTATCACTTTAACATTGAGGAGCAGAAAAAACCATCCATTAACGAAGATGGAACGGTTGATTTTAAGAATCTTGATTTAATTGAAAATGTCCGTCAAAATGACCTGCTGGCTGAACAAATATTGCCGACAGAAGGTGTGCCTGGTACTGATGTCACAGGTAAAATTGTACCGCAAAAATCTGGAAAACCTGCTCGCTTTCAACCTGGTAAGTTCGTTGAACTTAGTAGTGACAGCCTCCAAATGCGGGCCTTGGCAGATGGACAAGTCTTTATACGAGACGGAAAAATTACTGTAAGCCCCGTTTACCAAGTACCTGCGAACGTGGATAACACCACTGGTAATATTCGATTTAACGGAAAAGTGCTTGTAAAAGGAAATGTGAAATCTGGATTTGTAATTGAAGCAGATGGTGACATTGAGGTAGAAGGTGTTGTTGAAGGTGCTATACTCAAATCAAATTCAAATATTGTTCTGAAAAGGGGTATTCAGGGGAACAATCAAGCTGAATTATACTGCAAAGGTGATTTGATTGCACGGTACATTGAAAATACAAAAATTAATGCAGGTGGCAACGTTGAAGCGGATTGTATTCTCCACAGCGTTGTTTATGCACGTCGAAAAATCCTAATTAAAGGTAAAAAAGGATTGATTGTAGGCGGCGTTGTTAAAGCAGGTGAAGAAATAGTCGCACAGGTTATAGGTTCTTCGATGGGAACACAAACGCAAATCGAAGTAGGCATCGATCCTAACTTAAAAGAAAAGTATGATCAGGCAAAAGCAAAACTGAAAGAAACTGTCAAGAACCTCGAGAACTTAAAACAGACCATAGAAATACTTAATAAGATGAATAAAAATGTTCCTTTGCCGCCATTGAAAAAAGATATGCTGGTAAGATCAGTGAAAACTTATGAAGTGATGAAAGATCAGCAGCTTGACATTCAGCGGGAAATTGTTGATATGGATCAGCAAATGGAAGATGCCACCAAAGGAAAAATCCATGCTTCTCAAACCATTTATCCTGGTGTTCGAATATCCATTTATAATGCGGTCAAGCATGTATATGATGATTTAGCAATGTGCACGCTTTTTTACAGGGAAGGTGATGTAGCCATCGGGATGTATGAGAAATAGGAGGTGAGCAACGTGTCCATCAAACCCATTGATCATTCGATTTCTGCTCTCAACACGGTACATGAAGCAAAAAATCAGCATGAACAACATCATCGAGGAAGCAATATAAATGCTTTTATGCAAGATAATGTACAGTCGGAAGTGGAGCGCAATAAAAGTAAAGTCATCCACTCTGATGCATCTCAGGGGAGTTTGGTGGATGAAGACGGTCAGCAGAAAAATGATCGGCAACATCAGAAGAACAAGAAGAAAAAAAATCCTTCAGAAAAAAAGGCAACAGAATCATACAAAGGAAACCGGCTTGATATAAGGATCTGAGGTGAAGGATTTGCCGGAAACACTGCAGATTATGACGGCTGTAACCATCATAAGTCTTGTCGCAATGATCTTGTCAACGTTGGCAATGATAAGAAGTAGATCATCCCACACAGCGGGTGATACAATTGTTCAAAAAGTAGCGGAAAAACTCATCTTTGAACAGGAGAAGATCAGGAGAATGGATGAGCGGGTCACCGCCATGGAAGAAGAAGTTGCCAACCTGAAAGATGAAGTTATGCAACTTCAACAGAAGAATGAAGACCAGCCAAGAGCAACCGATTCATTTCCATCCTCTTTCCTCAACAGCCTTCAATTTCACACTTTTGTTCAAAAAAACCAGGAATTGATTCTATTGCTGCAGGAAGGGATATCTGTGGAACAGGCTGCAAAACTAACAGGAAAGAGCATTGGCGAAGCACAAATGGTACGTGCGGTCATGAAGCAGATGCGAGAGACAAAAGATGATTATTGAAATTAACAGTTACACATCCTAAATATAAAAATCCGTTGCCTTGCAACGATTGATATGATAGAATACATAAGGCAACAAATCACACACTTCTTGATTTCGATGGAGGTGCTCCCACAGGGAGTCCCGGAGAAAATGGATGGAAGTGGCGGATAAAACAATTCAGGAGGTTAGCAAAATGAGTGTAGTATCAATGAAGCAGTTGTTAGAAGCAGGGGTGCATTTTGGGCACCAGACAAGAAGATGGAACCCCAAGATGGCAGAGTACATCTTCACAGAACGAAATGGTATTTATATTATTGATCTGCAGAAAACTGTCAAAAAAGTTGATGCGGCCTACAATGTGATCAAGAGTGTGGTGGAAGAAGGCGGAAAGATTCTATTTGTTGGAACAAAAAAACAGGCTCAAGAATCCATTGCAGAGGAAGCGAAACGTTGTGGCATGTACTTTGTCAATCAGCGATGGCTGGGGGGCATGTTAACAAACTTCAAAACCATTAAGCTGCGCATTGACCGCTTGCATAAGCTTGAAAAAATGGAGGAAGATGGCACCTTCGATGTTCTACCCAAAAAAGAAGTCATTCAACTGAAGCATGAAATGGAAAGGCTCGAAAAGTTTTTGGGTGGAATCAAGGACATGAAAGAAATGCCACATGCACTTTTTGTGGTAGACCCCCGAAAAGAACGCATTGCCATATTGGAAGCCAGAAAATTGGGAATACCAGTAGTTGCGATTGTTGACACCAACTGCGATCCTGATGAAATTGATTATGTGATTCCTGGCAACGACGATGCCATTCGAGCTGTTAAGCTTTTGGCGGCAACTATGGCAGATGCTGTCGTAGAAGGAAAACAAAGTTTTCAGGATGAAGCTGAAGAAACTTCAGCGGAAGCTTAATGTTATAATAAGGTAAGGGTAGGAGTGCATTTGTCATTCCACCCCTTGCCTTTACTATTATCATGGAGGGTGAACTCATGAACATTACGGCAGGCATGGTTAAAGAATTACGAGAAAAAACAGGAGCCGGCATGATGGACTGCAAAAAAGCGCTGGTTGAAACTGACGGAGACATGGAAAAAGCGGTGGAAGTGTTGAGAGAAAAAGGACTGGCAGCAGTTGCCAAAAAAGCAGGCAGAATCGCTGCAGAAGGTATTGTTGAAGCATATATTCATGGTGGACGAATCGGTGTTTTGCTGGAAGTGAACTCCGAGACAGACTTTGTTGCGAAAAATGAAGAGTTTCGTAATTTTGTCAAGGATGTTGCCATGCAAATTGCTGCTTCAAACCCACAATACGTCAGTCGTGAAGAAGTTCCTCAAGACATGATTGAGAAGGAACGAGACATTCTACGCAAACAAGCACTAAACGAAGGAAAGCCAGAAAAAATAGTTGATAAAATGGTGGAAGGCCGCATCGAAAAATATTACAAAGAAGTGTGTCTGCTTGAGCAAGACTTTGTGAAAGATCCTGATATGACGATTCAACAACTATTAACGGAGAAAGTGGCAAAAATCGGCGAACATCTGAGCATTAGAAGATTTGCGCGCTTCGAAGTTGGCGAAGGAATCGAGAAAAAAGAGGAAAATTTTGCAGAAGAAGTGGCAAAACAAATCCAGTAATTGATTCAAATGAGAACACCTTGGTGTTCTCTTTAACTATGAAGTCTGACAATGATGCCTTAAAACATCAGCAAGACGGGAGAATCAGTTGATGGAAAAACCTTTATATCATCGAATACTACTTAAACTTAGCGGAGAAGCATTGGCGGGAGAAAAGGGATTTGGCCTTGACCCTGATACGCTTGTGCGTATCGCCGGTCAGATTAAAGAAGTGGTTAATATGGGTGTTCAGGTGGCTGTTGTTGTTGGCGGCGGTAATTTTTGGCGAGGGCGCACTGGTACACATATGGACAGAACGACTGCAGACTATATGGGTATGATGGCGACCGTTATCAACAGTCTCGCACTCCAGGATGCACTGGAGAATGTTGAAGTCGTTACACGTGTTCAAACCGCTATTGAGATGAGGCAAATTGCGGAACCCTACATTCGCAGACGTGCGGTAAGACACTTGGAGAAAAATCGCGTCGTCATATTTGCAGCCGGCACTGGAAATCCTTATTTTTCAACAGACACAACGGCGGCTTTGCGAGCAGCTGAAATTGAAGCAGATGTTATTCTACTGGCTAAAAAAGTGGATGCAGTATATGATAAAGATCCCAATGAAAACGATGACGCCAACAAGCTACTCGATATCAGTTACATTGATGTGTTAAATAGAGGGCTTAAAGTCATGGATTCTACAGCAACTTCCTTGTGTATGGATAATCAGATTCCCATCAAAGTGTTTGGCCTTGACGACCCTGAAAATATTAAGAAAGTGGTGTTGGGCAAAGCCATTGGCACCTATATTCACAGCTAATTTCAAAGGGGGATTAACGATGCAACTGGAAATCCATAAAGCCGTTGAGGAAAAAATGAAGAAAACCATTGCAGTCATTCAGGATGAGTTCAACAGCGTAAGAGCTGGCCGTGCTAATCCGGCTATGTTGGATCGAATCACGATTGAGTATTATGGAGCGGTTACTCCCTTGAAACAGATTGCAACGGTTGCTGCACCTGAACCTCGGTTAATCACCATTCAACCATTTGATCCTTCTGTACTGACGGAAATAGAAAAGGCCATCCAAAAGTCTGATTTGGGAATTAATCCTTCCAATGATGGAAAAGTAATACGGTTGGCTATTCCTCAACTAACAGAAGAACGTCGAAGGGATCTAACAAAGATTGTTAAAGGAAAAGCAGAAGACGGACGGGTAGCCATTCGCAATGAAAGACGCAATGCTAACGATACTCTTAAAAAGATGGAAAAATCTGGCGAAATAACAGAAGATGATTTAAAGCAAGCGCAAGAAACAGTTCAAAAAATGACAGATAAATACATTGAAAGCATTGATGAACTACTCGCACTAAAAGAGAAAGAAATGATGGAGGTTTAGTATTTGACTTATCCAGATCTTCTGGGACAACTTAAAGAAGAAGCTGTTAGTTGTTTATCAAAAATGGAAATACCTTTTACGATAATCAAGGTTAATGACGAGAAAAACTCTTTATCGGGCGAACAAAGGATTATTCGCCAACAGCTTGATGAACATGGGAAGACAGTATTATTGATCGCTTATTTTTAGCCCCCTGATTCAGGGGGCTTCTGATTGCTGAGGTGCTTATTGTGGCTTTATTTAAAAAGAAAAAGATGCCTGATGAATCCATTGACATGAAACGTTTACCACACCATATTGCTATTATCATGGATGGTAATGGCCGCTGGGCCGAACAACGTCGGTTACCACGCACTGCTGGTCATCAGCAGGGAGTTGAAGCAATTCGAGAAATTGTCAAAACTGCATCAGAAATGAACATAGAAATGATGACGCTGTATGCTTTTTCCACTGAAAACTGGAAAAGACCCGAAAACGAAGTTCAATTTTTGATGAACCTGCTGGTTGACTATCTGCGCAAAGAGATTGAAGAGTTGAATCGACAGAAGGTCAGTATCAGTACAATCGGTGACTTGAGCCGATTTCATAAGACCGTTCGAGATGAAATCGAAATGGCTATTGCTAAAACTGCCTTAAATGATGGTCTAAAAATGAATATTGCCCTTAACTATGGTGGAAGAAATGAACTGACACGTGCGATAAAGCAACTGATGAAAGAAGCGATCGAAGGCAAACTGCAATTTGAATCTATTTCAGAGGATGTTATTCGTTCGCGACTAGATACAGCATTTATACCTGATCCGGATTTACTGATCAGAACAAGTGGTGAACAACGCATCAGCAATTTTCTGCTTTGGCAACTTGCCTATACTGAACTTTATTTTACCGACACACTTTGGCCTGATTTTCGAAGTGATCATTTTAAAGAAGCCATCAAAGACTACCAAAACAGAAAACGGCGTTTTGGCGGGTTAACATAAAGGAGGCAGCACTTTGGGCAAACGCATCCTAACCACGATTGTAGGGCTACCAATTTTGTTTTTTATTTTAACCAAAGGTTCTCATTTGCTAACACTTTCCTTGATGGCAGTGTCTTTCATCGGCCTACACGAGTTTTATCAATGTGCTCGACAAGGGGGGTTTAACCCAATTTCATGGACCGGCTATAGCGGTACAGGCATTTTATACATTGGATTTTTTCTTATCAATGGGGATACTGCTCAGCAAATCGCCATTCCGATGACACTGGTTATCCTTTTGGTAATTTGGGTGTTGCATCACAAGACCATTCAAATGCAGGATACATTGATCACGTGGTTTGGCTTTATCTATGTGACGGTGCTTTTATATCAAATGCTTTTAATTGAAGCGTTAATAATGCCACACGCCCTCTGGTTAGTGTTTATTATTTCATGGGGATGCGATTCCGGAGCTTATCTGACAGGGTACGCCATTGGTCGCCGAAAATTATGCCCCTCTATTAGTCCCCAAAAGACCATCGAAGGCGCCGTCGGAGGAATTGTAGGCAGCATGCTTGGATGTATGATTTTCTCAACAGCATTTATGCCAGGTCACCTACCTGCATTTCTTCTTTTAGGTTGCCTGGGAGCAGTTGTATCTCAATTTGGTGACCTTTCTGCTTCGCTCATTAAACGAACCGTGGGAATAAAAGATTTTGGACACTTGTTTCCAGGGCACGGTGGAATCCTTGATCGTTTTGACAGCATTCTTTTAACAGCTCCTTTCGTCTACCTCTTTTTAAAAATATTGATTTTGCGATAAAGCCAAGAGATGCGGGTATGAATGAGATATGATGATAAGCGGGGTGTAGTTGTGTCCAAAAAAATTTCTCTGTTGGGTTCTACAGGCTCAATAGGAACACAAGCGCTGGATGTGGTTCGCAAACATCATGAAGCGTATGACGTCGTCGCTTTAACAGCGGGGCATAACATTGATCTGCTTGCAAAACAGATTATTGAGTTTGAACCAAAAGTGGCGGTTTTGAAAAAACATGAGGATGCGCAGCATCTAACCAGAATGTTAGCGACAAGCAAAACACGCATATTATACGGTGATCATGGGTTAGAGACAGCCGTTTCAATGCCGGAAACTGAGTTGGTATTGAATGCTTTGGTGGGAAGTCGTGGGCTGACTCCCAGCTATCTTGCTTTAAAAAATGGGAAAGACTTGGCATTGGCCAATAAAGAATCTTTGGTTTCAGGTGGAATGCTGATGACGAAACTGGCGGCTCAAAATGGAAAACAAATCATTCCGGTTGACAGTGAACATTCAGCAATATTTCAGTGTTTGAATGGTGAAGACAAGAAAGAAGTCAAACGAGTTATTCTTACTGCTTCAGGGGGTCCCTTCCGCACATGGAACAGGGAGTCCATTAATCGTGCTACCTTGGAAGACGCACTTAATCATCCGAATTGGTCGATGGGGCAAAAAATCACCATCGATTCAGCCACTATGATGAACAAAGGCCTTGAGATCATTGAAGCCGCCTGGCTTTTTGATCTGACGAATGATCAAATTGATGTTCTGATACATCCGCAAAGTATTGTTCACTCCATGGTTGAATTTCACGATACTTCAGTTCTGGCACAGATGGGTTTACCGGATATGCGGGTGCCCATCCAATACGCACTATCATGGCCAAAGCGACTAAAAAACCAGTGGAATTCATTGGATCTGTTGTCAATTGGTGCACTTACATTTGAATCACCAAACGTGGAAAAGTTTCCGTGTCTGCGTTTAGCAAGAGAAGCGCTTTGCGTTGGCAAAACATTGCCCTGCGTAATGAATGCAGCAAATGATTTTCTCGTGGAGGCTTTTTTACAGAGAAGAATTGGTGTTTATCAGATATCGGATTATATCGAGCAGGTGATGCATCAGCATATGCCTTTTGAATATATGGAGCTGGAAGAATTGATAGAAGTGGAGAATTGGACGCGATCGATGCTCAAGTCTTTTTTCTAAGGAAGGTGTAAATGATGACAACTGCCATTGTAGCAATATTAGTCTTTGGACTGCTGGTTTTTTTTCATGAACTAGGACACTTTGGGGTGGCGAAACTTGTCGGTATCCGCGTCCACGAGTTTGCCATTGGCATGGGTCCAAAATTGATTCAACATAAGCACCGGGGCACAGTCTATGCATTGAGGGTTTTTCCCATCGGTGGTTTTGTTCGCATGGAAGGAGAAGATGAAAACTCGTCGGCCTCTGACAGCTTCAGTCAGAAGACAGTGAAAGCGCGTATCAGTGTCATTCTTGCTGGGCCTTTGATGAATTTCATACTGGGGTTTATGTGTTTTTTTCTGATTTTTTTCTCGCTGGGAGTCCCCGGAACACATATTGGAGACATGATTCCCAACTCTCCGGCCCAAGAGGCAGGTTTGCAATCTGGCGATAAAGTTGTTGAAATTGATGGTGAAGAAATTAATACATGGGAAAAACTGGTGGCAGAAATTGCATCATCAGGAGGTAATCAGGTGGAAGTAATCGTCAATCGTCAGGGCGAAACGCTGCGGTTTTCTGTTACACCAAGATTTGATGAGGCAACAGGTCGGCTTCTCATTGGCATTATACCGGGCTTGGAAAAATCACTGCCAGCCGCATTTCGAAACAGTTTTGAACAATCAAAATTTATCTTTTCGGAGATATTTTCATTCCTGCGCCAATTGATTAGAGGCCAGGCCGATACTGCTGATGTGGCAGGACCTGTTGGTATTATAAGTCTTGTGGGGCAGGCGAGTCGCTCTGGATGGATGGATGTGGTTGGATTGGCAGGACTGATCAGTATAAATTTAGGCATTATGAATTTGCTGCCAATTCCAGCCCTTGATGGAAGTCGCATTATTTTTCTTCTGATTGAAGGCTTAAGGGGTCGACCAATTGACCCTGAAAAAGAAGCGATGGTACACATGATTGGCATTACGTTATTAATGCTGTTAATGGTAGTTATCACGTATAAAGACATTTTGACATTTTTTTAAATACTTGCAAAAATACCATATCAAAGTGAAATCAAGATAACTGAAAAGGTGACTGAGAATGAATGAACGAAAATCAACTATTGTTAACATCGGCTCTCTATCCATTGGAGGGCCGAATCCCATTGCTATCCAATCCATGACGACCACCGATACCCGAAATGTCAAAGACACCGTAGCTCAAATTCGGCGGTTGGAAAATGCCGGTTGCCAGATAGTCCGAGTGGCTGTTCCGGATGTGGAGGCGGCGAAAGCTATAGGATCCATCAAAAAACAGATTAGTATTCCACTGGTTGCAGATATACACTTTGATTACAACCTTGCTCTCATTGCCATGCAAGAGGGAATTGATAAGCTGAGGATTAACCCAGGTAATATAGGCAGTAGAAAACGCGTTCAAATGGTGACAGAAATGGCGAAAGAAAAAAATATTCCCATTCGTATTGGCGTGAATGCTGGTTCTCTTGATCATCGGATACTGGAACACTTTGGTGGCGCTACCGCTGAGGCTTTAGTTGAAAGTGCATTGGAACATGTCAGATTACTGGAAGCAGATAATTTCGACCAAATTGTGTTATCATTAAAAGCCAGCAGCTTGGACGTGATGGTGGAAGCTTATCGACAAATTTCTTCAAAAGTGCCATACCCGCTTCATTTGGGCGTCACAGAAGCCGGGAATCATGAAATTGGTACACTTAAATCTGCAATTGGCATTGGTGCGCTGTTGCTGGATGGTATTGGTGACACCATCCGGGTTTCGCTAACGGCTGATCCTGTTCTTGAAATAGAAGCAGGTAAAAAAATATTGCGGGTTTTGGGCCTGTTGAAAGATCGCATTCAGATTATTTCTTGCCCGACATGCGGTCGATGTCAGATTGATCTCATTGAACTTGCCCGACAGATTGAAAATAATCTCATTAGCAAAGAGAAAAACCTAACCGTTGCAATTATGGGGTGCGCTGTGAATGGTCCTGGTGAAGCGCGAGAGGCAGATATCGGAATAGCAGGGGGAAAAGGTTGCGCATTACTTTTCAAAAAAGGCCAAGTCATTCGTAAAATTCCCGAGAATCGAATTGTTGAAGAGCTTTTAGAAGAAATAGATAATTTCTGACCAGATATCAGGAAGACTTGCTATGTATCTCAGGAGGGTCCCATGTCACTCAATACAACATATACACTTTCTCACATGTTGAAAAAACTTAATGTTGCTCACACTGATGAACATCACATATGGATGCAATGTCGTATAAATCGATTGGTGCATATAAAAAAGCAGGCTCGCGTAATGCTCTATCTTGAAACAAGCAAACCATTACCCTTGCGTCAACTGGATGACTTTATGAGCCAAATTAAGAATAAATTGGAAATCAATGATTCGATTGCATACCGATTGTTGATTGATTTCAAAGAAACTGAGCCGAAAAAATTAGTAGAAGCCCCTTTTTTCGAAGAAAACATTCACTACGTTCTTACGCAAATGAGTGCAGCAGCGGTTCTCCTGAAAGATGAGGTGCTATGGAACCTGGTGAATGGCGAACTGCAGTTGACTTTTCAAGACCCGACTTTTGAACGAAAAGCATTTGATAAACGCATCCATGAAATGATTGGGAAAATGATCGCCAATATGTATGGTGCTCAGCTTAAATGTCGAATTGCTGCAAACAAACCGGTAGCATTTGATAATACTGCTTATGAGAAGTCAAAAAAAGCCTTGGAAAAAGTCATTATTTCTGATGCTCTGATTCAAAGCAATGGCAATGGCCATGGTAATGATAACAGTTCAGTCAAAAAAGACAACTCATCATCATACGGTAAAATGATGAAAACCCGAAACCAAGGAGAAAACGGCAAATCGGGCCAGATAACCTGGGTAGGAAAACCCATTAATACAACACTACAGAGCATTGGTGAATTGAGAGAAGACGATACCCAGGCGACTCTTAAGGGTGATATTTTTTCTGTGGACGTTCGAGTGCTGAAAAGCGACAGGAAGCTCTACATTTTTGATCTGACTGACTATACTGGTTCGATCACTGCCAAGTTATTTGAACCCAAAAAAACGCAAGTTGACCTGGAAGAACTTTTGAAATCGGGCACAACCATACTGGTTAGAGGTAGTATTCAGTTTGACCATTACAGCAAAGAAAATATTCTCATGGTATCAGATATAATGCCGCATTATTCCAAACCATCAACTGACAATGCCCCACAAAAGCGGATAGAATTTCACTGCCATACGAACATGTCGCAGATGGATGGAATTTGTTCGCCAACCTCTGTTATTGCCCAGGCGGCTAAATGGGGTCATTCTGGAATCGCCATCACAGATCATGGTGTTGTGCAGGCTTTTCCAGAAGCAGCGGCCGCCGGTAAGAAGCATGGCATCCGCATTTTTTATGGGATGGAAGGGTATTTGGTGGATGACGAAATGCAACTGGTGACAGGGGCAGACGAACATACCTTTGAGGATTCATTTGTTGTTTTTGATATTGAAACAACAGGGCTATCCAATGCCCATGACCGGATTACCGAAATTGGTGCTGTTCGCGTTGAAAATGGCGAGATAGTTGGAGAGTATTGCTCCCTGATTAATCCAGAAAAGCACATTTCTTCCGAAATTACCGAACTTACAGGTATAACGAATGAAATGGTAATGGATGCTCCTCGTATTTCGGAAGAGTTGCCCCGGTTCATAGACTTTTGCAAAGGGTCCGTTTTAGTCGCTCACAATGCTGATTTTGATGCCGGTTTTATTCGGGAGAATATGCGACGAATAGGAATGAACTTTCATTTTCCTGTGCTGGACACGCTTGCTCTATCAAGAATTCTCTTAAAAGAGTTAAAACGGCACAAACTGAATTTGGTCGCAAAGGCATTACAGGTAAGCTTGGAAAATCATCATCGTGCTATCCATGATGCCAGGGCAACAGCAGAAGTGTTTCTTAAGTTAGTTCAACGAATGAAAGAACAAGGCATTAATACGATGTCAAAAATGAACCAAGTGCTGACACAGGCTGTTGATGTATCTCGTCTCAAGCCGTATCATGTGATTTTGCTTGTGCAAAATCAAAAAGGATTAAGAAATTTATATGAGATGGTTTCTGACTCGCACATGAAATTTTTTTATAAAAAGCCACGCATACCCAAAAGTGTTTTAAATCGCAAACGTGAAGGGCTGTTTGTTGGAACTGCTTGCCAGGCTGGAGAGTTATACCAGGCAGTTCTCAATAGAGAGCCAGAAATGAGACTAATGAATATCGCCGCTTTTTATGATTACCTGGAAGTTCAACCGATTTCCAACAATGCTTTTTTGATAGACAAAGGAATGGTTAACAACCGTGAAGAACTGATGGAAATTAACAAAGACATTGTACGATTGGGAGATCGTTTGAACAAACCTGTCTTAGCAACTGGTGACGCACATTATACCCGTGCCTGTGATGACTTGTTCCGTCAGGTGCTTCAGACGGGAATGGGTTTTGACGATACTGAAGACGCAGCCCTTCTAAATTTGAAAACGACCACAGAAATGCTGGAAGAGTTTTCATATTTAGGAAAGGAGCGTGCAGAGGAAATTGTTATCACACAAACTCATGCATTGGCTTCTCAAATTGAAGATTTGGTTCCGGTTCCAGAGGGTACTTTTCCGCCCTTTATTGATGGATCAGAAGAGCAATTGGAAAGGCTTTGTCGCACAAAAGCAACTGAAATTTATGGAGAGCCCTTGCCTGACCTCGTTGAAAGACGATTAGAGCGTGAGTTGCGATCAATTATTGATAATGGTTATGCAGTAATGTACATGATTGCACACAAACTGGTAGCGAAATCACTCAGTGATGGTTACCTGGTGGGATCAAGAGGTTCTGTTGGTTCATCATTTGCAGCTACTATGAGTGGTATAACAGAGGTAAACCCATTGGCACCCCACTACGTATGTCCGTCATGTCACCACTCGCAATTTTTTACAGAAGGAGAGGTGGAGTCTGGTGTAGACCTGCCTGATCAACACTGTTCCAACTGTGGCACTCAATACCGAAAAGACGGGCATTCCATTCCCTTTGAAGTATTTCTTGGATTTGAAGGAGATAAAGAACCGGATATTGACCTTAACTTTGCTGGAGAGTATCAGGCTACTGCTCATCAATACATCGAGCACCTGTTTGGAGAAAGTAAGGTTTTTCGGGCGGGAACGATTGGTACCATTGCCAACAAAACTGCCTATGGATATGTCAAAAAATTTGGTGAAGAAAAGGGTGTTCAGCATAGCAATGCAGAAGTAAAACGACTGACAGAAGGGTGTACTGGCGTCAAAAAAACAACAGGTCAACATCCAGGCGGTGTCATGATTGTTCCTGCAGATCGTGACATCCATGAGTTTACACCAATTCAGTATCCAGCCAATGACACAAAATCAGGTGTGATTACCACTCACTTTGACTACCATGCGCTTAGTGGCAGATTACTGAAGCTTGATATTCTTGGCCATGATGTGCCAACGATGATACGTATGTTGGAAGACTTTACTGATACAAATGCATTGGAGATACCACTGGATGACCAGTTGACAAAAAGTATTTTTATCGGAGCAGAAGCTCTCAATTTTCTTGACCAACGCTTTTCACCTGATCTGGGAAGCATCGCCATTCCAGAGTTTGGAACCAAGTTTGTTCGCCAAATGCTCCAAGATACACAGCCTGAAACATTTGGAGAGTTAGTGCGCATAAGTGGGCTGTCGCATGGAACAGATGTGTGGTTAAACAATGCCCAAGAACTGGTTCGAAATGGTGTGGCTTCACTTAAAGAAGTCATATGCACCAGGGATGATATTATGAACTATCTGATTCTTAAAGGGCTGCCTTCGAAAAGTGCTTTTAAAATAATGGAAAATGTTAGAAAGGGAAAAGGTGTCACAGAGGATGAAATAAGGCTTATGGCTGAGAATCAAGTACCTCAATGGTATATTGATTCATGCAACAAGATCAAATATATGTTTCCGAAAGCACATGCAGTTGCTTATGTAATGATGTCTTTTCGAATTGCCTGGTACAAGGTACATTATCCCGAAGCTTTTTATGCAACTTATTTCAGTATGAAAGTGGAAGACTTTGATGCACACCTTATGATTCAGGGAATCGATGCAGTAATGAATAAACTGAAAGAGCTGGAGACTCTGGGAAATCAATCAACTGCAAAAGAAAAAAATCAAATGATAGTGTTGGAGGTGGCACTGGAAATGTTCAGCCGGGGAATAGAGATGCTTAAGGTAGATCTTTACGCCTCACATCCGGAACAGTTTATTATTGAAAAGAACAAAGTGCTTCCGCCTCTTGCTTCTCTGCAAGGTGTTGGACAGAACGCTGCTCGTCGCATTTCTGAAGAACGGGAAAAAGGCGATTTTCTGTCACTTGAAGACTTGCGTCAAAGAACAGGTGCCTCCAAAGTTGTTATTGAAACATTACGAAATCACGGTGCCTGCCATGATTTGCCTGAAACCAACCAACTGTCACTCTTCAACCTGCCGATTCAATCTTGATTTGGGGCAGTTGCTGTGGTATAATGATACCGATATGGATCTGGTGATGAAAAGTGTTGTCTTGAATCGCATATCAACGACTAGAAGAGTGGGTATTCCCCACTCTTTCCTGTTCATCACAATAAAATGCTGCTGTGGTGGAAACATTGTTACTGAAACCGGGTTCTCCAATAGATAATACAGGAGAAGACCTGATGACAGGAGGAGAACTTATGAAACGAAAAGAAATTGAACAGGCAGTCACTGATTTGACTCAACAATTGTTAGAAGAAAACATTGAATTGGTTGATGTGGAATTTGTCAAAGAAGGGCCCGATTATTTTTTAAGGGTGTATATTGACAAAACAAATGGTGTAACAATCAATGACTGCGAAACACTGAGTCGTCGATTGGACGCCAAACTTGATGAGTACGATTGGATTCGCGAACAATACTTTTTGGAAGTGTCCTCTCCTGGACTGGACAGACCGTTGAAAAAAGAAGCGGATTTTCAAAGAAATCTTGGGAAACGTGTAGAGGTTAAATTGTATCAACCTTTCAATGGTGAAAAACAATATGAAGGAGTCTTGATTGATAAACAGGGCGTTTCGTTGATCATTGAAACGAATGATGGTCAGCAAATAACCTTTAATGAGTCACAAGTTGCACTTGTGAAACTTGCCATTATTTTTTAGGAGGCTCGGGCATGAACATCGAATTTATGGAAGCGCTGGAACAAATCCAGCAGGACAAGGGTATTTCTAAAGATGTGCTGATTGAAGCCATAGAAGCAGCATTGATTTCCAGCTATAAACGAAATTTTGGTTCTACTCATCAGGTCAGAGTAGAAGTAAGTCGTGATAGCGGAGCGGTGCATGTGTACGGTCAAAAGCGAGTGGTGAATGAAGTTGAAGATGATACTCAGGAAATTAGCCTGGAAGAAGCAAAAGCAACAGATCCCCGATATGAAACAGGCGATGTCGTCGAACGTGAAGTTACTCCCAGAGATTTTGGGCGCATTGCAGCTCAAACTGCCAAACAGGTTGTTGTACAACGCATTCGTGAAGCTGAACGAGGTGTTGTTTTTGAGGAATACATCAGCCGAGAATCAGATATTATAGCGGGTGTTGTGGCGCGTGCAGTTCGAGGAACCATTTTAATTAATCTCGGAAAAACTGAAGCCATACTTGGACACAACGAACAAATGCCTGGTGAAACCTATCATACAGGGGACCGAATTAAAACGTATATCGTTGAAGTGAAGAAAACCACTAAGGGGCCTCAAATTCTTGTATCACGCACACACCCCGGCCTTATTAAAAGGCTTTTTGAACTGGAAGTACCAGAGATTCATGATGGAATTGTCGAAATTAAAAGCATTTCCAGAGAGGCCGGTTATCGGACAAAAATTGCCGTTGACACCAAGGACGCCAATGTTGATCCCGTGGGTGCTTGTGTAGGTCAAAAAGGTGTGCGCGTACAAGCGATCGTCAACGAACTGAGGGGCGAAAAAATTGATATTATCCGGTACAGTGATAGTCCGAAAGAGTTCATTACAAGTGCACTTAGTCCGGCTAAAGTAAGCCAGACCTACGTCTATGAAGACACCAAATCAGCTCGGGTGGTTGTGCCTGACTACCAGCTCTCTCTGGCCATCGGAAAAGAAGGACAAAATGCCAGATTGGCTGCGAAACTGACAGGATGGAAAATTGACATTAAAAGTGAAAGCCAAATGGCGGAGCTGGAATCGGCTCAAACAAATATCGGTGAAAAATGTGAAGAACCAATAGACTCAGCTGATGACACCAACGCCATAACAGATCCTGAGACGGATTTGGAAACAACTGAAGAATCTGAAGAATAAACCACATTTTTTAATGTAGGGGGGCGGCGTTTTGAATCTAAAAAAAACACCATTAAGGAAATGCATCGCCTGCCAAGAAATGAAAAGCAAGAAAGAACTGATACGAATCGTTGCCAACAAGGAAGGACAGGTTCATTTGGACACCCATGGCAAAGCTCATGGTCGTGGCGCTTATGTGTGCAATCGGGCAGAGTGTTTTGAGAAAATCAAAAAGACAAAAGCGTTGAACAGAGCATTTAAGCGAGATGTACCTGACGAAGTTTATTCAGCACTGGCTGAAAAGTCTCAGGAAGGATCAGATCATTGAACACTGATGGGGTTAAAACCATGTTGGGATTCGCAGCAAGAGCAGGAAAGCTGATCTCAGGTGAAACAGGCAGCAGAATTGCAGTAACGAAAAAAAAAGCAAAACTGATGATTATGGCAGAAGATGCGGCAGCAACAACGCAGCATGAGTTTATGCAACTGGCGGAGCGTTATCAAACTCCCATTTTGAAGATCCTGACCAGGCAGGAGTTGGGAAATACCATTGGCAAAAGCCCGCGGGCAATTGTTGTAGTGGTCGATCCTGGATTCGCCATTCAGATAAAAAAAAGAGCAGCTGAATGACCGAAAGGTGAAATGCTGGAGGTGAAGCGTATGTCAAAAGTGCGTGTCTATCAACTCGCAAAACAATTGAATGTCGAAACGAAAACGTTAATCAAGAAGCTTGATCAACTGGGTGTTGTAACGAAAAACCACATGAGCACGCTGGAAGAAGAAGAAGCAAAATTAGTAATGGAACTTATTAAGGATGAAGCAACCAAAAGATCAGCTGCTAAGAAAACTGAAACTGCTGAAAAGGCTGCGTCTGAAAAAAGCCCGATTTCTGGCACTCGTAATAGGGTTACAGAACAAGAAAAACCAAAAACGGACTCAACAAAGCCATCCGATGGCTCCCGACAAAGTTCAGGAGCCAAGCCAGCTGATCGGAAAGAAGCGAGGCCCCAAAGCGGCCGAGTGACTTCTGGTTCAACTCCGGCTGTGCCTGCCAAAAAAGAGTTGCAGGGGAAAAGTCAGCCAACGCAGCAGAAGGATGGCAATAAAAAGCCCTTGTCGAAAGAAGCTGATAAGAAAGCAGTCAAGGAAGTGCGTCAAAAGGGTAAAGATAAAAAGGCAGGACATCGTCCTTCGCCTAAAACAAAATCGGAAACAGCAAAAATTGAACAGAAAGAAGGCCCGGCAATTATCGAAATTGGAGAACAGATCATCGTAAAAGACCTTGCTGATAAATTACGCAAAAACCCCAATGAAATCATTATGAAATTGATTCAAATGGGAATTATGGCAGCTATCAATCAAGAAATTGATTTCGAAGCAGCCAATAAAATTGCGCTTGAATATGAAATTGAGATTCACAAAAAAGAAGAAGAACGTGTGGAAGAGGCTGATGTTTATATCGCGAAAGATGAAGCGAAAGACTTGCGTTCAAGACCGCCAGTCGTTACAGTGATGGGGCATGTTGACCATGGAAAAACTTCTCTATTGGATGCGATTCGAAAAACGAAGGTGACCGAACGCGAAGCTGGAGGCATTACACAGCATATTGGTGCTTCAGAAGTTGAAATCGATAAAAAGAAAATTGTCTTTTTAGATACGCCTGGTCATGAAGCTTTTACTGCCATGCGTGCAAGAGGAGCAAAAGTAACAGATATTGCTATTCTGGTTGTTGCAGCCGATGATGGTGTCA
This sequence comes from Anoxynatronum sibiricum, assembly GCF_039414295.1. NCBI lineage: Bacteria > Bacillati > Bacillota > Clostridia > Eubacteriales > Clostridiaceae > Anoxynatronum > Anoxynatronum sibiricum. Next base: position 195,417 of record NZ_JBCITM010000002.1, on the reverse strand, counting down.
TGCCTCAAACAATTGAAGCCATCAATCATGCCAAAGCAGCAAAAGTACCAGTAATTGTGGCGATTAACAAAATTGATAAGCCAGGGGCAAACCCTGACCGTGTGAAACAGGAACTGGCAGATCACGGAATGATTATTGAAGAATATGGCGGTGAAGTTATTGCGGTTCCAGTGTCTGCACTGAAAGGTGAGAATATAGACAATCTGCTGGAAATGATTTTGCTGGTGGCTGAAATGGAAGAACTGAAAGCCAACCCGAATCGAGAAGCTATTGGAGTAGTCATCGAGGCAAAACTGGACAAGGGACGTGGCCCAGTGGCAACTGTTCTGATACAGAACGGAACGTTGCGCGTTGGTGACTCAGTGGTTGTAGGTAACACCAGCGGACGAGTTAGAGCTATGATTAACGACAAAGGACGCAATGTATCGGTGGCAAAACCATCAACAGCTATTGAAATCACGGGGCTATCCGAAGTGCCGGACGCAGGCGATCAATTATTGGCAGTGGATGACGACAGAACGGCCCGTGAAATTGTAGCAAATCGAATCAATCGAATCAAGGAGGCACAGCTGAAAGCCAGCCAGAAAATTTCGCTTGATGCTCTGTATCAGCAGATGCAGGATGGTCAAATCAAAGAACTCAATATTATTTTGAAGGCAGATGTTCATGGATCAGTTGAAGCAGTGAAACAATCCCTTCAAAAACTTTCCAACGATAAGGTTATCATTCGTCCAATTCATGGTGGAGTGGGAGCGATTACTGAAACTGACGTCATGTTGGCGGCTGCATCCAATGCCATTATCATTGGTTTTAACGTGAGACCAACGACCCATGCTTCAGCGCTTGCCAAAAAAGAAGACGTGGATATTAGAACTTACCGAATCATATACAATGCCCTTGAGGATATTGAAGCTGCCATGACAGGCATGTTGGATCCTGAATACAAAGAAGTTGAACTAGGAAAAGCAGAAGTGAGAGCTACCTTTAAAGTTCCTGGTATTGGAATGGTGGGTGGTTGTTATGTCATTGACGGGAAAATCCTGAGAAATGCCAGTATTCGACTTGTGAGGGATGGTATTGTCATTCATGAGGGCAGCATTAGCTCTCTGAGAAGATTTAAGGATGATGTGAAAGAAGTGGCAACCGGTTATGAGTGTGGCATTGGGATTGAAAACTATAATGATGTCAAGGAAGGCGATATAATTGAGGCCTTCCAAATGAAAGAGCAGAAACGCGTTTAGTTATCATCAGAGGATTAAACGAAGAAGTGTTTATTCCAATGGTCGATGAATGAGAGGATGAGGAATATGGCTTATCCAAGAGTGAGTCGCATCAATGAAGAGTACAAGAAGATTATCAGCCAAATCATCCGCCATGAATTGAAAGACCCACGCATTTCGCAAATGGCGAGTGTTGTCTCTGTTGATGTTACCAGAGACCTTAGCTTTGCAACTGTGTATATTAGCGTGTTGGGCTCTGAAGATGAAAAACAACAGACGCTAGAAGGGTTGGCAAAATCTGCAGGATATGTCAGGCGTGAGGTTGGAAAAAGAGTGAAGCTTCATCATACACCGGCGATTCTTTTCAAGGAGGATAACTCAATTGAATACGGTGTTAGTATGTCACAGAAAATTGCTGCTGTGAATCGAACTGATGCAGATCACTTCAAAAAGCAGATGGAAGAAAATCAACCAGAAAACCCCGTGACAGATGAAAATCACAGGAGCGACTCACATGAGAATGATTCAGAATAAAAATCCATTGCAGTTACTGCAGGCACATCACAAAGTTGCCTTGATTACTCACGTTCATCCAGATGGAGATGCCTATGGTTCTTTGCTTGGACTGCTGCATTTGCTGAAAGGCAAAGTGCAGCAGATACAAGCTTTTGCTGAGGAAGATCAGCACTCAAAGTTCAGCTTTTTACCAGGATTCGGTGAGATAAGATGCGTCTCAGGATTGGTTGCCAGTGATTTTGATTATTGCATTGCGTTGGACTGCGGAAGTGCTCAACGTGCTTGCGGAATTGAATCCTTTTTGAAAACGGTAAAACAAATAACCATCATTAATGTGGACCATCATATTAGCAATACAATATTTGCACATATTAATGCGGTGGATGTAGAAAGTTCTTCCACCTCAGAATTGGTTGCCTCCCTTTCAAATGAAATGGGTTGGGAGTTGAGCGAGGATGTCGCCACATGTCTATTAACGGGCATTGTGATGGATACAGGTCATTATCTCTATGAAAACACAACTGACAAAACCCACGAAATAGCGGCACATCTGCTTCGGGTGGGTGCGGATCAAGATCTGATCCGCTACAATTTGTATCAGAATCGTCCTGTTCAAAATGTCCGGCTCATGGTGCATTTAATTGACCATATGGAATTACTGTCCAATGGCAGGGCGGTTATATTGAGTGTACATGATGAAGACATGCAACAGTTTGATGTTGCTTATGAAGATCTGGATGAAATGATTGCCTATGCGAGAGATATCGCTGGTGTTGAACTGGCAGTGATATTCAAAGAGTTGAGCAAGACAGAAACAAAAGTGAGTTTTCGCTCAAAATGCTGGTTTGATGTCAATGAACTGGCATCTCAACTGGGCGGCGGAGGTCATCAGCGAGCGGCGGGTGCTGTTATAGAAAATTCTTTGCAAGAAGCAAAGAAAACATTGATTCCAATGATAGAAGTATTATTCGCGGAGGTTACACATGAGAATGGGTCTGTTTAACGTACTGAAACCACCTGGAATGACTTCACATCAGGTGGTCGCATTTTTGCGCAGGATAACCCAGACGAAAAGAGTTGGGCATGCAGGTACGTTGGATCCACAGGCAGCTGGAGTTTTACCGGTTTGCGTTGGAGATGCCACTAAAATGATTCCCTTTCTGGATCACCAATGCAAAGTTTATCGAGTGGAAATGCTTTTAGGTATAGCCACAGACACTCAAGACACCACTGGAAAAATCACAGCAGTCTGCAACTCGATTCCTGATCATAAAATAGTCGAACAAGTCTTAAAGTCTTTCATGGGCGAATACTGGCAAATACCTCCTATGTACTCTGCTGTGAAAAAGCATGGTAAAAAACTGTATGAACTCGCCAGAAAAGGTGAGACGGTTGAACGTGTTGCCAAACGAAAAGAGATCTTTGAGATTAACTGGATTTCAATGAATCAGGATCGTGTGCGCTTTGATGTTGTCTGTTCTGAGGGAACATATGTGAGAACCCTGTGTCACGATGTTGGTCAGAAGCTTGGTTGTGGCGCCACAATGGCCTTTCTCTTAAGAATAGAAACATGTCGACAGTCTATTCATCAAGCAGTTACACCTGATGAAATCAACTGTGCTGTGAATTGGGCAGCGTTGTTGATTCCCATTGACAAAGTACTAAACAATTACCCGTCTGTTCATATCTGTGATTCGCTTCAGAAATGGCTATTTAATGGCGTTCCAATTAAAAGCGATCTAATTGACAATGATAGAGTCCATTCTCCAAATCAGTATCTAAGAGTCTATACTTCTGATTGTTTTGTTGGTATTGGGCATATTAACGAAGACGGAACACACTTTAAAATGGTTAAACTGCTTCCGGAAGCTGCATCAACCGTACAGTTAAGGTGAGATACAAAGGAGTCGCTGAGTCATGAAAGTGCTGGAAAATTATCGCGAACTGATGTATGCCAGTGAACCACGTGCGGTGGCATTGGGAAACTTTGATGGAATTCATTTGGGACATCAGTCACTCTTACATACGATGGTTCGTGAAAGTGAACTGCTGAGATTGGTTCCAACTGTCTATACGTTTAAAAACCACCCTGGAACAGTGCTTGTCGATCGACCCAACCAGATTTTTCCTTCAAAAATTACGCCTATTTCATTGAAAATCAGAATCATGGAAAAAATGGGCGTTGAAATGCTTTTTTTGGACAAGTTCACGAAAGAACTCATGCAGATGCCACCTGAAATTTTCGCGAGAACAATTCTGGTTGATTTGTTAAATGCAAAGCTGGTGGTGGTTGGAGAAGATTTTCGTTTTGGTGCAAATGCCAAAGGCAATATTAACACACTGAAAGATCTTTCGGTTGCGCATGATTTTCAATTAATTGTAGTGCCTCCGGTTTTTGATGGAAACAGCAAAATAAGCAGCACACAAATTCGTCGAGAGATTGAAAAAGGTAATATGGAGAAAGTGACACGGCTGCTTGGACGACCATTTATGATGTACAATCAGGTTGAACGCGGGTATGGCAGAGGAAGGACATTGGGATATCCGACGGCAAATTTGATTTTGGAAGAGCAGCAAATGGTACCGGCGGATGGAGTCTATGCGACCTTCGTGCGGATCGACGCTAAGCTTTATTCGGGAGCAACTTCGGTGGGTGCCAATCCTACTTTTGGCGCTAAAAATACAACAGTCGAAACGTTCATTATTGACTGTGATTTAATACTTTACGAAAAAGAAATTGAGTTGTATTTTCATAAAAAAATTAGAGATCAAATTACTTTTCAACATGTTGAATCTCTAAAAAAGCAGATACAGCAAGATGTCCAAGTCATAAAAGCCTATTTACAAACAAAAAAAACTATGATAGTATGATTAGGTCAGGAACCCATCCTCGGTCATTCGATTCACCAACGGTTACTTGGGATGAGGGGATAAATATAAGGAGGTGAAACGATCCATGGAAGAAGCCAAGAAGAAGTCAATTATTGAATCGTTCAGAACACATGATTCTGATACGGGTTCACCCGAAGTTCAGATTGCACTTATGACAGACCGCATCAATCATCTGAATGAACACTTGAAAATCCATAAAAAAGATCACCATTCCCGACGTGGATTGCTGAAGATGGTTGGTAAACGACGCAACATGTTAAACTACCTGAAGAAAAAAGATATTGAAAAATATCGGCAATTGATCGAAAAGCTGGGACTCAGAAAGTAATCGAGAGCGGGATTTCCCGCTCTTGTCTTATAATGTCTCCTTTTTTATCAATAATCATACCTATACATTATGGTGCTTTGGCATCGTACCAATAGAACGTTTATGGACGCTCAAAGCGTCATTGACTGGATGCTGAGTTCGGTATCACATATGTGTTATAAGTGAAGGGAGGATCAGATTGATGGTTCGACAATTTTCAACACAGCTAAATGGTAGAACCCTCACCATTGAAACTGGTAAAATGGCATTTTTAGCCGGAGGCAGCTGTACAGTACGTTACGGGGATACAATCGTACTGGTAACCGCCTGCAGTTCAAAATCACCGAGGGAAGGCATAGATTTTTTTCCTCTTAGTGTCGATTATGAAGAAAAAATGTATGCAGCCGGTAAAATTCCCGGAGGTTTTATTAAGCGTGAGGGACGGCCTTCAGAAAAAGCGGTTTTAGCCTGTCGATTGATTGATCGCCCAATTCGTCCGCTTTTCCCTGACGGATATCGAAATGAAGTGCAGGTAATTGCCACAGTGCTCTCCATGGATCATGACTGTTTACCTGATGTTGTGGCTATGATCGGTGCTTCTGTTGCACTTTCGATTTCAGACATTCCTTTTATGGGGCCTATCGCCGGATTGCATGTCGGCTATATTGATGGAGAACTTGTTGTTAATCCAACCAGTCAACAGCGAGAGACAAGTGCTCTTGATTTAGTGGTTGCTGGAACAAAAGATGCAGTGATGATGATAGAAGCAGGGGCACACGAACTGTCTGAAGAGACGATTTTAGAAGCAATTTTATACGGGCATGAGGAAATTAAAAAAATCGTTGCTTTTATCGAAGAGATTCAAGTAGCAATCGGCAAAGATAAACAAACTGTTATGGCAGAAGAACTTGATGCATCAATTGAACAAGAAATTCGTGAATTTGCCCAGGGCAGGATTGCCGAAGCATTACGTACTCCTGATAAACTGGAAAGAATTGCAAATTTGGACGCTGTTCAAGATGAATCAAAAGTTGTTTTTGGTGAAAAATATGAAGACAAAATGCTTTTAATTAAAGGACTGTTGAAGCAAATTGTTAAAGAAGAGCTTCGCAGCCGGGTAATCACCGAGAAAAAGCGTATTGATGATCGAGGGCTTGACGAGATTCGATCAATCAGTTCTGAAGTGGGCTTAATCCCTAAAACTCATGGATCTGGGTTATTTACTCGTGGTGACACACAGGCACTGACAATCACCACACTGGGAGCTTTGGGTGATGTTCAGATGATAGATGGTTTGAGCGAAGAAGAAGAAAAGCGATACATGCATCACTACAATTTTCCTCCTTTCAGTGTGGGAGAAACCCGATTTATGCGAGGACCGAGCAGACGTGATATCGGCCATGGCGCATTAGCCGAAAGAGCACTTGAACCGATGATCCCATCCAAAGAAGACTTTCCTTATGCTATTCGAGTAGTGTCAGAAGTTTTGTCATCAAACGGATCAACTTCTCAGGCAAGTGTTTGCGGCAGCACGCTATCATTGATGGACGCAGGTGTGCCCATTAAAAAAATGGTGGCAGGAGTAGCCATGGGCTTGATTAAAGAAGGCGAAGAAGTGGCAATTTTGACGGATATTCTGGGAATGGAAGATTTTCTTGGCGACATGGACTTCAAAGTTGCGGGAACAGAAGACGGCATTACAGCCATTCAAATGGACATTAAAATCGCCGGTATTGGCAGGGAAATACTGGAGAAGGCATTGGAAAAAGCACATGCCGGTCGACTGCATATTCTTGGAAAGATGAAAGAAGTTATCAGCGAACCAAGACCCGAACTGTCTCCTTATGCGCCGCGCATTCTAGTGATGCACATTCATCCAGATAAAATTCGAGAAGTGATTGGTGCCGGTGGCAAAACCATTAACAAAATCGTCGGTGAAACTGGAGTTAAAATTGATATTGAAAATGATGGTACCATCTATATTGCAGCTGAATCTCTGGAGTCTGGACAAAAAGCCTGGGATATCATTGCCAATATCATTAAAGATCCTGAAGTGGGAGAGATATATACAGCAAAAGTGGTCAAACTAACAGCCTTTGGAGCTTTTGCCGAGTTTATGCCTGGCAAGGATGGCCTGTTGCATATTTCAAATATTTCCCATGAGCGGGTCAATAAAGTTGAAGATGTACTCAGTGTGGGAGATGAAGTTCAGGTAAAAATTATCGAAATTGATCCACAAGGCAAAGTCAGCTTATCAGCGAAAGCGCTGCTGACTCCTCCACCAGGCTCGGAAAATCAAGAGTCCCGAGACCGGGGTGGCAACCGTGACAGGGATCGGGGCAAAAGAAATTTTCGTAAATAGCATCGGTATGAACAAATAAGAGCATAAACCGAAATGGGTTTATGTTTTTATTTCGTTCTGACGAAAGAGGGGCATTTATGGCAGAATATAAGAAACTAACCAACGGGCTGCGAATTGTAACTGAAGAAATCCCGGTAGTGAAATCAGTGGCCATCGGATTATGGATTCGGGCTGGTGTCGTCACTGAAAGTGAATCTAACAACGGAGTTTCTCACTTTATCGAGCATATGCTTTTTAAAGGAACTGAAAACCGGTCAGCTCGCGAAATTGCAGAAATGGTAGATGGTGTAGGTGGTCACATCAATGCGTTCACCAGTCGGGAGTATACCTGTTACTACATGAAAGTATTGGATGAAAACCTGAGTATGGCGGTGGAATTACTGGCAGATATGTTATTTAACTCTCGTTTTGATCCTGAAGAAATTGAGAAAGAAAAGAGTGTCATTGGTGAAGAAATCAGCATGTATGAAGATTCTCCTGAAGATCTTGCCCATGACCTGTTAATAGAAAATATGTTCCGTCATCATCCATTGGGCTATTCGATTCTTGGTCAGCCGGATTCCATCGAAAGCTTGACAAGAGAAGCGATGTTGACATATATGAAGGACCACTATCGACCGGAAGATACCGTGATTTCAGTTGCTGGTAATTTTGACCCAGCATACCTGGATGAACTGCTTCATCAATATTTTTATGACTGGAAGAGCAAGCCATCCACACAAAATAAAACACTAGCCACCCCAGCCCTTTGTTTTGGCGAAATATCTCGGGCAAAGGATATCGAACAAGTTCATTTAAATATTGGCTATCAGGGTGCTGTTCTTGGATCGCGTGAAATGTTTGATCTACTGGTTATCAATAACATCATTGGAGGCACAATGAGCTCGCGACTCTTTCAATCGATTCGAGAAGAAAAGGGATTAGTTTACAGCATTTATTCATCTATGCACAATTACACCAGTAATGGCGTCTTCACATTATATTGCAGTATGAATCCAGGTCAACTAACTACGGTGCAGGATTTGATTGATAGTGAGCTTGAAGAACTAATGAAAACAGGATTTACTGCAGATGAATTTGAAAAAGCAAGGAAACAATTAAAAGGCAGCTATCTTTTGGGAATGGAAAGCACCAGTGGTAGAATGGCAGCTATGGGGAAATCTGAGTTGTTACTTAATCGCATAGATACTCCCGATATGATTTTGCAAAAGATCAATGAACTTGAACAATCGAATGCAGAAAGAGTCATGCGTCAATACATGCATCCTGATCAAAAAATGGCTGTTTTGGTTGGCCGGGTATCTTGAAACAACTGGGATAAGAGGTGAGTTGATGAAACCGCAATCATCTGACAAAAACAGGCATAGGAATGGGAGCAAAACAACCAAAGCGTCTGGCAGCAGGAGTAAGGCCAGCAGGGCAGAAAAAAGCCGCAGCGGTAACAAACGGCGTATTCCGCTGGAAGTTGTGGGAATTCTAACCATTGGATTTCTTTTGTTCACGTCATTTGCCATGCATACTAAAAGTGGCGGATTTATTGGCATAGCGGTACGATGGTTCTTTTTTGCTCTGTTTGGTTGGATGGCTTATCCTTTTGTTTATTTTTTCCTTGTCACCACTTGTCTCGTCCTGTTTAAAATTCATCACCAGCCGAATGTGAAGCAACGCATTATGCTTATGGTTATTTTGTTGCTATTTTTTCATATGATGGCAGGGTTGCTGGATGCTTCGCTGCTGAATATCCTCCAAAACGAGGAATTTGGTGCGAGTTTAATGACGGCCGTTAATAGAGGCGTCTTATCAAAAGGTACCGGCTTCATTGGAACCATCCTGTTATACTGGCCCCTCTATTTGCTTGGACGTACAGGAACTGTCATTTTTTTGACAAGCGTTACTTTCGCGTTACTTTGGCTGACAAGTCCCAAAACTCTTGTCAGTGCAATGCATATGATTAAACGTTTTATTCTTAGAGTATCTGAAAGAATCAAGATGCGAAAAGAACAGAAACTAATGGCAGATAAAAAACGCCAGCCAGAGATAAACGAATGCATCAAGAAAATGTCATCTGCCACAAATGAAGAAGCGACTAACTCGCAGCTACAAGCAGAGGAAGCGATACATTTTCAAATGATTACTTATGAACCGGAACACAGAGAACATCTCAAACTGGAGCTCGAATCCGGCGCACAGGATAATACAGAAAAAACTGATGAACAGCTGCTTCCGGAAAAGCCGGTGGAAGAAACACTGGCAGCAACACTGAAAGAACTTGAAATGAAAAAAGCATTGCGGACATTCCAGTTGCCGGCACTATCGCTGTTGAAAGGAAACCAGCATTATCAGCCCCGTACAGATCGACGACAAATGCTGGCAAAAGCTAAACTTCTAGAAGAAACGCTGGAAAGCTTTGGTGTAGCTGCGAAAGTAGTTAAAGTGAGTCAGGGCCCTACAATTACCCGTTATGAGTTACAGCCCAGCAGAGGTGTCAAAGTCAGTAAAGTAGTAAACTTAAGTGATGACATAGCTTTGAATCTGGCAGCTTCTTCTATTCGCATTGAAGCGCCGATCCCTGGCAAAGCAGCCATAGGCATCGAAATTCCCAATGATCATGTAGCGATGGTAGATTTAAAAGAACTGCTCAGTGCAACGGAATATCAGACACTTCAGGCACCTCTCCCCTTTGCCCTTGGAAGAAATATAGCAGGTGACCCAATGGTTTTTGATATTAATAAAATGCCTCATCTGCTGGTGGCAGGTGCTACAGGTTCTGGAAAAAGTGTCTGTATCAATACGCTGATTTTAAGCCTTCTTTTCAGAGCAAAACCAGATGAAGTCAAGCTTTTGATGATAGACCCAAAAGTCGTGGAATTAAACCAGTATAATGGAATACCACATTTAATGATTCCTGTTGTGACAGATCCCAAAAAAGCTACTGGTGCTTTACGATGGGCTGTAACAGAGATGGAGGAAAGATATCAGCGTTTTGCTGCAAGTGGGGTTCGAGATATTGCTGGCTACAACGAAAACCAAAAAGACGATTCGCTGCCCTATATTGTCGTGATAATCGATGAGTTGGCCGACCTCATGTTGGTTGCAGCAAAAGAAGTAGAAGATTATATATGTCGGCTGGCTCAAATGGCGCGGGCGGCAGGTATTCATCTGATTATAGCCACGCAGCGACCGTCCGTGGATGTGATTACGGGCATTATTAAGGCGAATATTCCTTCGCGCATTGCATTTTCTGTTGCCTCTCAGGTTGACTCCAGAACCATTCTGGATATGGGAGGAGCTGAAAAGCTACTCGGCAAAGGCGATATGCTGTTTCATCCAATTGGTTATAACAAGCCGGTTCGCATACAGGGTGCCTTTGTTTCCGATGAAGAAGTGAAGCAAGTGGTAGAATTTTTGAAATCACAAAATGGCAGTGAGCATGAATACGAGACAACTGTCATGGATAAAATCGAATCAATGCCCGAATCGTCCTATGAAGAGGAATCGGATGATTTGTTCCAGGAGGCCTTGCGTATTGCATTCGATCATCAACAGATTTCCATATCCATGCTGCAGCGCCGCTTAAAAATGGGATACAATCGAGCTGCAAGGCTGATTGATGAAATGGAGGCCAAAGGATATGTTGGCCCAAATGAAGGGACTAAACCTCGGAAAGTTATCAATCGACCTTCAGGGGTGGGGGAAATGGAATCATCTTCGCAGAAAGAACACTAGAACATCCTCTGTTTATTATTTGAACAGTGATCAAACTTAACAAAATGGAAGAAGGCAGCAAATATGACGAGTCCCCTGACGATCACAGTAGAAGAAATGTTACAAGAGAAAAATAAAATTTTGATTGATTTAAGATCACCAGGAGAATATCATAAGGGCACGATTGATCATGCAATGAACATACCCATTTTGGACGACGAGGAACGTGCCATTGTCGGAACGATATATAAAAATGAAAGCCGTGAATATGCAAAAATAACAGGGATGCGCCACGTTTCAGCGCGGCTTGAAAGAATGACTTCTCAAATTTCTGAATTTCTCAAAGAGTGTCCCTGCGTTATTCTATTTTGCTCCCGCGGAGGATACCGAAGCGGCCCGCTGGTTCAACTGCTAAACTCGCTGGAAATTCCAGTGAAACAACTGGTGGGTGGCTATAAAAGGTATCGACAAGTGATCATTGACTACTTTGAGGCACCTATAAAAGTGAACCATTCTTTTATTGTGATTCATGGTTATACTGGTTGCGGAAAAACAACTTTGTTAAAGCAATTAAAAGCAGAAGGGTATCCAGTTATTGATCTCGAGGGACTTGCCCGAAACAGTGGTTCAGTATTTGGATTTATCGGACATTCGAAAGAAAAGATGACTCAAAAGCAATTCGACTCACTATTATTTCACCAATTGATTCGCTTTAAAGAACAACGCATTATAGTAGAAAGTGAAAGCCGACGAATAGGCGACATTACCATTCCCAGAGAGATACACAGACAAATGGTGAGTGGAAAGCATGTTTTACTTCATGCAACTTTGGATTTGCGCGTCGAGCAAATTATGAGTGATTACTGGGGCGTATTGGAACATGATGAAGCTGATATTGAAAAAGCATTGAGCGATTTAGTGAAATTTTTGGGACATGAAAAAATCCATCAACTTCAGCAAAAGCTATCCCAAAAAGCCTACCGTGATATTGCCCGAGAACTGATGGTGAGTTATTATGACCCCTTATATCGCCATTCCATCAAAAAATATGCATATGATTTAGAAATCACATATGATACAATAAACGAAGCGCATAAAATGATGAAAGAATATTTGCGACAGATGACTGATAGCTTTGTCGACTCAATTGGAGACAACGCCTTTAATACTGAGAAGGTTAGTAGTTAAAAGATATACTTTGTAGACAAATAGACAAAATTTGCGAAGATTTGATGAAGTGGAAGTGAGGATCACCAATTGAACAATAATAAAATATACCTTGAGTCGTTGGGATGCACTAAAAATTTGATAGATGCAGAAATGATGCTGGGACTTCTGCAAGATTACGGGTACAGTGTCACTGACCGAATTGAAGAAGCCACAATTGCAGTGATCAATACCTGTGGGTTTATTGAGAGTGCAAAAGAGGAAAGTATAAGTCGTATTCTGGCTGCAGCCCGACACAAACAGACAACGTTATCGAAGCTCATTGTAACGGGTTGTCTTTCTGAGAGATACCATCAAGAATTGTTGAATGAAATGCCTGAAATTGACGGTATGATTGGCACAGGACGATTTGAAGAAATTGCTCAGGTAGTGGAAAATGTGATGAAAGAGCGACGAGAGCTGCGGATTGGTCAGATAGATCAACCTTACCAAGAAAAGTTAAAACGGGTACGCACCTCGGCAAATCATTTGGCTTACTTGAAAATAGCTGAAGGCTGCAATCATCACTGCACCTATTGCATTATACCAAAGCTGAGAGGCCCATTGAGAAGTCGCAGAATAGAAGCAGTGATTCAGGAAGCTTCAGATTTGGCAGCTGAAGGTGTCAAAGAGCTTATCCTGATAGCTCAAGATACGACCAGTTATGGTATTGATCTGTATCACCAACCTTCGTTAACGAGACTGTTGGCGGAACTCGAACAAATTGAAGGGATTCGGTGGATAAGAATTATGTATTGTTACCCGGAACGGATAGACATGAAGTTGCTTGACATAATTCACAAGAGTCAAAAGATCTGTGCTTATCTTGATATACCGATACAACACAGCGAAGATCGAATCCTTAAGCGAATGAATCGTCAAACGACACGTGAAAAACTGGTAAATACCATTTCTATGATTCGCGATAAAATTCCTGGAATCGTGTTGCGTACAACATTGATTGTGGGATTTCCAGGAGAAACAGAAGAAGAATTCATTTCACTGAAGTCTTTTGTTGAAGAAATGGCATTTGATAAACTGGGAGTATTTACTTACTCTCAGGAAGAAAATACTCCAGCTGCCACGATGCAAGAACAGGTTGATGAAGATACCAAAAAGCGGCGCCAACAGGAAATTATGCAACTTCAGCAATCTGTCTCAATGCGTATCCAACGTAATAAAATTGGCAGTCAATTATTAGTGGTTGTTGAGGAAAAATTGGATTCATCTGACAGCCACTATCACTACGCAGGACGAACGACAGGAGATGCCCCAGAAATTGATGGTCTGGTTTATTTTGATGCGCCACTTGAATTGGAAACAGGTGCTTTTGTACCTGTCGTCATAACTGATGCACTGGAATACGACCTGATGGGAGTGATGACTGATGAAGCTGAACTTGGCAAATAGGCTAACTATCCTGCGAATCTTTCTTATACCCGTGTTTATGCTGTTTCTGCTCAATAAAGTTCCCTATGGAGAAAGTATTGCAGCACTCATTTTTGTAGTTGCAGCATTGACAGATACGCTGGATGGTTACATTGCGCGAAAGAGAAATCAAATTACCACCTTGGGGAAATTTATTGACCCTTTAGCAGACAAGTTACTGGTTTCAGCAGCATTGATTTCTCTTGTACAAATGGGAAAGCTCTCTGCCTGGGTTGTGGTTATTATTATTTCAAGAGAGTTTACTATTAGTATTTTACGCGCAGTGGCTGCTTCGGAAGGTGTCGTAATAGCTGCCAGCTGGTGGGGTAAAGCCAAAACCATCACACAAATCGTTGCCATTATCGCTCTACTTATCAATAACTTCCCCTTTCGATATGTGGGGATCCCCATGGATCAGATCATGATGTATGCAGCCGTTATTTTCACAATCATTTCTGGATTTGATTATCTGCGTCTGAATAAGCAAATGATTCTCAAAGAGTAGTTATGTAGCCCAAGTATACAGTAGTGTGCTTATCATCTGAAAGGCGGTGAACCAGCAAAGCTGGGACTCTATGGACAAAAAGAAAGCATTGGAAATGGCAATTAGTCAAATTGAAAAACAGTTTGGTAAAGGTTCTGTCATGAAGCTGGGAGAAGAATCAAAACTGCAGCTGGAATGCATTTCTACCGGATCCATCGATTTGGATATTGCATTGGGTCTGGGAGGAGTTCCCAGAGGCAGGATTGTTGAGATTTTTGGGCCTGAATCTTCCGGCAAAACGACTCTGGCACTTCATGTGATTGCTGAAGCACAGAAAAATGGTGGTTCTGCAGCTTTTATTGATGCTGAACATGCACTGGACCCTTCATATGCCAGAAAACTGGGTGTTAATGTGGACGAGTTAATTGTCTCACAGCCAGATACCGGTGAGCAAGCCTTGGAAATCGCAGAGGCGCTGGTAAGAAGCGGTGCTATCGATGTCATTGTGGTCGACTCAGTGGCCGCGTTGGTACCAAAAGCAGAAATAGAAGGTGATATGGGCGATACACATGTAGGCCTGCAGGCAAGACTCATGTCACAAGCACTCCGTAAGCTGGCAGGATCGGTGAATAAGTCCAAGACCACGACGATTTTCATCAATCAACTCAGGGAAAAAGTGGGAGTCATGTTTGGAAATCCTGAGGTTACGCCGGGGGGGAGAGCTTTGAAATTCTACGCTTCCGTCCGGTTGGATGTGCGGCGAATTGAAGGGATTAAACAGGGAACGGATATGATTGGGAACCGAACCAGGGTTAAAGTTGTCAAGAATAAAGTGGCGCCACCCTTTAAGCAAGCTGAGTTTGATATCATGTATGGAGAAGGTATTTCCCGGTATGGAGACGTACTTGATGTCGCAACGGGATTGGAAATTGTTAACAAGTCAGGTGCTTGGTATAGCTACGGTGATCAGCGTCTTGGGCAGGGGCGTGAAGCTGCTAAACAATTCCTGAAGGAAAATGCTGCGATTTTCATTGAAGTGGAAAATCGAATCCGCGAGCATTATCAACTGCCTTTACGTAGTGTGGGAGAAGCTGAAGCCGTTGGCAAAGATGAAACGAATCACATCGACCAGTGATTGTACCCATGAATACATCTCGAAGAGGATTGCTGCAAGCAGCAGTCCTCTTTTGATGAAAAAGGAACAAGGTTGGTAGTATATGAAAGCGCTCAGTGTTTGAAGCCGTCACCTTGACACTGATTCGAAAAAAAGTTAAAATGAAAGATGTCATAGTCTCATTATTTAAGGATTCGATGTTTCATTGTTGACAATGGATGCAGTTCTGAAAAATGCATGACCGACAATTTCATAAAGGAGGTGTCCGCATATCGTTTTTAATGGCATTACCGTTATTGTACTCATCTTGGTTGCCGTTGCAGGATGCCTTATCGGCTATTTTATTCGAAAATCCATTGCTGAAGGAAAAGTTAATTCTGCAGAAGAATTAGCAAAAAAGCTGATCGAAGAAGCTGAGAAAGAAGTTGAAACAACAAAAAAAGAGCTTCTGATTGAAGCGAAGGAAGAAGTTCACAAACTTCGCAGTGAGTTCGAAAGAGAGAGCAGAGAAAGGCGCAATGAGCTTCAAAAAATTGAGCGCCGGTTGATTCAGAAGGAAGAAACCTTGGATAAGAAAGCCGAGAATCTAGAAAAGAAAGATGAAAAGCTTTCGCGAAAACTGGTGGAACTTGATGAAAAGGGCGAACAATTGGAGCAATTAAGGAATCAAGAGAAACAAAAGCTTGAAGAGTTATCTGGCTTAACAGGTGAAGAAGCGAAGACGTTGTTACTGCGTGACGTTGAAAAAGAGATTCGCGTTGAAACAGCGATGATGATCAAGGAAATGGAGTCACGGGCAAAAGAAGAAGCTGAGAAACGTGCGAAAGAGATCATCACCTATACCATTCAAAAGTGCGCTGCTGATCATGTGGCTGAAACGACAGTTACTGTGGTTCAACTGCCAAATGATGAAATGAAAGGGCGTATTATTGGACGCGAGGGCCGTAATATTCGCACATTGGAGACCCTGACTGGTATTGATCTGATCATTGACGATACACCGGAAGCCGTTATTTTGTCAGGATTCGACCCAGTTCGCCGGGAGATTGCCCGGGTTGCATTGGAAAAGTTGATTGTTGATGGCAGGATTCATCCGGCTCGTATTGAAGAGATGGTTGAAAAAGCAAAACGTGAAGTTGAGACAATGATGAAAGAAGAGGGCGAACAAGCTGCTTTTGATGCCGGCGTTCATAATGTTCATCCGGAACTCATTAAATTGCTTGGTAGACTTCGATTCCGTACCAGCTATGGGCAAAGCGTGCTAAAACACGCTGTTGAAGTGTCGCATGTTGCAGGTATTATGGCAACTGAACTGGGAGCTGATGTAAAAGTAGCTCGACGTGCAGGTCTGTTCCATGATATTGGTAAAGCGGTAGATCATGAAGTTGAAGGAACACATGTTGAAATCGGCATGGAATTGTTGAGAAAGTACAAAGAGTCAAAAGAAGTAATTCATGCAATCTCAACACATCATGGAGATTACGAACCGCAAACTGTTGAAGCAGTGCTGGTGACTGCGGCTGATGCAATTTCTGCAGCACGCCCGGGTGCCAGAAGAGAAACGCTGGAATCCTACATTAAACGATTACAGAAATTGGAAGAAATAGCCAATGACTATGACGGAGTTGAAAAATGTTTTGCCATTCAGGCTGGCAGAGAGATTAGAATCTTGGTCAAACCTGAATCCTATAGTGACGCAGAAATCGTTATGCTTGCGCGAAACCTGACCAAGCGCATTGAATCAGAATTAGAATATCCTGGTCAAATTAAAGTTAATGTGATCCGGGAAACACGCGCAGTTGAATACGCAAAATAAGATCGAAAACCGAAAGCAGCCTTTGATATAAAGGCTGCTTTTTGTAGTAATATTGATGAAGAGGTCGAACAGCGATTAAGCTGATTGTAGAACCATGTTAAGACTGAAGACAAGCTAATACTAAAAAGCCCGCTATGAAGCAGGCTTTTTTTAGTTTATAATGGAGTTATTAAGCAAATCATAATCATCAAAGGGGCGGGATAATGATGCGAATTGACATGCACACTCATACTCATGCATCAGATGGTACTTTTTCTGCTTCTCAATTGATCCATTATGCCCGAGAAAAAGGGCTGGGTGGCATTGCCATCACTGATCACGATACGATGGAAGCTTTACCAGAGGCGAGATCATCAGTGACAGAAGATGACTCTTTTTGGTTATTGCCGGGCATTGAGTTTAGCACTGAAACCGAAGGCACAGAGATCCATCTGCTGGGTTATGGTTTGGATGAAACCGATTCAGGACTACAAGACTTAATGCTTCAGCTAAAAGAAGCACGAAATAATCGTTCATTTAAGATGGTAAAAAAACTGAATCAACTTGGTATCAACATCACAATGGATCAAGTTCACTTTATAGCAGGTGATGGGATTGTCGGTAGGGTACATGTAGCCAGGGCAATGCTTGAACAACGGGTGGTTTCCAGCATCCAGGAAGCTTTTGACGGTTACCTGCGGCAGGGTAAACCTGCCTACGTATCACGATATAAGCTGGTGCCTAAAGAAACAATTGATATGATTCATCAATTGGGAGGCATTTCTGTTCTAGCTCATCCTGGCCTTATTCGAAATGATCAAACAGTTGAAGAAATAATAGAGGCGGGGATAAATGGAATTGAAGTATATTACCCGACGCATCGACTTGATCAAAAAATGCATTACCTCCAACTTGCAAAAAACTACAAACTGCTGGCAACGGGTGGATCAGATTTTCACGCTCCACCACAAAGCCGCATAAGAGAAACTGATTTAGGTGATTGTGCTGTAGAGCTGGAGCCAATTCGATATTACTTCAACAATAGATCACACAACAGTTAAAGCTGTGATATACTTTTAGATGTTGTGACAATGCAAGGATATAGGCGAGTCATTTACAATAGCCAGAAAGGGGCCGTTTATGAAAATCGAAAAACCGAATTATGAGAATCCTTTAGTAGAACGCTATGCCAGTCGGGAGATGCTAACCGTTTTCTCTGCCGACAATAAGTTTCGAACATGGCGCAAGTTGTGGATTGCACTAGCAAGAGCAGAACAATCACTGGGTTTACCCATAGATGATGAACAGATTAAAGAAATGGAGTTTTATCAGGATGATATTAACTATGAGGTTGCCAAAGAAAAGGAAAAAGAAACTCGACATGATGTGATGGCACATGTTTTTGCTTTTGGGCAGCAATGCCCCAAAGCAATGCCTATCATCCATTTAGGAGCTACCAGTGCCTATGTTGGTGATAACACTGATCTAATCCAAATTAGAGAAGCATTGATGTTGCTTTCAGAAAAAATGTTGCGACTAATGGATGCCATGTCACATTTTTGTCTGCGGTATAAAGATTTACCGACTCTTGGCTTTACGCACTTTCAACCCGCACAATTGACAACAGTTGGTAAACGGGGATGCCTTTGGCTATATGATCTGTTGATGGATTTTGAAAATCTGCAATATCAGCTTCAACGTCTCAAGTTTAGAGGTGTTAAAGGAACAACGGGAACACAAGCAAGTTTTCTGAAGCTCTTTGAAGGAGATCACGAAAGAGTGGAATTACTGGATAAAAAAGTTGCTGAAATAATGGGATTTAACGACCGTATACCCGTTACAGGGCAGACATATACACGCAAAATTGACTTTGAGGTACTTTCAGTTCTGAGTGGAATTGCCCAGTCTCTGCACAAAACTACTAATGATCTGCGATTGCTGCAACATTTAAAAGAAATTGAAGAACCTTTTGAAGTTGGTCAGGTGGGTTCCTCAGCAAT
This sequence comes from Anoxynatronum sibiricum, assembly GCF_039414295.1. Lineage (NCBI taxonomy): Bacteria > Bacillati > Bacillota > Clostridia > Eubacteriales > Clostridiaceae > Anoxynatronum > Anoxynatronum sibiricum. The sequence continues at coordinate 176,388 of NZ_JBCITM010000002.1, read as the reverse complement.
GGCTTATAAGCGCAATCCCATGCGTTCGGAAAGAATTGCTTCTCTGTGTCGCTGGGTAATTGCTCTCCAGCAAAATGCTGCCATGACACAGGCGACTCAATGGTTTGAACGGACACTGGATGATTCAGCTAACCGCAGATTAACCATACCAGAGTCTTTTCTTGCGATTGATGCAGTTCTGGATATTGCTTTGAATGTTTTTAGCGGACTGGTTGTTTATGAAAAAATGATCGGAGCACATATTGATTTAGAGTTGCCTTTCATGGCGACTGAAAATATAATGATGGCAGCTGTCAAACGCGGAGGCGATCGCCAACAACTGCATGAACAGATTCGTTTGCATTCCATGAAGGCGGCTGAGAGAGTTAAAAAGGAAGGTAAGTCCAATGATCTTATACAGCGCATTGCAGATGACCCACAATTCGGTTTGACGCAAAATGATCTCGCGCATCTTTTAGAAGCAGGACAGTACGTTGGACGAGCACCAGAACAGACTTCCAAGTTTATCGAAACAGAAATTCTCCCCATTTTACAGAAATACCCCTGGACACCTGCTACATCCAGTGATCTTAACGTATAATACAGGAGGGACAAGAGATGATCAGAACAACTATTGAAAAGATTTGTGCTTATGAAGGCCAGATTGTCACTTTATCCGGATGGCTTTACAACAAAAGATCCAGCGGCAAAATCATTTTTCTTCAGATTCGTGACGGATCCGGATTCATTCAAGGTGTTGTTGTCAAGAAGGAAGTGTCTGAAGCTGTTTTTGAAGCTTGCAAGAATCTTCCGCAAGAGTCTTCCTTCCATGTCACAGGAATGGTGCAACGCGATGAACGATCTGCGCTGGGATATGAACTACTGGTCAGAGAAGTCGAAGTTGTTTGTCGAGCTGAAGAAGGATATCCAATTTCATTAAAGGAACATGGTACAGACTTTCTCATGGACTATCGGCATTTGTGGATGAGAACACCGAGACAACATGCCATACTTCGCATACGGGATGAAATTAACCTGGGACTCCGGGAATTTTTTCATGAAGCAGGATTTGTGCTGGTGGAACCACCTATCATTACACCTGCCAGTTGCGAAGGAACCACAGAACTTTTTGAAATTGATTACTTTGGCGAAAATGCCTATTTGTCACAAACGGGCCAGCTTTACGCTGAAGCAGCAGCGATGGCCTTCGGAAAAGTATATAGTTTTGGTCCAACGTTTAGGGCTGAGAAATCAAAAACCAGGAAACATCTGAATGAGTTTTGGATGATCGAACCAGAAATGGCATTTGTTGATTTTGAGGGAAATTTAAAAGTGCAGGAAGAAATGGTTAGTTACGTGATCAAACGAGTCTTGCAACAGCGCCGAAGAGAATTGGAGTTATTGGGGCGCGATGTAACTGCTCTTGAAAAAATTGAACCACCTTTTCCCCGCATCACCTATACTGAAGCAGTGGAAATGCTGAAAAATGCAGGTTTTGAGTTCGAATGGGGTGATGATTTTGGAGCACCGCATGAAACGCATATTGCAGATCAGTATGAAAAACCTGTTTTCATTACTCATTTTCCAACGTCTATGAAAGCGTTCTACATGCAGCCTGATCCAATGAATCCTGAAGTGATTCTGGGAGCCGACCTCATTGCGCCAGAAGGATATGGCGAAATAATTGGAGGATCGCAACGGATTCATGATTTGGAGCTGCTGCTTGAAAAGCTTCGGGCAGAAAATCTTCCCGAAGAAGTATATCAATGGTACATTGAGCTTAGGAAATTCGGTTCAGTTCCACATTCCGGTTTTGGATTGGGACTTGAAAGAACCGTTGCCTGGATATGTGGCATCGATCATATTCGTCAGACGATCCCCTTTGCCCGTACGCTAAACCGTGTTTATCCGTAGGGAGCGTTGAAAGAATGAAAATACGTTTACAAAAATATTTGTCAATGAACGGTATAGCCTCAAGAAGACAGTGTGAAAGTGAAATTGCTTCGGGACACGTGGCCGTCAATGGTAAGGTGATCACTGAAATGGGGTACCAAATTGACTCGGGCACAGATCAGGTGACATACCGGGGAAAATGCGTGCTTCCATCACAACAAAAAGTGACGATTCTACTTCATAAACCGATTGGAGTTGTTTCAACGGCAAAAGATCAGTTTGGAAGAACAACAGTAGTTGACCTAGTGAAAGTGAGCGAGCGTCTGTATCCAGTCGGCAGACTGGATTACCTGACATCTGGTCTTTTGCTGCTTACCAGTGACGGTGACGTAGCGTTGCGGCTGACGCATCCCAGATATCAAACAAAGAAAGTGTATCAGGCATGGCTCCAGGGAGTTATCACAGAAGATGCGATGCACCAGTTCAGAAGCGGTGTTAGCATTGAGGAGTATGTGACTGCACCAGCTGAAATTAAGATATTGAAAAAAAAGCCAAACAAGTGCCAGGTGGAGATCGTCCTAAGAGAAGGAAAAAACCGTCAAGTGAGAAAAATGTGTGATTTTTTGGGGTATCCGGTCAGCCAGCTTAAACGTGTAGGCGTTGGTTCTTTAACGTTAGGTGATTTAAAGCCGGGAGAATGGCGTTACCTGAGTGCTGAAGAAGTGAATCAGTTAATGAATCCAGATCAATCCTGAGGGTAGACACAGTTTGATCAAAGTCTATCGAAAATCTTTCTTTTGGCAGGTGAGAATAATGATCGAAGTGAGGGAAATGAAAACAGGTGAAGATGCCAAACTAATGAGTTTCTTGCAGGATCAGGTGGAGGAACACCTTTCCTTCAACGCAGGTGATCGGTTTTTCATGTTCCTGGATAATGATCAGCTGAAGGGTTTTTTGACAATCCGGAAAGTCAATGGACAGATTTATCAACTACTATACATTGAAACAGAAGGCCAGGATCCAATAATTCAGGATGGTCTGATTCGAACCACTCTTCATTCACTATATCGTAAATCTGTGGAATGGGTCATTGTAGACAGACGTTTTCATCAAAAGCTCATGGTATTGCAGGATGCATTTTTACCTGCTGATAAAGTGTCAATAATGGATATGGATTTTCAGGACTTGTTTGCTGATTTTCACAATCGGAACATGTTGGCGGCAAAGCCTGCTGTCATTTTCGAAGGAACCTGCAGAGGAGGTTCTTAGTTAGATGTATCAGCATTCTATTCACAAATATGCTGCCCTTGCACAAGAACTATTGGAGAAACGGCTAAAACGCGGGAATTATGTAATAGACGGCACCATGGGAAATGGGTTGGACACATGTTTTTTATGGAGGCAAGTTTGTCCTGGTGGACAGGTGTACGCGTTTGATGTTCAGATGGCTGCCATCGAAAGAACCAGAAATTACCTGAGTGAAGCGGGTTACTTATGGCACCATGAAGAAATTTCTCTCATCAACGACTGTCATAGCCGTCTTGCAAAATACTTACCCAGAACAGTGAATGCTGCCATGTTTAATCTGGGATATTTGCCGGGAGGCATAAAAGACACCACCACTTCTTGGAGCAGCCTGCAACCAGCATTACAATCTCTAATAGCGGGAGGGCTGCTTGAAAATGGCGGACTGATCTCCATTATGTCTTACAGCGGCCATCTGGGTGGCGCAGAGGAACAACAAAAATTGCTTGAGTATGTTAGACAGTTAAAGGAACCGGAGTGGCACGTAACAGAAATTACTAAAATAAACGCTGGCAGGAGTCAGTCCCCAATTTTAATAATCATTCAGAGGAACTAATAATACTCATTGCCGAAATCTGGTTCATCCAGTATAATAGGATTTAAATACCCTGAAACATTAGCAGATAAAAGAAGGAGGCACAACAATGGGACAGGTAAAACTAACAGACACAACCTATCGGGACGCCCACCAGTCATTAATGGCCACCCGAATGCCAACAGACGTGATGCTGCCCATCGCAGAAAAAATGGATGCAGCCGGCTACCACTCCCTGGAAATGTGGGGCGGAGCCACTTTTGATTCCTGCCTGCGCTACCTGAATGAAGACCCCTGGGAACGACTGCGCATCATCCGAAAAGCCATCAAAAACACCAAGCTGCAAATGCTGCTGCGAGGACAGAACATTCTGGGATACAAGCACTATGCCGACGATGTGGTGGAAGAGTTTGTCAAGCGTGCCATCGGCAACGGCATCGACATCATCCGCGTCTTCGACGCCCTCAACGACGTGCGTAATCTGGAAACCGCCGTCAAAGCCATCAACAAAGAAGGCGGCCATGCCCAGTGCTGTATCTCCTACACCATCAGCCCCGTCCATAACACCGCCTACTACCTGGAACAGGCCAAAGCCATGGCCCAGATGGGCGCCGATTCCATCTGCATCAAAGACATGTCTGGTATCCTGCCCCCCTACGTCGCCTACGAACTGGTGTCAGCCCTGAAAAAGACCGTTGACCTGCCCATACAGGTACACACCCACGACACCTGCGGCCTGGGAAGCATGACCTACATCAAAGCCATCGAAGCCGGTGCCGACATCGTCGACACCGCCATCTCCCCCATGGCCCTGGGAACTTCCCAGCCCGCCGCCGAACCCCTGGTGGCTGCCCTGCAGGGCACCGAATACGACACCCAAATGGACCTGGTACACTTGGACGAAATTGCCCAGTACTTCCGGCCCCTGCGGGAAAAATACTTTAACGAAGGCCTCATCGACTTGAAAGTCATGAGCGTGGACACCCGCACCCTCATTAACCAAATTCCCGGCGGCATGCTGTCCAACTTCATCTCCCAGCTGAAAGAACAAAAGAAGATGGAAAAAATGGATGAAGTACTGGCAGAAGTGCCCCGGGTCAGAGAAGAACTGGGCTATCCTCCGCTGGTGACTCCTACCAGCCAAATCGTGGGCACCCAGGCCCTCTTCAACGTACTGGCCGGCGAACGGTACAAAATGGTTCCCAAAGAAGTGAAAGACTACGTCAAAGGCCTCTACGGAAAACCCGCCAAAGAAATCGACACCGCCATGATTCAAAAGATTATTGGCAACGACACCGTCATTACCCACCGGCCGGCAGACGACATTCCGCCGCAGCTGACAAAAATACGGGAAGAAATGAAAGAATATGAAGAGCAGCCTGAAGACGTGCTCTCCTACGCCCTCTTTCCCCAAATCGCCATGAACTTCTTCAAAGACCGCTGGTCGAAGAAGTATCAGATCGAAACCACCCTCTACAACGAAGAAGAGAAGACGCATCCGGTATAAAGCCTGGTGGTGACATCATGCTTTCAGAGCGGTTCAGATTAAAGGAGCGGATACGATGCACATTCTCATCACCAATGATGACGGAATCTATGCTGAGGGTATCTACGCTTTGGCGATGGAGCTGAAGAAAATGGCTCGGGTAACAGTGGCTGCACCCAATCGGGAAAAAAGCGCCACTGGACATGCTATTACGATGCACTCTCCCATTACCGTTAAAAACATCAGTCGATTTGGGAAAGATGTGAAGGCTTTTTCAATAAACGGAACGCCGGCTGATTGTATTAAATTGACAATGGATGTATTACTGAAAGATGATTTGCCTCATTTGGTTGTTTCAGGCATCAACAACGGGCCTAACCTGGGTACTGATGTCATTTACTCCGGAACCGTTTCGGGGGCTATTGAAGCAGCGATTATGGGATTACCGGCTATTGCAGTTTCCATGGCACATCATCAGATTTTACAGTTTGATGATGCCGCAGCTTTCATCAGAGATATGATTCCACGAGTACTGACACCAAAGCAACGGTCACCAATTATTTATAATGTTAACTATCCGGTGTGTGATAAAACTTTCATTAAAGGTGTTAAAGTCACCCGCCTTGGGATACGACGATATGTCAATAACTTTGTACACCGTACAGATCCTCGTGGTAATTCTTATTACTGGATGGCAGGCGAACTAATGGACTTGCCACAGCAATCAGACAGTGATATGACAGCTGTCAAGAATCATTATGTCTCTATCACACCACTGCATTATGATATGACAGATATCTCATTGATTCCAGATATGGAGAAATGGGAGTTGAAAATTAAATAACATGAGTGAAAAAACGGTCTCTAGCAGGCCGTTTTTTAATTGCATATAAATATGTCTCACCGTTTTCAGATAAACACGGGGGATTAACTTTTACCAGGATGACTGCTTTCATAACTTTTTTGAAGCTTGCAGTCTTTTGACAACACTGTAAAGATGCTTACAACATATCTTATTTGCAAGATTCACATCCCATCGATGCACAAGCCAACAAGAAAACGTTTTCTTTAATGGCTAAAATGATTGATAAATCTCAATAGTAATATTGACACATAATTAACAAGCCTGCACGAATCATCAACTTTCTGCAAAGAATGAAACTATAATTGCAAATAGTGATAAAAGTAATAAGAAATGAAATATTTATTGCATTTATTGCGATGTTTTGCTATGCTTAGTGATAGATGATTCCGTCAAAATGATCTGAAAAACAAATGCAAGCAGCAAGAACCTAGTGAATGAAAATGCGAAAGGGATGAGATGATGGCTAAAGAACGAAAAAAAAAGCAACTGAAGACAATTACTTCATGGTGTAAGGGGTGTGGCATATGTGTAGCCTTCTGCCCTGTTAAAATTTTAGCGATTGAGAACGATAAAGTTCAAATTGTTAATCCGGAAAAATGTACCAGTTGTGGTTTGTGTGAAATGCGCTGTCCCGATTTTGCCATATATCTGGAAGAACAGGAGGATGAAATTAATGGGTGATAGAGTCGTCAAATTAATGCAGGGAAATGAGGCCTGTGTAGAAGGAGCAATTGCTGCTGGGATGCGGTTTTATGCCGGTTACCCCATCACACCATCAACAGAAATTGCTGAACTTTGTGCAGAAAAACTTCCTTTATTGGGAGGAAAGTTTATACAAATGGAAGATGAAATTGCCGGTATGGCGGCTACTATTGGTGGGTCACTGGCGGGATTAAAATCGATGACCGCAACCAGTGGGCCTGGTTTTTCTCTTAAACAGGAAAACATTGGCTACGCTGCAATGGCACAGATTCCTTGTGTTGTGATTGATGTTATGCGTGCAGGACCAAGTACTGGTCTTCCAACAGCGCCATCCCAGGGAGATGTGATGCAAGCAAAATGGGGGACTCATGGAGATCATCCCACAATTGCATTATGTCCTTCATCAGTGAGAGAAGCTTATGATTTGACAATCCGTTGTTTTAACTTGGCCGAGAAGTACCGCACGCCGGTATTTCTGATGATGGACGAAATTATTGGTCATTTGCGGGAAAGAATTGAAGTACCTAACTCGGATGAGTATGAAATATTTGATCGGTTAAAACCAAAAGCCAATGATCCCAACTACAAAGCTTTTGAGGTTCAACGCGGAGAAATTGTGCCACGCATGGCAGCATTTGGTGATGGATATCCATTTCATGTGACGGGTCTGGTATATGATGAGTACGGTTTTCCAAAAACTGACACTGATGTGGCCGAAAAACTGCTGTGCCACTTAATGAATAAAGTCTCGGACAATGTTGATGACATTATTACTTATGAAGAGTTTGAAACAGATGATGCTGAACTGGTCATCATAGCATACGGCGGTGTTGCAAGAGCTGCTCGCCAGGCGGTAAAAGAATGCAGAAAAGCAGGAATGAAAATTGGTTTGTTCCGCCCCATAACCCTTTGGCCTTTTCCAGAAAAACGCGTTCATACATTGACACAAAAAACCAAAAAGATACTGGTGGCTGAAATGAATCTGGGACAGTATGTGATTCCAGTGCACCGAGTTAAAACACCAGATTCAAAAGTATTCCAGTACGGAAAAGTGAACGGAGAAGCAATTACTCCCGAAGAAATAATCGCTAAAGTAAAGGAGGCATATTAAGATGAGTCAGGGAAGTCAATTGATCCAAGATAATTTCAGAAGTCATCGACTGCCACACATATGGTGTCCCGGATGTGGTCACGGGGTGATTATGCGAGGGGTTGCACAGGCAATCGAGAATTTAAAGCTGGATAAAACGAAGGTGTGCGTTGTTTCGGGAATCGGTTGTTCTTCACGAGCTACAGGATATATGAACTTCAATACATTGCATACAACTCATGGTAGAGCACTTGCTTTTGCCACTGGCGTTAAGCTGGCCCGACCTGAACTCGAAGTGATTGTCATCACTGGTGATGGCGACTGCACGGCCATTGGCGGCAATCATTTGATACACAGTGCACGTCGAAATATTGACATCACCACAATTGTATTCAATAATAAGATTTACGGAATGACAGGCGGGCAATCGTCACCTGCCACTCCATATCATGAGAAAGGGACAACAGCTCCCTACGGAACCATTGATCCAGACTTCGATATTTGCAAACTATCGACGGGTGCAGGTGCAACTTATGTGGCTCGGTCTACAGCCTATCACGTACCCCAGCTCATTAAGTACATTCAGACGGGTATAGCCCATAAAGGCTTTGCGATGATTGAAGCTATCAGTGGATGTCCAACCTATTATGGCCGTAAAAATAAAAAAGGGAATGCAGTTGACTTGATGAACTATTATAAAGAGAATGCCATTGATATTAAAATGGCCGACAAGTTGCCGCCCGAAAAGAAAGAAGATAAGTTTTTCATTGGTGAGTTCACCCGGGAAGAAAAGCCGGAGTACGTTTCAGAATATCAAAAAATCATTGATAATCTGCAAAAGGAGCTGACGGATCATGAGTGAAAAAATTGAAGTTAGATTGGGAGGATCCGGTGGGCAAGGGCTGATTCTGGCAGGCATCATTCTGGCAGAAGCAGCCATTTTGGAAGGCAAGAATGCCATTCAGGCCCAGTCATATGGTCCAGAAGCGAGAGGCGGAGCCAGTAAAGCGGAAGTGATTATTAGCGATGATGAAATTGATTTTCCAAAAGTACAGAATGCCGATGTTTTACTGGCTTTAACCCAAAAGGCCTGTGACAAGTACCTGTTGTCGCTCAAAATGAATGGTCTTTTGATTCTGGATGATTCCATTGATATCAATCCAACTACCTTTGAAAACTATCAGGTTGTCAGAATCCCAATCATTCAAACCGCAACAGAAAAGCTGAAACGTGTGATGGTGGCAAATATCGTGGCATTGGCTGCCATTCGTGAGCTTACACAGGCTGTGACAAGGGAATCTCTGGAAGCTGCAGTACTCAAACGTGTTCCGCCGGGAACAGAAACCTTGAATCGACAAGCTTTGCAAGAGGGCTATAAACTGATTCAGTCGGTTGATGATCTATCACGTTAACCATTAGCTTTCAAGGGTTTTGCTAGTTGAGAACGACTGTACCCAAATGTAATTATGGTGTATAATCATATAGACGGAAACGTTTTCAGTATAGACAGAGGAACCGGTACAGGTCTGATCAAGCACATTAACCAGAAGCATTATCTGACGACGGAGGTGACCCAATGGATGATCAGCATGATTTGATTCTCAGCATCCAGAAACAATTCCCCAAGCTGAGCAAGGGCCAGAAACGCATTGCACAGTTTATCATTGATCACTATGATAAAGCGGCATTTATGACAGCGTCAAAGCTGGGGGCTCAAACAAACGTGAGTGAGTCGACGGTTGTTCGATTTGCCAACAGTCTTGGGTTTGAGGGATACCCACAGTTGCAGAGATCACTTCAGGATATAATTAAAACCAAACTTACAACAGTTCAGCGGGTGGAAATGGGGAAAGACTACTCCAGTGATATGGAAGTGGTCGAAAAAATCATGAAGTCAGATATGGAAAATGTTCGACAGACCATAGAAGGTATTAATTATAATAATATAGAAAATGTCATTGATGAAATGATGAAAGCTGAACGTATCTATATTATTGGTCTTCGGAGTTCAAAATCACTGGCGGATTTTCTGGGATTCTATTTGAGTTTGATTCTGGGAAATGTCAGCATGGTTGGATTTGGAATAAGTGACATTTACGAGCAAATGTTACGCATCTCCGAAAAAGATCTGCTGATTAGTCTTTCTTTTCCCCGCTATTCAAGTCGAACCATCGAAGTGACAAGATATGCGAAAGAGCAGGGTGCTAAAGTGGTTGCGATTACTGACAGTGCGATTTCTCCCATTGCAGGTTTGGCCGATCACTATCTAACGGCCAAAAGCAGCATGGCTTCGTTTGTGGATTCACTAGTGGCGCCCTTGAGTTTGTTGAATGCCATTATTGTTGCCATTGGAATGAGGGAAAAGCGAGATATTACAGAGTACTTCAATAAACTGGAAACTATTTGGGAAAAATACAATATATACGATGGGCGAGAGAAGTAACTTCTAATAAGCGTGAATTTTTCTTCCAAGTCACCGTGTCTTTAGCTGTTCTTGAAATGCAATCTTTGTCGGTTGCATTTCTTTATGTTATAAGGATGATATTCCATGATGTTCGACTGCCCTTGTGAAAGTGAATTATTTCATGTATAATCGTTGTAGCACAAAGCAGGCAAGTTACTTTTGCAAGGAAGGTGATGGAGTGAATCTGATATCCCTCAGAGGAGCGATAACTGTTGAAGAAGATCAGGCAGAAATCATAGATGCGGCCATGATGGAGTTGATGAATGCGTTAGTTCAGCAAAATCAGCTGGATGAAGATCAGGTTGTCAATTTGTTTGTTAGCGCCACATCTGACTTGGTTTCCAGGTACCCTTCCGTTGTCGTTCGTGAACAACTTGGGTGGAATGAGACGGCGATACTGAATGTGGAAGAAAAAGTAGTGATCGGCCAATTGCCACGATGTATCCGGGTATTGTTGACTATTCAGACCCCTCGCACTAAATCTGAGGTGGTTCACGTTTATTTGAAAGAAGCAGTTAAGCTGAGGCCTGACTGGCAATGATTGAATAGGTTTCAGGAATAGGAGAGAGATGTCTTGGAAGTCATTTTAGCAAGCCATTCTGGGTTTTGTTTTGGTGTTGAAAAAGCAGTTCGTCGAACGACAGAAGAAGTGAATTCAACTGAAGCAGGTGTGCATCCAGTGTGTTCCCTGGGCCCTGTCATTCATAATCAGCAAGTTGTCGAGTCTCTTAAAAGAAAAGGATTATATATTATCAATGATGTCAGTGAAGCTGTAGAAGGAACTGTCATTATCCGTTCCCATGGTGTTGCGAAAGATGTACATGATGTTTTGGAGGCAAAAGGGCTGCGTGTTGTTGATACTACCTGTCCCTTTGTGAAAAAAATACAGACGATTGTTCAGGCGCGTCACCAGTTGGGTGAAACGGTGGTTATTGTTGGCAATTCGGAACATCCGGAAGTTATTGGTATCAATGGCTGGTGTCAAAACCAAGGCATCATTGTTTCTAATGAAAATGACTTGAAAAGGGTTCCGGAAGATGGACCGCTCTGTGTGGTTGCTCAAACAACGATGCCCGCTCAGGTGTTTGACAGAATCGCTTCAAAGCTTACTGAGTTGAATCCCGAAACACATGTCCATCACACGATTTGCCTGGCAACACAAGATCGGCAACGAGCAGCTGCAGAACTGGCATTGCTGGTGTCGGCGATGGTTGTAGTGGGAGGCAGACACAGTTCTAATACACGCAAGTTGTATGAAGTATGTCAGAAGCTTTTGCCAGAAAGCACCTATCTGGTGGAAACTCAAACAGATCTTCCAATTGGTAAATTAATAGGTTTAGAAAAAATCGGTTTAACCGCAGGAGCTTCCACACCAGGGGATGAAATTCTTTCTATTTATGACACTTTGTGCGGATTAAAGAATGACCACTTTTACCAAATTGCCATTGATGGACCAGCGGGAGCAGGCAAGAGCACGATTGCAAAGCTCTTGTCAACAAATCTGGCATTTACGTATATTGACACTGGAGCGATGTACCGGGCAATCACCTATAAAATTCTCAAACAAAATGTTCTCCTTGATAATGAACATGCGATGATTGCACTGGCTAATCAGACAGAGATCACCATAAAAAATGGGCGTATTTTTTTAGATCAGGAAGACGTAACTGAGTTGATTCGATCTGAAAAAGTGACAAAAGGTGTTTCAATAGTCGCCTCTGTTAAAGAAATCCGCGAAGAAATGGTGCGATTACAAAAACGCATCTCACAACATTCTCACGTTGTAATGGATGGAAGAGATATCGGAACGGTTGTGCTTTCTAAAGCAGACTTGAAAGTTTTTCTGACTGCTTCTGTGAAAGAAAGAGCCCGCAGACGTTTTGAAGAAATGCGTGAGCAAGAACCAGATTTGCAGCTGCAAGCCATTGAAGAACAAATAAGGCAAAGAGATTTTGTTGATGAAAATCGGGAACACGATCCGTTAACTCCGGCAAATGATGCCGTTCATATAGATTCGACCAGTCTTTCTATTCATGAGGTGGTGGAAAAAATCACTCAACTCTTTTGTGAAAAAATTAAGAAAAACCCCGCGGATGAATGAGTGGACGGGAAAAAGTAAAATAATTTGATTTTTTTACAAAGAATAGAAGGAATCTGGTGTTTTTTGTCGAATAGACAATGGAATCACTATGCTTCACCTGAAACTATTCAACCATAGGGGGTAATTGAATGAGCACCAACAACGACCAAAATAACGAAATGAATCACCTGATGGAAGAAATTGAAAAAACCATGGTTCGCCTACACAGCGGCGACATTGTGAAGGGCCATGTGATTAATGTAACCCGGGATGAAGTTACTGTTAACCTGGGCTATAAATCAGACGGTATCATTCCACGTGATGAAGTTGCCGGTGAAATTGCTTCTGACCTTCCTGCCCATTTTTCTGTGGGAGATGAAATCGAAGTATGTGTGGTTCAGGTTGATGATGGTGATGGCAATGTACTGCTTTCCCGCAAAAAAGTGGATGCAATGAATGAATGGGTTGAACTGTCAGATGCGAAAGAAAAAGAAGAAACCATTGACGTAACGATGAAAGAAGTTGTTCGTGGTGGAATGATTGCGTACTATAAAAATGTGAAGTGTTTTATTCCGGCCAGCCAATTATCTGATCGATATGTGGATGATCTGAATATTTTTGTGGACCAGCAGTCAAAAGTACGAATTCTCGAAATGGATCGCAGAAGAAGCAAGGTAATTCTATCGCGTAAAGTAGTAATCCAGGAAGAAAAAGAACAAAAAAAGAAGGAGCTCTTGGTAACACTCCAAAAAGGTCAAGTTGTTGAAGGCCAGGTGAAACAAATCACCAACTTCGGTGCCTTTGTTGATATTGGAGGTATTGACGGACTTATTCATATCTCTGAGTTATCTTGGGGACGTGTTAAACATCCTTCAGACGTTCTCTCAATTGGTCAACAAGTTAACGTGGAAGTATTAGATTTTGAAGAAAGCAGCGAACGTATTTCACTAAGTCTCAAATCAACTCAGCCTGAGCCTTGGAAAGTGGCAGGCGATAAGTACCAGATTGGTGAAGTCATTGAAGGCGTCGTTGTCCGTCTGGTTGATTTTGGTGCTTTCGTGGAAATCGAACCTGGACTCGATGGTTTGGTGCATATCTCACAAATTAGCGAAGCTCACGTAGCAAAACCATCGGATGTATTACAAAAAGGCCAAAAAGTACAAGTTAAAATACTCGATGTTAACGTGACCGATCAGCGAATGAGTTTGAGCATGGCCGCTGTGGAAAAAGACAGTAAGACTGATGAAAGCGTTGATGAGGCAGAAACAGCAGAGAATAGCGTTTCAGATACTGAAGAGCAAGCAGTGACCATTGGAGATGCTGTTGGTGATGTTTTTAAAGAAGAAGCAGCAATGGAGACGGCGAATCTGGATTCGGATGAAACTGACGCTGGTAATGAGATGAATGATAATTCTGAAGCTATTGAAGAAACTGAAACTGTTGAAGAAACAGAAGAAAGCAAGCCAGAATAATGTTCTGAACGATGCAACTAAAGGAGCACCGCAATGGAAGGTTATGAACAGTTTAAAGAACAGGTATATCGCTTGACTGGTATTGACTTGTCCAGCTATAAGGAACGGCAGATGAAGCGGCGGATTGAATCTTTGATTTCCAGAAACCGACTGAGTTCTTACGATGCTTATCTTAAAGCGTTGCAGAATGATAAACGATTGATGGAAGAATTTATCAATTATTTGACTATCAACGTATCAGAGTTTCGTAGGAATCCACAACAGTGGGAAGTGTTGGAGAAAGAGGTCATCCCGTCACTGATGAAAAGCACCAGAAAATTAAAAATCTGGAGTGCTGCCTGCTCTACCGGCGAGGAGCCCTATACGCTGGTCATGTTAATGTCCCGTTTTATACCCTTGACTGAAGTTGATATTCTGGCAACAGATATTGATGCAGGGGCGCTTGAAAAAGCAAATTCGGATTGGACAGATGGAGTATTTGGCAGGAAAACTACATGATGCCGGTATAGCTTTCCAATCTCCCGTCGGTGGACACGCACTTTTTATTGATGCTAAAAAAATGCTTCCCCATATTCCATATCATCAGTTTCCTGCACAAACATTGGCACTTGAACTATACATTGAAGCGGGGATTAGATCTTGTGACATCGGTTCCTATATGATGGGAAATCACCCAGACAGTGGAGAGCAAATTGAATCAGAGTTTGAGTTTACCCGGTTGGCAGTGCCTCGCCGTGTTTACACTCAATCGCATCTGGATGTGATCGTTGAAGCACTGAAATCGATTCGGGAGCGTGCTGATCAGCTTAAGGGATACAAAATTATCTGGGAGCCCGCTATACTGCGACACTTTACTGCAAAACTGAAGCCGCTTGATTGAACTGTTTCGATAATGACAGAGTATATGATCAACTGAATCGTCTGCATTCTTGATATTGGAGATGTGCTTGGTTGATGATGCCTGCCTCTTTGTCAGTTATGTAAGGTTGAATCATTCAAGATTTATGATGAACTGTCGCGCACCTATTGACCTGGCAATTGCATCATCCATCCTTGCCTTCCGATAACATTTGTGCATTTGATAAACAAAGAGAGTGTGATATGAGAGATGATCATATGAGTAATGGCAGCATTCAATCTGTTTTAAAAGCATTGCAAATGTTGGACCTGTTTGCAATTGCACCAGGATGGAATATGACAGATATTAGCAAAGAACTAAATTATCCTACGAGCACCACGCACCGTTTACTCTTGACGCTGGAAGAAGCTGGCTATATTCATCGGGATGTTCAATCTAAGATGTATTACCTGACAATCAAGCCTTATCTTATTGGCAGCAAAACAGAAATAGTTAATATGTTGGAAAAGCTTGCACTTGCATCCATCAGAGAGTTAGCACAGAACCTAAATGAGAGTGTGAACGTTTCCATAGCGTTGGGTCTGAATGCGGTGACAGTTCTAAAAGCAGATGCTGAGCGGCAATTTTCAGCCGTTCCTCATGTTGGTGATAAACGACAATTGCATGCCACATCTGTGGGAAAATGTCTGCTGGCTTACAATAGCAATGGTTGTTATGATCATTTAATGAAATCAAGCGAGTTATTAAAATCGTATACTCCAAATACCATTATCGAGAAAAAGGCGATTGAAAAAATGGGTGAAACTATTCGATATCAAGGTTTTGCAACTGATCATGAAGAAGTGGAAGTGGGCCTGACTTGCATAGGAGCTCCCATTTTTGATCAACTGGGTAATTGTATCGCGGCAGTGAGTGTGTCTATGCCCACCTTTCGAATTACAGACAAGGAAGCGGTTATATCCCAAGTTATCAAAACTGCTGGAAAAATATCTTCAAAGTTTAAGTTTTAATCTGCTGTTGTTTTATTCATGTGTCAGCATACAGTGAAATCATTTTTTATGGGCCCAGTTGTTGAACATGGGTGGAGTGTATATCGATCAAATAAAGACCGCGAAAGGATGATGCTCATCCTTCGCGGTCTTTATTGCATACAGGTATTTAACGCGGTTGACATGTGTACAATAGCTATCATAACTGTGCTTAGAGTAATTGAATTATAAGTGATTGAGGGGTTAATACTTGCAGTGAAGGAATTACGAGGGCGGCGCCCTCTAAGTGTTCAGGAAGGCCGACACCCACTGCAGTCATGCCCGCATTTAAAGCAGCATCAATACCAGCCTGGGCATCTTCAAAAACTACACAACTGGAAGGTGGTTCGTTAAGCGCTTTTGCTCCCAACACAAACACTTCCGGATCGGGCTTTGCACGTGTCGTGCTATTGCCGTCCACAATGACATCAAAATATGGCAATAGATCGAGTTTTTTCAAAATCGTTGATGCGTTTCGACTCGCTGAACCCAAGGCTGTTTTCAAGCCAAGCTGCCGACTTTTTTTCAAAAAATTGACAGCGCCTGGAAGCACAGCATCTTGATTAAGCATTTCCAAATATTCGACATACCATATGTTTTTTTGCTGTGCCAGTTGAATACGACGATCTTCTGTTAATGATAAACCTCCAATTTCAAGAAGGATGTCCAACGCCTGCATGCGGCCAACTCCTTTTAAACGCTCATTGTCAGTTTCGTCAAAAGAAAACCCCATTTCAGCAGCCAAACGCTGCCAAGCCAGATAATGATATTTTGCAGTATCTACAATCACACCGTCGAGATCAAATATAAAGGCAGTCTTCATTGACAGACACCTCCTGGTAAGATGATAATTGATGATGGCTGTGGTATACTCAATTATAGCATATGGCTGCAAAGTAGTCGTTGCACTGCTGGTTAAATGACACATAATCTTATCATAATATATTGGAGGCACTTCTGGTGACATATCAATCATCTCTCAACGACCCAACTGTCTCATTAAATAAACAAATCATGGTATTGGCTGGGCCTGCAATTATGGAAATGCTGATGCACACATTGGTGTGGACAGCTGATACTGCTATGGTGGGTCGATTGACGCCCGCAGACATTGCAGCTGTCAACTTAGGTGCGCATATGATGTTCACCATTGCTGCTATTTTTGGGGCTCTGGGTACAGGTGCAACAGCGATGGTAGCACGTGCCATTGGTGCTGATAATAGCGAAAAAGCAACTCACACTGCTTCACAAGCAATGGGATTAAGTATTATTCTAGGTCTGGTGATTGCAACTGTGGGCATGCTGATGGCTCAGCCTATTTTTGAAAAGTTGGTAGACGACCCGCTTGTGATTGATAAAGGATCTGAATACATGCGGATCGTTTATATCGGTGCCTATTTCTTAATTCCTCAAATGGTTGGAAATGCCATCATAAGGGGTAGTGGAAACACATTTATACCATTGCTTTCAGCAGTTGTAGCCAACGTTTTCAATATCGTTGCCGATTATGCTTTGATTTTTGGTAAATTCGGATTTCCTGCCATGGGATCAAGAGGTGCAGCGATAGCAACTGGAACGGCACAAATATTAGGAGCCTGTGTTACATTCTATTATTTATTTCGCGGAAGTGGAACCATCAGACTTTCGTTCCGGAATTTGTTTCACTTTGAGTCAACAAGTGTTAAAAATCTGGTGAAGCTTAGTATACCTGCTGGTCTTGAGGTGACAATGAACGAAGGAAGCCGGCTGGTTTCTTCGTTTTGGATCGCACAATTAGGCACCGTGTCTTACGCAGCACATTCTCTAGCGGTTGCGGGTGAATCAGTTTCATTTATGCCGGGCTACGGATTTGCGGTTGCTGCTGCAACGTTGATGGGACAGCGTTTGGGAGCGGGAAAACTAAAAGCTGCAGATGAAAGTGTACGACGCTGCGCTTTGTTTGCGGTGATGCTTATGGGAACAGTAGGTGTTCTGTTTTTTATCATGCCTCATCGGATCATGGGACTTCTAAGCACGAGCACTGAAGCAGTTGACTTGGCAGGCAAAAGTATTCGAATTGGTGCATTTGAACAAATTCCCATAGCAATTGCCATGGTGATTTCAGGCGCTTTAAAGGGAGCTGGCGATACGCAGGGACCCTTTCGCATATCACTTATCACAAATCTATGCATACGACTACCGCTCATTTTTTTGGCTGTGTTCATCTTTCGGCTACCTTTAACTGTCGTCTGGATAATTTCAGTCACACAATATATTGTTGAGGCTTTGCTTATGACTCGCCGTTACCGAAAAGGGCATTGGAAAACAATTAAAGTATAGTGTCGGCGGTTAGTAATAAGCCTGACTGGGTAGTAATAGCCAAGGAGTCTTAAGGTCAATGGACCTTGGAAGGGATGCATATCATCATTTATCAACTCACTTATGTTAATTTAATTCGAAGGGATCGACCTGAAAAAAATCAATGGGATCACTACTTCCAGAGGTGGTTCTTACAATGATAAATGTTGATGCCCTTATCCGAGTCCTGCTGTTGGGGCCCGGGATTTTATTGAAAGATTTTTAAGTACTTTCATATGGGAATGCGTTTAGTATTTTTTGAAGTTAAAAAGCGACTACAAACATCTGAATGATAAATATACATCAATCGATCAATGCGTTTGAAAACCCATGCAAATACGACACTTGCGTTGAAAAACAGACGTTTTGATCATAGAAAGATGCGTTTATATTCTGATACAGATGACAGAGTGAAAGATATTCCATGCTTGAAAACCCATTGAAAATGGTGATTAAATGGAACGGTATCAGGTATCTTTTTATTCCGATTTTAGTGAAGCAGATCGCTACGCAGTTATTCTGACGAATCGATTACAATCATACTACGGATCAAAGATGAACCCCAAGGTGAGTTTTCACATTAATTTTGTGTTGCGAGAACTGCTGAATAATGCAGTTGAACATGGCAATGCTTTCGACAGGAATAAGAAAGTGATGTGCAGCATTTGCTGCGATAACCAAATGGTAATAATCTGTGTCAGAGATGAAGGTGCAGGCTTTTCTTTAGATATGACTGCAGCACCAGAGACTAATGGAGCAAATCAGCAACGAAGTCGAGGTCTTTGGATGATTCAACAGTTAGGATTAACCCTGAATATAAAGGGGAATCAAGTTAAGGCAATTTATTATTGGAGGGTTTCAAGATGAAAAATGCAATTGAGAAAGAAACGTTAACCATTTCATTTGACAGTAATCTTACTGCAGCATTGGTGCCTGATCTGACTCGGGAAGTCAAGGCGATTCTAGAAATGGAACCTGGGTGCAAACGTGTAGTGGCAGATCTCACTGGCGTTGAATACATTGATTCCACAGGAATCACTTTGATTATTGGTATGTATCGATCCATCGATGCAGTGAACAAGAGGTTTTTGGTAAGTGGCGCGAGAGAAGAAATCAAGGATCTGTTCAGCATTATTCAGTTGGATAACATTTTTGATATTCAGTAGAAAATCAACGAAGCTGAGGTGATCTGATGATTCAAAATGAAGAATTCATCAATGAGTTTGTTGAAGAGGCAAAAAGTCATCTTGATATGATTGAAGCGGGACTTCTTAGTATGGAAGAGGGTTGTGGTGACTCGGACAATATCAACACAATATTCAGGTCAATTCACAGCATTAAAGGAACTGCCGGTTTTTTTGGATTAGAAAAAATTGTTGAATTGGCACATGTCATGGAAAACCTTTTGGGGGAAATCCGCAATCAGAACATAACCCCTGATTCAGCTATGATAGATCATCTGCTGCGTGGAAATGACCAATTGAAAATAATGGTAGATAATGTGACAGATAGCAATGACGCGGATGTGAACAATTATGTGGCTATTTTCACCAATTTGTTAAATCAGGAGGCTGCTCCTGAGACGGCAAAAAAATTGATGTTGTCCAGTGCCGAGAACAATCACCAAATAATGGAAATAGATCAACAGCAGAAAGATCAAATTAATAAAGCGCGTCAGCATGGGCACCATCTTTATAAAGTCACCATTGCAATGAATCGGGATCTGGGAAGTGAGATCAGTCCAATCAAATTTTTTAAAAAGATACAATCTGTGGGAGAGATTGTTGACTCATTTATTGATATCAGCGATATTCACGGACTTGACTCAGTTATGGAAGCAGACGTCGTATTTGCATTTGTCTTTACAACAGTATTGGAAAAAAACCTGTTACCCATTGCGTTGGATATTCAGGATGGGAGTATCGAAGAGCTCGAAACTGATACAGACTTATCAACGCTAAATTTATCGGACGAAGCCAATATTACAAAAGCCAAAATGTCAAAGTCAACCCTGAACCAAACTCCGTCAAATATTTTCAATGAAAATGAAAATGAAAACAAAGAAACTCAGAGTCAAATCATTACAGAAACAGTAGCTGCTGTAGCAGACGGCTTGTCAGCTGTTGGGAGGAAAGAAAGTGGTACAGCGGCAGAAGACAGTGTTCGTGTGCATGTATCTCTTTTGAATGACCTTCTCAACCTGGCAAGTGAAATGGTGCTGGGCAGAAATCAACTTTTGCGCAATATTGATGCACATCGAAAGCAAATCAATGGCTTGGATTCCATTCTTCAAAACATTGATCGCGTGACAACGGAGTTGCAGGGAAAAATCATGCAAACACGCATGCAGCCTGTGGGCAATGTGTTTAATAAAATGCCAAGAGTTATTCGGGATTTGTCCAAAAAACTTGGAAAAGAAGTTGATTTGATTATTGAAGGATCAGATGTTGAGCTGGATAAATCAATCATAGAATCTCTCAGCGACCCATTAACCCACCTGATAAGAAATGCTGCAGATCATGGACTTGAAATGCCTGCCGAGCGCAAAAAAGCAGGCAAACATACAAAAGGAACAGTTTTGCTTAAAGCTTATCATGAAAGCGGATACGTTCACATTGATATTGTGGATGATGGAGCGGGAATCGATGCTGACCGTATTCGAAAGAAAGGATTGGAAAAAGGTCTGGTTTCGGAATCAGAATTGAAACATATGGGTGAGCAGGAAGTGCTTCAGATTCTGATGAAGCCAGGTTTTTCAACTGCTGAGAGAATAACAGATGTTTCCGGCCGCGGTGTTGGAATGGATGTGGTGAAAACCAATATCGAAAAGCTGGGAGGTACCGTTGAAATTCAAACAAAGCTTGGTGAAGGAACAACTTTTCGAATGATTTTACCACTAACACTGGCCATTATTCCTTCCCTCATTGTGGAGGTTAACAACTATAAGTTTGCGTTACCGCAGGTAAATTTACAGGAAATGGTACGTATCAAAGCTGGTGATGAGAGTAAAAAAATTGAGTTGGTACATCGCGCACAAGTACTGCGGCTGAGAGGAAAGCTACTTCCTATAGTTCACTTGGGAGAAGTGTTAGGGTTGGATCAAAGGGAAACAGATTCAGGGGGAGCAACTGCCGAGATTACCCGTGTGCTGGTGCTAAAAGCAGGCTCGAAGAGATTCGGTTTAATTGTAGACCGCATTTTTGACGAAGAGGAGATACTGGTAAAGCCTCTTCCAAAGTATTTTATGAACTGCCAAGGATACTCAGGTGTGACGATCATGGGAGATGGAAAAACAGCCATGATACTTGATCCGGAGGGAGTTGTCACCAAAGCAAGTCTGCGCTTTACAGAAGACCAAATTGAAACAACACAGCGTGAACAGCAAGAGCAAACCGAAGAGCTGCGAGAAGCACAAAATCTGTTGATGTTCAAATGCAGCGGTGAAGAGACTTTTGCCATCGACCTCTCATTGGTTTCAAGAGTGGAAGAAATCCTACCCTCACAAATTGAGATTATTGGCGACAATGCATACATCAAGCACCGAGGCGAAGCCTTACGTGTGATTCGTCCAGAACAATACTTACCTGTTACCAGCAAACAAAACAATCCAGAAAAGCTATATGTTATTATACCCAAGCTTGTTGCCAATCCCATCGGTCTCATTATTGAAAAGATTCACGATACCATGATGACGAGCATCAAATTGAATCAGGAAGATATTAAAGGTAAAGGAATTATCGGATCAACTATTTTAAATGATCGAATTGTACTGTTGGTGAACATTTACGAAATTTTTGAAATGGCTTCGCCAGATGAATATGGGAATAAATCATTGAAAAATACGGCCGAAGGCACCGTTATTCTTTTAGCGGAAGATACACCTTTTTTTTCCCGCATGACAAAGAATTATTTGGAATGGGCAGGTTATCAGGTCTATGCAGTTGAGAATGGAAAAACTGCACTCGAGCTTCTTAAAGAAAAGGCGGTGGATTTGGTGTTGAGTGACATCCAAATGCCTGTGATGGATGGCTTGGAACTGGCCAGAGAGATACGCAAAGATCCTGACTTGGCCGCATTACCCATGGTAGCGCTCACTTCGATGACTGGTGATTTGGACCGTCAGGCTGGTTTTGAAGCAGGTTTCGATTTCTATGAGTTCAAGCTTGATAAAGTGACCATTCTTGAAACCCTTAAAAAAGCATTACAACTAAGGGGGAAAGCGGTATGAACGGAAAAGTACTGTCCTTTTACCTAAATCATAAAATGTTCGGGCTGGATATTAGCTTAGTTAAAGAGATAAGCCGACGCGTGGAGTATAGCCACGTGCCTGACTCAGACCCGACAATTGTGGGTTTAATGAACCTGCGCGGGCAGGTGGTGACATTGTTTGATCTGAGTCAAATTCTTGGGATTTCATCTGTGAAACATGAATTGAACAGAATAGAAAAACCTTCGTCAAAGAATATGGCCTGTATCATTCTTAAAGCTCAGGGAAATGGGTCAAATCAAGTAGGTTTTTTGATTGATGAGTCAGGGGATGTTTTGGACATTCAACATGAATGGTGTGAAAAAACACCCGCCAACGTTGAAGAAATACGCAGCGAATATATCAACGAAGTGGTGAAGCTCCATGAAAAACTGTTGTTGATATTAGATGCAGAGAAAGTCTTTGACAGATAATAATATTTGAAGATAGGTGATATGTGTGGCAAAACTGAAAGTACTAGTGGTAGATGATACCATCATCTACCGAAAAATTCTTTCTCAGGCCGTGGAGGATACTGGATTGTGCCAAGTTTCCAAAACAGCCCCAAATGGCGCCATTGCGCTTGACTGGCTGAAACAACGCTCCTTTGATGTGGTGTTGCTGGATGTCTTTATGCCGGAAATAGATGGTCTTGAAACATTGAAGCAAATAAAGATGGATTATCCACATATTGATGTGATCATGATCAGCAGCGACGGAAGTGAAAGTGTCAAAAACACCATGAAAGCACTGGAACTGGGTGCATTGGAGTTTATACTAAAGCCAACCGGAGGTGATGAAAACCATAACATTGCTTCCATTACTCGCATGCTTAAAATTCTCTTTGCACAAATTCAAATTAGACAAATGAGCCGGCGAACTTCTGATGGGGAAAGTCATTCGAATACGGCACATGTGAAAGCGAATCGATTGTTAGACCAGCGTCAGGTACCTCGTCAATTAGCAGTACAACAACCAACCAACAAACAAAAGGGAAGTTGGAGAGCAGATATGGTGCTAATTGCTTCTTCCACAGGCGGCCCTGTCGCGTTGGAAAGGCTGTTTTCCAGTTTGCCTCATGAATTGAATATCCCCATGCTGATTGTGCAACATATGCCGAAACACTTCACTCGGGTTTTGGCCCAGACTCTCAATAACAAGACACGTCTCAAAGTGATGGAAGCAGAAAATGAAATGGAAATGAATGCTTCCAGTGCGATCATTGCTGCAGGGGGATTTCATATGAGTGTTGTGCAGTCAGGGGGTAAAAGAAAAGTTCAACTCTTGGACACTGCCCATGTCAATGGTGTTAAACCGGCTGCAGACGTGCTTTTCAAATCTATTGCAGAATCCTGTCAAGGACAGCGGGTTTTAGTGGTGATACTTACTGGGATGGGCAGTGATGGCACTGCTGGTATTGCTCGGATGCAAGAAAGCTGCGAAGTTTACTGCATTACTCAGAATGAAGAGACATGTGTGGTATACGGTATGCCCCGAAGTGTTGAAGAAGCAGGATTTTCTGATGAAAGCTTACCCATAGATCAGATCGCAGAACGAATCGCAGCATTTGGATCGCGCAGGAGGTGAAGCAGATGGGCAGTGGGTTATCGACAAAAGCATTTTTACAGTTTCAGCAATACATAGAAGAACAATGTGGTATAGCAATTGGCGATGAGAAAGCCTACCTGATAGAGAGTCGTTTGACAAAACTGTTGGTAGAAGCTAATTTGAACACATTTGAAGAACTATATTCGATGCTGGCTCAGAAAAAAGACCCGAAACTTTCAGAACGGGTTATCGATGCTATCACGACCAACGAGACGCTTTGGTTTCGGGATAAAACACCATGGCAGGTTCTCGAATTGATGCTAATGCCAGTATACATTGATGAAATAAGAAAAACGGGTCGACGTATCCGTATATGGAGTGCTGCTGCCTCTTCCGGACAGGAAGCCTACTCAACGGTCATTTCAATAGATCAATATCTCAAACGCCATGCAATCAAAGATGTTAGTTTGAATGATTTTGAAGTGATTGGAACAGATATTTCCGGACCCATTCTTGAGATCGCCCGAGCGGGCCGTTATGATCCGATTTCTATTATGCGGGGACTTGATCCAAAATATAAGGATGCATATTTTAACAATGAAGGCAGGGTATGGATTGTTAAGAATGAGTTTAAACAACACGTCAAATTTCAACAATTCAATCTACAAAACTCCTTTATTGGATTGGGAAAATTCGATGTGATATTTTGTCGTTATGTGATGATTTATTTTTCGCAACAATTCAAACGTGAAATGACAGAAAAGTTGGCTCAGGCATTGAAATCAAAAGGTGTTCTCTTTATTGGAAATTCGGAAATTTTCCCTGACTATAAAGCCTGCTTCGAACTCCAACAGCACGAAAAAGGTGTTTATTACCAAGCAAAGGAGTGACAATCATGAAAATCTTATCTGTTGATGATTCAGCAATTGTCCGAAAAATTATCCGGGGTGCTGTTGAAGTTCTTGGCTATGACCTGCTGGAAGCCTCCGATGGTCTTGAAGGCATGGAAGTGCTGGAAGGAAATGTTGAAGAAATAGGTCTAATCCTGCTGGACTGGAATATGCCCGGCATGAACGGTCTTGAGCTCTTGGAAAAAATAAAGGCTAATAAGTTGTATAGTTATATCCCTGTAATGATGGTTACGACAGAGAGTGAGAAAGAAAATATCGTGAAAGCTATTAAAGCTGGGGCGGTTCATTATGTAGTGAAACCATTTACCATGGAAGAACTAATTAAAAAAATTATGGAATGCCTGGGAAGAGGTGAACTCCATGAGTGAACAGGACCATCGTTATCATGACGCTTTTTCGATGGCTGTGAGTGACGTAATGCTTACAATGACAGGATTTGAGATGGAAGAAGACTTAAGTTATGAAGGACAAGGATGCTGTGGACTTGACGGGGTACCGCAACCTTGTGAAATTTCTGGGGCCATGTTTCTAGTGGGAAAAAACAGCGGGATGGCTTCCATTACCATGACTCGGCAAACAGCCTTGATACTGGTATCCTATATGACAGGGATACCCTATTACGAACTTGAAAATGAAGATCTGTATGATGGTGTGGCTGAAATGATGAATCTCATCGCCGGCCGTTCGAAAGCGATCCTCAGAGAAACGGATTACTACTTTGAAATCACACCTCCGTTTACCATTGTGGGAGAAAATCATTTCATTGTTCACAAAAAACAATCACATTTCATACAGAAACGCTTTATTAGCAGCGATTTATCCTTTATACTGAAAGTGTTTCATATACGATAGTCACCGAGCGATCAATACATTACAGATTATGGAGGGATAAAATGAAACGAGTACTGATAGTTGACGATTCGCCAATTATTCATAATCTGTTGCGTAAAGTCCTTGAACGCAATGGATACGAGGTGTGTGGAGATGCCAAAAATGGCAAGGAAGGCGTTGACATGTACGAAGAGCTTAAGCCGGACCTGGTTTTCATGGATATTACCATGCCGGTGATGGAAGGTATTGATGCTGCACGTCTTATAAAAGAACAAGACCCTTCTGCCAAAATCATCATGCTGAGTGCAATGGGTGACGATGCCATCAAGGAAGAAGCACATTCAATCGGTGTTGATATTTTTCTGAAAAAGCCTTTTGATGATTATAAGATTGTGAGTGCCATTGCTAAAATTGTTTAGGAGGGAAGCCTATGAACCCGCAACTGACGAATCCTTTTTTAGAGAGTGCGAAGAATATGATTAGCCAGATGGCTTCAGTGCAGATTCAAGAAAATGATTCGTTCCAGGAACAGCAAGATGATATTGCATCCTATGGTGTATCTGCAATGGTTACTTTTGCAGGAGTTTTGAAAGGACGCTTGCTTCTTGATTTGGAACCATCTCTGGCAAAAGAAATAGTTCAACAGGTAATGGGTGAAACGTATGATGATATGAAAGATTCGACATTCATGGGAATGATGGGTGAGTTGAGCAATATCATCGGTGGCGATGCCCTCACTTTTTTGAATAACGAGCAGTCTTTTAATCTGCGTTTGGCTTCGCCGGCCGTCTTTATTGGGAAAGAAATGATCATTTCCATACCAAAAATTCAGTCTGCTACCATTCACTGCACCAGTAGGCACGGCAATATGCGGATTAATGTAGCCTTCGAAAAAGGGGGATTAGTATAATGGATGTCCAGTATATCACCCCATTTCTAGATTCGGTCAAGAGTATCCTGCAACAATTTGGAATTCAAAATGTGACCAGAGGCAGTATCAAGCAAAAGGAAACCATGAGCGTAGACAAAGATATTATTTCCATAGTCGGGCTGGTGGGTGATGTAAAAGGTAATGTGAGTTATGCATTTTCTGAAGTAACAGCCAAAAAAATCATATCTTCCATGATGATGGGGATGCCGGTCGATCAATTGGATGATATGGCACGCAGCGCCATGTCTGAATTCGCCAACATGATTACTGGCACAGCCATTGGATCGCTCTCAAGTTTGGAAGCAGTTAATGAGGTGATGCCAAGTCCCCCTTCAATTATTTATGGAAAGGACATCTTCATGATCATCAGCCCAGTGGAAACGCTGGCAATAGAATTAGAAACTGATGCAGGAAAAATTGAGGTGAACATTGGCCTCGAAATGTGAGGAGCCTGTCTATGTACAATATACTGATTGTGGACGACATGCTTGTAAATCGTAAATTGATGAAAAAAGTATTGAGCGACACCATTGCTGATATTTGCTTCGTAGATGCAGAGGATGGGTTTCAAGCTTTGGAAAGTCTTGATAAACAGGAAATTGATCTTGTGATTTTGGATTTAATGATGCCAGGGAAAGATGGATACGAAGTGTTGGCAGAGATGAAAAAAGACCAGCGCCATCAAGATATCCCGGTTATTGTTAACTCGGCAGTGACAGATATGGAGAGTATTAAGAAAACCCTTGAGCTCGGAGCCATGGATTACTTCACGAAACCCATCACACCCGAGCAAATGAAAGTCATCATTCCGTTAAAAGCAAATAATGCCCTTAAATTTTACGAACAACGAAAAAAATTGAAAGAAATTAATCTTCGAATGAAAAATGAATTGAAAATTGCAAGTATGTTGCAACGCTCTTTAATTCGTTCAAAAGATGAGCATCAACGGGTAAAGGTATATCAAAAGTACTTGGCCTGCGATGAACTGGGTGGCGATCTCTTTGATTACATTGAAACTCCTGATAAAGATTGGTTTATGATCGCCGATATTACTGGCCATGGCGTTGCCGCTTCTTTAGTTGCATCCATGCTGAAAGTGGTCTTTAATCATGCTATTCAGGCGAATGATGATCCAGCATCCGTTCTACAGGAAATCAATCTAACATTCTATCATTTAATGTCTGACAGTGCCAATCTGTGCTTCTCTGTTTTTGTCGGATGCATTAGCGGGGATATCATACGATATTCCAATGCTGGTCACC
This sequence comes from Anoxynatronum sibiricum, assembly GCF_039414295.1. Taxonomy (NCBI): domain Bacteria; kingdom Bacillati; phylum Bacillota; class Clostridia; order Eubacteriales; family Clostridiaceae; genus Anoxynatronum; species Anoxynatronum sibiricum. The sequence goes on along the minus strand of NZ_JBCITM010000002.1, from coordinate 148,564 downwards.
CATACCCTGTCTTGATTCGCAAGAACACAGATGACTGGCAAATGCTTGAAGTGAATGGATACCTGATAGGGCTTTTCGATGATGCTACATACATCAACCAAGAATGCCTGTGGCATCCAGGAGAGGCAATTCTAACATACACAGATGGTCTTTTTGAAAATCCGAGGAATCCAGAAAAAAGCAAAAGTTATCTGAGTGTGTTTCAGCACGCCAAATTATTGGATAATCGAGCACTGAACAACCCTGAACTTTTTATGGAACAACTGATGGCTTCATTTGGAAAAGCAGATAAAAATCAAATTGATGATGACATTGCCATTATGTATATGGTGCGCCATAATCACGAATAGCGATTATGGTATGAACAAACCTTCCATATGACATGTGTATGACATGTGACGGAAGGTTTGTTTTTTGTGTTGAAAACAAAATATGAAGATTGTCGTAGTTATAATTAAATGCATATCATACGAAAGGGGAACCATACCAAATGGAAAAACGATTTTACAGAGCAAGAACTGATAAAAAGCTGGCGGGTGTGTGTGCCGGAATTGCCAATTATTTTGAAATTGATCCCACGCTGGTAAGGCTAATCTGGATTGTCTTTACATTTGCAGGGGGGACCGGCATTTTAGCATACATTATTGCTGCCATTATTATGCCTGAAGAACCGTTTGATTATTTCGAAACCCGGCAGCAACAATATCAGTCACCCAGCAATCAGTCAGAAGCTGCAGATATTCATGAAGTTGATGATGAAAACACACATGAAGATCACGAGAAGCTATACGAGCATGAGCCGTTCACCGACACAGGAATAAAAACTCCCCAGGATAAACATCGGCATTCAAATGATCGTGAAAGAAACAATATGACAGTTGGTGCCATTCTGATCCTCATCGGGGTGATGTTCTTCAGTCGAAACTTTTTTAGATGGTATTGGATTGATTTTAGCTACTTATGGCCGGCTATCTTGATTCTTATTGGTGTTGTCATGCTCGTCAATAAAAGGAAGTGAGCATCATGAATCGCCACAAAATTACACCAGGAATTATTTTCATTGGATTGGGAAGCCTGTTACTTTTGCGTAATCTGGGATACCTCCATTGGTGGACACTTGGGAGTCTGTGGCGATTTTGGCCACTTATTCTTGTCATCATTGGCATCAACACTATCTTTTACCGTTCAAACTTTGTCCCGGCGTTTACGTGGACTCTTTTCTTTGCATTACTCATTGGTGTAGGATTAACAACTTCCGTACAGCCATTTTGGAAACATGCTGCGCAGAAAAGTGGCGAAATATCTCTGCCGGTTGAAAAAAATATTGATCAGGTCGCTCTTGAGTTGAATTCTGGTGTATTAAATTTAGAACTGGTGGCCACCGACCAAGCACTGTTTCAGGCAACTGGATTTCCAGGCCGGTTGGAAAAACGCATCGAACGTGACGGAAATGAGCAAATGGTCGTTGAGCTAAGTACGAAGAATGTTTCGTGGAAAAACAGCAAATATCGCATGGCAGATGGTCTGCTGGCTTTGAACCGTCAAATTATTTGGGATCTAACCTTTAAAATGGGCGCTGCTACAGCACACATGGATCTAAAGGAGATATCTTATCGTTCTCTTGATTTCTCCATGGGAGCTGGTGAAGCCACGTTGGCTTTTGGACATCCCCAAATGGATACTGATGTAAGAATAAGTACTGGTGCAAGTCATATCCTGTTACTTATTCCACGAAATGCCAATGTAATCATTCGAACCGATCATGTACTCACACAAACAGTAGTGGATGATCGTTATTGGGTGCGTCGTGGAGATGAATTATTTTCAGCTGGATACGACCCCGAGATGCCTACTCAAAGATTTGATATCAAAATAGGTGTTGGACGTTTGGAAATTGAGAGCGTGTAATAATGAAGCGACACTTGCGCTGACGCTATTGTCGATTAATTTGTCTGAATAACTCGATCATTTGAAGGACGCTTTCGCCATCCAGGTTATGTTGGGTGGCTTTTTCAATTGCTTTCGACCAACTCTCATCCAACATATATTTATGTGACAGCATTGCCTGATAATCGTGAAGTGACGGTGGCTGTTTAATCACTTTTACCAATTTTCCAATGATCCGATAATCCGAAGTATACGGTATATCTGGATATAGAGGATTTGCAGGCCGTAAGAATGTTTCTTTTCCGTTTTGAACAAAAAATTTCAGAGTTGCTGCCCAATAGTCATTCTCGACGCCTGCTGCCACAATATCTCCGTTCTGGGCCATTTGCTGACTTATTAGCAATGCTATATCACCTTCGTAGATTCCTGCCCAGCTCATCGAGTCGCCAATAACCGTCAGTGCGAAATCAGCTCCATATTCTGCCAGACTCAAAGCGTCATCCCAGTTTTCCTCTGCCAGCAGCGGAGTTCCTGCCCGAATGCTGCCAATTATGGGGACGGTTCCGGCGTGATTTTCTGGCCCTGAGTCATTGTTTAGTCCGATAAGATAGTCAACGCTTACCTCGAAAAATGCTGCTAACCGCTTCAGGTTATCAATGCTGGGAACTCTTTCGCCACTTTCATACTGAGAAATAGTGGAACTGCTGGAAAGGTTTAAGAGTTTGCGAATATCTGACTGGTTCATTCGATGCTGCTCTCGAAGCTGCTTAAGCCGTTTACCCAATACATACATTGTAATCCCTCCCATTACAGAATATCACATTTTGCAAAACAATCAACAAATATCACAAAAAGTGAAACAAAACAGTTGACAATCACATAACGTGAACATATAATGTTGTTATCGGATAAGAGATGTGAAATTTACTTATGTTTCACGTTCAGCGAATTAAATCAGCCGTATTATCGCAATCAATAGACGTGCATAAGTTCATTTGAACCAGTGGAAAGGATGGAACCTTCATGCGAAAAAGACAACATAGTAGACAGCGCCACCTTCAGCAAATAGCCCGTATATTGGTAATGATAACGATATTTCTTGTGCCATGCAGCATTGTATTCCATCACCTTCACCAGCGTGAAGTTCAATTGCAGCATAGACGACTAAGACTTGAAGAAATGCGTATGACATTAATTGAAATGGAAATGGAACGTAATGAACTGCTGGCACAAATCAACGAAGTTTATCGGGCGGCTCGACCCGTTGAGTATCGCACCGGTACAATCTCAGGAGAGGTCGCCAGTGTTTCCACGATCGAAACGAACCGTTAATAATATACAACTGATTATTTATCTTCATTTTTGTCAAATTATAAAAGAAATTCACTGTTATCTGGCAGGAGTTTCTTTTTTTTTGCCGAAGAGAACAGCTAGTATGAGTCGTTCAACAAAAATGAAATGATGGCGGCATGAGTAGGTGAAATTGTTACATGAACTTCAGATTGAGAGAGAATGTCACTCTAAGGGGGCGAATGTACATGTTGACAGATTATCAATTATTTTTTAACCGCAATATTGGCATCTTCACAGAAGCCGAACAGAAACGTTTGCAACAAGTAACCATCGGAATCGCAGGAGTTGGCGGTGTTGGTGGACTACTAGCAGAACGTTTTATTCGTTTGGGTGTGGGTTGTATAAAAATTTGTGATCCCGGAAGTTTTGAACCCAGCAATATAAATAGGCAGTATGGAGCGACATGTCATACAATGAATGATAACAAAGCAGCAGTCATCCAGAAAATCCTTTATGAAATAAATCCTGATGCCAGTATTCGTAGCGATCAGAATGGTATTACCGATGTCGCTTCAGCGGTATCTTTCATTGAAGGGTGTGATCTGGTGATTGATGAAATGGATTATGGTGCATGGAAAGAGTCTATTTTCTTGCAGAGAGCCGCCAGATCAAAAGGCATTTATTATATGTTTGCAGGAGCTATTGGATTTGGTGCATTGGTCTCAAGCTTTGATCCCCAAGGAATGACATTGGAAGAATATAATGGGCTTAAGCCTGATCAAAATCTGGATAACTTGACATCCAGTTCCATAACTTCTGAAAGGGTTATGCCTGTAATCCCTTCCTATGCTGAAAAGGCTATGACGAAAGACATGCTGAAAGAAGTTGTTGATGGGTTCAGGCCAGTACCCACTTGCAGCATTGGAGTTGGTCTGGCAGCTTTGTTGGCTGCAAGTGAAAGTATCAATATCATTTTAAAACGCAGAGAACCGGTTAGAGCCCCGCAATATCTATACACTGATTTAATGGATCATCAAATGCATCTTGGCAATATGGGTCACGCCAATGGTAGTTGAATGATAATTGGAATAGGTGAGGAATTACAAAAGATTTTGGCTGCCCCACTGAATTCCGAAGGCTCCAAGGGGAGCTGTTATAATAATAGACATCACAGCCAACGCAAGAATCTGATCTCCGTGGATTGCCCCTGCTGCAAGCGGCAGTGCGCCAGTTGCTGCCTGCACCGTTGCTTTCGGCAGATAAGCGATAATACAAAACCCAATCTCTCTGAAGGAGTAACCTTCCCGAGACACTGAAAGGAATACACCCAGACTTCGGGCGGTCAATCCGCAGACAATAATGAGCACTCCCCACCAACCGGCTTCGAGTGCAAGCGAAAAGTTAACGGCTGCACCCACCATGACAAAGAGCAGTATTTCTGCAAATATCCACACCTTTGATAATTTGTCTGAAAGGGCTTTTGCAACCTGTGGTTTTCGTTCGAGAATAAGAAATCCGGTGAACATCACACCTAATAGTGCAGCCATAGGAATTCGTTCATGGAATGCATCTTCAGCAGCTGTCATTAAAACACCAGTCCCCACTAACAAGAGTACTTTTTTTGTGTGTCTGATATCATATGCATTAAAAAGCCACAAAAGCATTTTGGCTACAAGACCGCCAACGATTAAACCGTTAATGATAGACAATGGAACAGAGGCTATTTGCCAAGCCAGATGAAAGGACTGGCCGCTGAATATGCTAATGAAAGAGGAAAGTATCGTTATTGCAATGACGTCATCAAGAGAAGCACCTGCCAGAATCAGTGTGGGAATCCGTTGATTAATGTTTTTCTGCTGGTTCATCAGTGCAAGCATAGCTGGTACAATGACCGCTGGTGAGACAGCTGCAACTATGAAACCCAGCATACCAGCTTCCAGAAAAGGAAATGCCAGCCAGTGCATGGCAAACAATGTGATCACAGTTCCTTCCAGCATACAGGGAAGCACACTCATTTTTAGAGCTTCGGAGCCGACCTCATTTAAATTGTCTCGACTGATACCCAGACCTGCTCTCAGCAGAATAATGATAAGCGCAATCTTTCTTAGATCACCGGAAATGGCTAAGGTCGTCGAATCAATCAAGTTGAATCCATACGGTCCTAAGATGATGCCCAACAACAGCAATCCCAATAGGCCAGGCAGCTTTATTTTTTGAAACGCTTTATGAAATAGTAAACCAAGTAAAGTGATCAGTGCGAAGCTTAATGCCATTGAGCGACACTCCTTTTAATTGAGATAGATTAATGTGATTTCGACGCAAAAAAATCCTGTAAATGCCGGTGAGATTACGTTGACGGCATTTACAGGAGTCATCATCTGCAGAGCAGCTTTTCGGGTGAACTCCATCACCCTTAGAAATCCATATGTACGCAGTATATCATAGATCGGCATGGATTTCAAATTATGGAAAAACACCATGATCCCATGCGCATACCTTCGTTAAACAATAATCGGTTCCCTGGTGGAGCCGGTTTTTATATTTCAATAAATGATTGTAAAATGAAGTGGATAATAAACACAGCGAAATAAAATGCAAGTCAAGCACATGGATATTGCATTAAAAGCAAATATACATTTAAAATATCCAATTAAATGATTGACAAAGACAGTGAACTTGCATATAATTTGATTAAAATATCCGAAAAAAGAATGCTAACGAGCGTCAAATTTCATTTAAACAGATGAATGGCTATCAGTAAAATTATAGTTGGCAAAAAATGAGGAGCAGCGAAAGGAGAATACCATGTATAAGGTAGTTTTAATTCCAGGTGACGGCATCGGTCCTGAGGTGGCTGAAGCAACTCGCAAAATAATTGGTGCAACAGGCGTTGAAATCGACTGGTTGGTGGTTGAAGCCGGAGCTGCAGTTCTTCATAAAACAGGTGAACTGATCCCTCGGTCAGTATTTGATGCTATTGAAGCACATCGCGTGGTTTTGAAAGGGCCAATTACCACACCCATTGGAGGCGGCTTTAAAAGCATAAATGTACTATTAAGACAACAATATGAACTGTACGCTAATATGAGACCAGTGATCAGTTACCCGGAGATTGGAAAATATTCAGAAGTTGATCTGGTTATTTTCCGAGAAAATACTGAAGATTTATATGCGGGTCAAGAGGTACGGGTATCAGATGACGAAGTCCATGGTATCAAAGTGATCACACGTCAAGCTTCAGAGAATATTGTCCGAGCAGCATTCGAATATTCAAAACAAAAAAAACGTCAGAAAGTATGCGCCGTACATAAAGCAAATATCATGAAGATGGCAGACGGACTCTTTTTGGAAGCAAGCCGGAGTGTGGCTGCTGACTATCCTGATATAGAGTATTCAGAAGTTATCGTAGATAATATGTGCATGCAGCTGGTCATGTATCCGGAAAAATTTGATGTCATTGTTACAGAAAACCTTTATGGAGATATTCTTTCTGATTTGGCTGCTGGTTTGGTGGGTGGACTGGGTCTCATTCCCAGTGCAAATATTGGGAAAGATTGTGCCATTTTTGAAGCCGTTCATGGAAGTGCACCAGACATTGCCGGTAAGGGAACTGCTAACCCCATAGCTCTGACATTAAGTGCAGCCATGATGCTGGATTATTTGGGAGAAACAACTGCAGCATCAAGAGTTCGCACAGCCGTTTATCAGGTATTGAAAGCAGGCATAGATTTGACGCCTGATCTTGGTGGAAAAGGAACAACAAAAAAGCTAACGGAGGTTGTTATTGATGCCTTATGATCTCGCAATTACATCTGCTTCAGCTGCAAAAATAAACAATGCTGCTGATGACACGCTGGCAACAAATTTATTAAAGAGAAATGTTTCGAGCTTTCGTGAATCTGTTTCCTTTGCATCATTAACTGAAAAAGTTGCAGCCAACAATGTGATTCATCCATCTTATTATGAACAATACGAAGTGAAGCGAGGATTGCGTAACAGCAATGGAACTGGCGTTCTTGTTGGTCTGACTCAAATCGCTGATGTCCACGGCTACCTCATGAATGAAGAGCGAAAAGTTCCAACGACGGGAAAGCTGTATTATCGAGGTATTGACATGACAGACTTGATGAGACGATGTCAGGAAGAGGAACGCCATGGTTTTGAAGAAGTGGCATATTTAATTCTGTTTGGCGAACTGCCTGTTGTGACAGCGTTGGAAGACTTTCAGGAACTATTGGACACAAGTAGATCACTGCCCCGTAATTTCACTGAGAATATGATTTTGAAGGCCCCCAGCAAAGATATCATGAACAAGCTTCAACGGAGTGTGCTGGCTTTCTATTCTTATGATGAAAATCCAGATGATATAGGTGTGGCTAACGTTCTCAAGCAAAGTATCGAACTGATTGCCCGGTTTCCCACAGTTATTTCCTATGGTTACCAGGCAAAAGCACATTACTTTGATGGCAAGAGTCTCTATATTCACGCTCCAGTGTCTGGCATTGGAACAGCAGAAAATATACTTCATATGATCCGAAAAGACAATCAATATACAAAAAATGAAGCGGAAATTTTGGATCTCTGTTTGGTGATTCATGCAGAGCATGGTGGCGGTAATAATTCTGCTTTTGCAAATCGAGTGGTTTCGTCCAGTGGTACCGATACTTACTCAGCTATTTCAACTGCTGTTGGGTCTCTTAAAGGACCAAAACATGGTGGTGCGAATAAACAAGTAAAATCCATGGTAGATGATATTAAACAAAACTGTCACAACTGGCACAAAAGAGAGGCTCTCAAAGATTATCTGATAAAAATACTGAATAGAGAAGCATACGATGGAGCAGGGCTCATATATGGAATGGGTCACGCTGTGTACACCATAACAGATCCACGTGCAGAATTATTGCGGGAGAAAGCACATGATTTGGCCAGAGAAAAAAATGCAGAAGAAATGTTCAATCTATATTATCACATTGAAACCATCACAAAAGAAATACTTTGCGAAGTGAAAGGGCCAGATTTTACCATTTGTGCCAATGTTGACCTCTATTCTGGATTTGTATATGAATTGTTAGGTATTCCTGAAGAGTTATATACGCCACTTTTTGCAACTGCCCGAATAGCAGGGTGGTGCGCACATCGCATTGAACAAATCATCAGCGATAATAAGATAATGCGTCCTGCGTATAAAAGTGTTTCTCCAATAACTGACTATGTTACACTAAATCAGCGTTAAGAATACTGATAAATAATAGACTTATGGGAGCTGCTCCTTCGGGAGTGGCTTTTTATTTGAACCTTATGACGTAATCACCTATAATAGTTTTAACGGATGAGAAAGCCTGCACATCAGACGGAGAATATTACATCAAATAAAAAGAAATATTCTAAATGAGAGGAAGGACTGAAATGGAAAAAAGGATGCAGACTTATCTGACACATATGGGAAGCAAACTGCCAGACTCTGTCTCAAGACCCAAATCACTGCCAATCACCATGAGTTCTGTTTTTGATTTCGAAGATGTGGAAATGCTCGATCGGGTTTATGCCGGGGATGCACCTGGCTACATCTATTCCCGCAATGGAAACCCTGTACATGATGCCCTGAAAGAAATCATGTCACAGATTGATGGTGGCGAAGCTAGCGGCGTCTACGCATCGGGTATGGCGGCAATTACTTTGTCCATCCTGGCGCATGTGGAGACGGGTGATCACATTGTTGCTGCCAATGTTCTTTATGGCGGTACTTATTCATTTATGAAAAACGAACTAAATCGCTTCAATATTGACGTCACTTTTGTGTCTCCAACGATCGAATCAATTACTGAGGCTGTACGTCATAATACTCGCCTGCTTTATGTTGAAACGATTTCCAATCCGATGATGGATGTTGTGGATCTAGAAAAAATGGTTGAAATTTGCAAGAATTGCGGGATCAAGCTTATTGTGGACAATACATTTGCCACAGCTGTTATTTGCAGACCGTTAAATCTTGGAGCTGATGTCGTGGTATATAGTGCCACAAAATACATTTGTGGACATAGCGATGTCACCGGGGGGATAGTCGTCACTCAAAAACGAGCGGTGATGGATAAAATTGATGAAATCGCTGCTTTATATGGTCCCATGATGAGCCCTTTTGATGCGTGGTTGCTGGTGAGAAGCTTAAGAACCTTGGAGTTGAGAGTTCGACAACATTCGATTAATGCCATGCAAATGGCTTCTTATCTGGAAAAACATCCGAAAGTTGAAAAGGTTTACTATCCAGGGCTTGCCAAATCGCCTACCCATGAAATCGGGAAAAAACTATTTCAGAAGGAGCTATTTGGAGGCATGTTGAGTTTTGACCTGAAAGGTGGAGAAACCGCTGCTTATCAACTCATTCGCGATTTGGACAGTATCAGACTTGTTCCAAGCCTTGCAGGCGTATCCACGACACTTTCATATCCGGCGAAAACGTCTCATAGAGCTCTCGATGATAAAGAACTGAAACGGGCAGGTATTTCGGCAGGCACATTGAGACTGTCCAGCGGACTTGAAGATTTTGATGATATCGTGGCAGAATTTGAAATAGCGCTGAATAAGCTTCCGTAAATGAAAGAAAGAAATAACATCAAAATGCTGACTCAAAATCAATGAGTCAGCATTTTGATTATTGCGGCTCAACCTTATGGTTGAGCGGGTGGTTGTCCACCAAAACATTCTGAAGGAACTGAAGTCTGTTCATTGAGTTCTTTTGGAATATTCTGAAGCTGTTTGCTGAAGCTTTCTGTCGAACCAGCAGGTTCCAGAGGTACCATTGGGGATATGCCTCACTGACGCCCACCACCAGACATCATATTTTGAGGAACAGGGGTGACACCTGATTCTGAAAGATCGATGACGGTGTTTTCAAGTGGTACGCTTACTAGTAGTAAGCCATCCCTACTAATAAAGATTATTACCATTGTCAATTCGAGCAACGGCAACTTCATGCTTTTCAAGATAATATGTGAAATATTCGACACAGGTCTCATAATGAAGAGGCCTTCCGATTAAGAGTGAAATAGGGTACAATGATAAAAGATATTTGAAGGATGGTGTCGAATGTGATAATGAATGAAAAGTGTTTTCATATTAAGACCTATGGGTGTCAAATGAATGAGCATGATTCCGAAAAACTGGCTGCCATGTTAGGGCAAATGAACTATTTGGAAGCCGACAGTCTTGATCAGGCAGACTTAATCATTCTTAACACCTGCTGCGTTCGCGAAAATGCAGAACTGAAAGTATATGGAAATTTGGGAGAATTGAAGCACTTAAAAGAAAAGAACCCTGATCTGATTCTGGCCATTTGTGGTTGCATGATGCAGCAAAAACATGTGGTGGAAAAAATCAGAAAATCTTATCCTTTTGTGGATTTAATTTTCGGCACTCACAATCTACACCGATTTCCAGAGTTGCTGGCCAATTCCCAGTCAATGGAAGGGTTGCTGGTGGAAGTATGGGACAATGAAGAAGAAATAGCAGAAGATCTCCCGGTGGAGCGCAAACATGTTTCAAAAGCGTTTGTTAATATCATGTATGGCTGCAACAATTTTTGCTCTTATTGTATAGTGCCCTATACCAGAGGACGAGAACGCAGCAGAGAGCCAGAGAAGATATTGGAAGAAATTCATCAACTGGCCGTCCAGGGGACGGTAGAGGTAACATTGCTCGGTCAGAATGTCAACTCCTATGGGAAGACTTTAGGTGGGAAAGTCGATTTCGCGGATTTGCTGTACTTAATCCATGATGTACCCGGCATTCAGCGGATCAGATTCATGACTTCACATCCGGCAGACTTCTCAGAAAAATTGATGGAAGCCATGGCCAGTTTGAAAAAGGTCTGCAATCATCTTCATTTGCCGGTGCAGGCGGGAAGCAATCAGATTCTGAAAGAAATGAACCGAAAGTACACCCGCGAAACGTATCTTGATAAAGTTCAGAAACTCAAATCAAAGATTCCCGATATCGCCATTACCACTGACATAATTGTGGGGTTTCCGGGAGAAACTGATGAAGATTTTGAAGATACTTTAACGCTGGTAAAAGCAGTGGGTTATGATGCAGCCTTCACCTTTCTGTACTCAGTGAGAACTGGGACTCCGGCAGCGGAAATGAAAAATCAGGTGGCAGATGAAGACAAAATGCGACGGTTCAATCAACTGGTTGCAGCGGTTAATGAGATGGGACTGGCGAATAATCAACGGATTATTGGTGAAACACTGTCCGTACTGGTGGAGGGAATCAGCAAAAATAACCCTGATCGCCTTACCGGACGAACAGAAACGCATAAATTGGTTAATTTTGCAGGAAGAAAAGAATTAATTGGACATATTGTACCGGTAACAATCACTGATGCGAAGACTTTCTCGTTATTGGGTGTATGCCCATTGGAAGATGATGATGTGTAATCAATGCGAAAGCTATTGGCACGCATCTTGAGGAGTGGTGATATTGTCAGGACTAACACCGATGATGCAACAATATCAGCAAATTAAGGCAGCATACCCGGATACGTTGTTGTTTTATCGACTGGGTGATTTTTACGAGCTATTTTTTGAAGATGCACAGGTAGCTTCAAGAGAACTGGAAATCACCCTTACAGGGAGAAATTGTGGAAAAGAGGAGCGGGCGCCCATGTGCGGTGTTCCTCACCATTCGGCACAGGGTTACATCGATCGTTTAATTCGAAAAGGCTATAAAGTGGCTATTTGTGAGCAGACAGAGGATCCAGCCATGGCCACAGGCATTGTTCGCCGAGAGGTCGTTCGCGTCATTACACCTGGTACAGTGACTGATTCCAGTCTTCTTGATGAAAAACAGAATCATTATCTTGCTGCCATCACATTAACAGGATCAAAATGGGCATTAGCTTTTGCTGATCTTTCCACCGGTGAAATGTCTGTCATGATTCAGTCGGAAGAAAGTACGGTTGAAACTCTATTAAACGAACTGGGGCGTATTAGGCCGGGTGAAATATTGGCAGATGCCGTTAATGATACTACTTTGAATAATGAAGATGCTGCCTCCCCGTTGCAACGTCTTCATAAATGGAGTCAGGGAGCAGGCATTTTTCTGACAGATGCCCGTTCTTACCGGGAAATGGCTCTCTCTGACAAAACTTATGAGCGATTGTACCGACAATTTCAGAGACCTGAGACAATAGCTGTTTTAGAGCAGTTGTCTGATAAAGCCATTGAGACGTTGGCGGTGCTTTATGAATATATTGAAAGCACTCAGAAACGAACATTGGAACACTTTACCCACATTCAGCTTCTTGTGCATCAGAAAACCATGGTGTTAGATCTTCATACCCGTCAAAACCTCGAACTGACAGAAACACTACGGGATAAACAGCGAAAAGGTACACTTCTATGGGTGCTAGATAAAACCAAAACAGCGATGGGTGGAAGAATGTTGAGGAGATGGGTAGAAGAGCCCTTACTTGATGCCACTGCCATTAATCAACGATTAGAAGCGGTCACATACTTTCTGGATCATCCATTGATCCGACAAGACATTCGAAAGTTGCTTCAATCAGTCTATGATCTGGAAAGACTTATCGGAAAAATATCCTTCCAAACAGCCAATCCAAGAGATCTTTTGGCACTGAAACAAACGCTGATCAACATTGCCCAAGTTCAAAATCGTCTTGGCAGCAGCACGGGCAGCCAACTGATTGACCAGCAAATGGGCCTTGTGGATCCTAAAGAGACATTAATCGATCTGCTGGATAAATCGATCCATGAAGAAGCTCCACTGCAAATCAAAGATGGTGGTGTTATTAAAGAAGGCTATCATCAGGAAATTGATGAGTTGCGAAGTGCTGCGAAAGAAGGGAAACAATGGATAGCCACTTACGAAAAAAATGAGCGGGATGCAACGGGCATTAAAAACCTGAAAACTGGATTTAACCGAGTATTTGGTTACTATATTGAAGTAACCAAGTCTAATGTTCAATTAATACCAGAGTATTACCAGCGCAAGCAAACACTGGCCAACTGTGAACGATATATTACAGATCCGCTGAAAGACCTTGAGGCCAAGATTTTAGGAGCAGAAGAAAAAGCTTTTTTGCTTGAATCCAGGGTATTTTCAGATATTCGAGATGTGCTTAAGACTCATATTGCTGATCTTCAGCAAACAGGTCGAGCCATTTCCACGATCGATGCAATTGCAGCGCTTGCAGAAACGGCCTTTCAAAACCGATATCAATGCCCGAAGGTGGAAAATCACAGTGGCATTACTATTCGAAACGGACGCCATCCGGTGGTTGAAAAAACCCTTCAGCATCATCAGTTTGTTCCTAATGATACCACGATCAATCAACAGCAACGGTTTATCCACCTCATTACAGGCCCCAACATGGCTGGTAAATCGACTTACATGCGTCAGGTGGCACTGATTGTCCTCATGGCCCAGATGGGATCTTACGTGCCTGCTGATGCCGCCCATATTGGTGTGGTGGATAGAGTTTTCACCCGAATTGGTGCCAGTGATGATCTATCTCAGGGACAAAGTACGTTTATGGTTGAAATGAGTGAAGTATCATCTATATTGCGATCAGCGACGCACCGAAGTTTGATCATTCTTGATGAAGTGGGAAGAGGTACCAGTACTTATGATGGTTTGAGTATTGCATGGTCAGTGATTGATTATTTGCACGAAAACATCGGCGCCAAAACACTATTTTCCACACATTACCACGAACTAACTGAACTGGAAGAAACCTTCGCCGGTGTGGCGAATTATCGGGTAGCTGTCAAAGAAAAGTCCCATGAAGTCATTTTTTTGCGCAAAGTGATTGAAGGAACGAGTGATAAAAGCTATGGGATTCAGGTTGCCAAGCTGGCGGGGTTGCCGGAAGAGGTTCTGGAAGAGGCGAAAGCTATTTTGAACGTACTGGAAAATAGGTTTGACGCTTCACAGCCTCCCATTTCCATCTTTGAAAAAAGACAGGAGTGCGTCAAAGTAAAAGCGCCGGCTTCCCAAATACTTCCGCAGGTACATCCACTCCCTCAGCATACTCGAAATTCGCAAATTCACTACAAGAAACTGAAGAATTACCTCGGATCCATACAGGATTTGGATGTAATGACAATGACACCGTTAGAAGCACTAAATAAGCTTTATGAACTGCAAAAGGAATCAATAAATCTATTGGAAAATACCCTTTCAGATCAGGAAGAACAGAATAAATCAATCAGAATTCCATAATCCCTGTGTATGTTGCAGTCACCAGATTGATGATCTGAGTCAACGTTGGGAGGTGTTAAGATGACACACAGCATTCGGCAGTTGGATGCCCATATGATTAATCAAATCGCGGCTGGAGAAGTAATTGAAGGTCCTTTTTCAGTGGTTAAAGAGTTGATGGAAAATGCCATTGATGCAAGAGCAACGATTATTCAGGTTGAAATACAGCAAGGAGGCAAACGTTGCATAGTGGTTACTGACAATGGGACAGGTATTCCGGGAGATGAAATTGAAATTGCCTTTAAGTCACATACCACTTCAAAACTGCGCACTATTGATGATCTGCAGCATTTGCATACACTGGGGTTCAGAGGTGAAGCACTGGCAAGCATAGCGGCAGTTTCAAGGGTTGAAATCACCACAAAGCAACAATCACGCATAAGTGGCTACAGGGCCATCTTTGAAAGTGGGCAGATGACGTCAATGGAAGAAACAGGTTGCCCAGATGGAACCCGGATCATCGTCCGGGATCTTTTTTATCAAACGCCGGCACGCCTTAAGTTCATGAAAAGCGATGGTGCAGAATCAGCACGTATATCCGAGTTGATCACACGGTTAGCGCTAAGCAGACCAGATATTGCCTTTCAGTACATCAACAATAATAATATTACGTTAACTACCCGAGGTGAAAATGGGCTTTCGCCTGCTGTTTTGTCGATATTTCCAGAAGAAATTGGTCGAAATATGTTTGAAACAGCTCAAAAAACATACTTTCTTGAGAACTATCGTTTATCAATCAGTGGTCTGCTGTGCCAACCCCATGCATCAAGAGGAAATCGTCAGTATCAGTTCTATTATGTGAATGGCAGAAGTGTACGCAGTGAAGTGTTGACACAGGGACTTGAGCAGGCTTATGAAGGTGCCTTGATGGTAAATCGCTTCCCTCTATGTGTTCTCTATATTGACATTACTCCAGAACTATTGGATGTTAACGTTCATCCATCAAAAGTAGCCATTAAATTTCAGTATCCACAATGGATCGTTGAGTCACTAGGTGATTACGTTAAGCAAGCACTTCAAACACAAACTACCATGGTTCACTCAGAACCATCCAGGACCTACGGTTTGGCTCATACACATGCATACGGCAAGTCACTATCAGGAGAGCAATTTCATTTGCAAAATCTGCAGCGAAGGTCTGATAAGATTGAAACAACCAACAAGGCATTGTCTGAGTCTCAAAGGGAGCAAAATGATGAATCATTGAATCTGAAAACTGATTTCATGCCAGATAGAGAGAAACGTGATGCGTTTAAACCTGATAACAGAGTGGTTCAGACATCTGCTCAATTTGAAGTCAGGCAAACTGAAGTGCATTATACTGCATCACATACGAATGTCATACCTCCCACGTCACCAATCAATCCCGCACTACAATCACAACAACAGTTTCTGGATGAAGTGCTGACAAATCGTCAATACCATCTTTTGGGGCAGGCTTTTAAGACATATATTATGCTTGAGTCAGGTGAGTATCTTTATTTAATTGATCAGCATGCTGCCCACGAACGCATCATGTATGAATCATTGTTAAGCGAGGCCCGTCAACAGGGTGTGGCAATTCAGGAACTAATGGAAGGACCCATCATAGACTTATCGATCTCAGAAATGGATTGGGTGATGGCTCATAATAGCAAGTTTAAACAAATGGGCTTTATTCTTGAATTATTTGGTCACCAGTCTGTTCGAATTACCGGTGTGCCATATCAAATGGGATTGCCGGCAGAAATCAACTTTTTAAAGAGTCTGATTGATGAGTTCATGAGAGAAGAGTGGCAGCATCATCCGCTACCTCTGGAAAAACTCATTAGACATGCTTGTCGACTTGCCATTAAAGCACACGATTCATTGAATCGCATGGAAATGACGGCCCTTTTAGATCAGATGATTCGTCTTCCGATTCCACTTACATGTCCACATGGACGCCCAATCGTTCTAAAAATGCGGGATTACGACCTTGAAAAACTCTTTAAGAGAGTTTAAGGAATGGATACATGGGTCTTAAGACGTGTTTGTGACTTGTGGATATTGAAATAGTAGACAGATCCGTTGGAATAATGGAAGATGATAACGAGTCTTCTGACAAAGTGATGTCAATTAACAAAGGAAAATTCCCTCAATTGTGAAAGGACGCATCTTTATGGCAACTTCGGAGCAACGACCTTTGGTTGTGATTATTACCGGCCCAACAGCAGTAGGCAAGACACATGTAAGCATCTTATTGGCACATCTAATCCACGGAGAAATTATTTCTGCCGATTCCATGCAAATATATCAACATATGGATATTGGAACGGCAAAGTCAAATGAAGAAGAACAAATGGATATTCCACATCATCTGATAAATTTGGTTAGTCCTGATCAACGTTTTACAGTAGCTGACTTTCAGCAGATTGCACTTCTAAAAATTGATGAGATTCTTCAGCGGGGTGCTGTTCCAATTGTGGTTGGAGGTACTGGCTTGTATTTACATTCCTTATTGTATCAGATGGATTTTTCCAGAGTAAACGGAGCGTCTGAAATTCGTCAACAGTTGGAAGAGGAAGCTGCACAGAAAGGCAACCACATACTCTACAAACGGCTTCAAATACTTGACCCCGCAGCAGCCCAACGCATTCATCCGCATAATGTCAAACGAGTGGTGCGCGCACTTGAAATAATAATGGAATCGGAAGAGGGCATCAATGATTTTTCAAACGAACTCACCCGAAATGAGAGATATCGATTTCTGACTTATGTTATTAATGAAGATCGCCAAGCCCTTTATCAACGAATTAATCACCGAGTGGATATGATGTTGAAACAGGGGCTTGAAGCGGAAGTACGTCATTTGCTGGATAATGGCTTTTCGGCCAAAGCACCTGCTTTATTGGGTGTCGGCTATAAAGAAATAATTCGTTATTTTGAGGGAGAATTTGGGTATGAAGAAGCCGTAGAAATGATTAAGCGAAACAGTCGACGATATGCCAAGCGACAATTGACCTGGTTTAAGAAGCTTCCTGAAGCCACATGGCTTTCCATTGATTCAGGCGAAAAACGGCAAATAGCGATGCATCGAATGGCAGACATCATCAGCCGCCAAATCAGAAAAATGATGGAAGGTTAAACAGGGAAATAATCCTGATCCAGCTAAAAAAACACAGAGAGGGGCAACATAATAATGAAGAACAGCATTAATCTACAGGATGTATTTTTAAATCAGGTGAGAAAAGAAAATACCCCCATCACTATTTTTCTGATGAATGGTTTTCAACTGAGAGGACATGTGAAAGGATTTGACAATTACACCATTGTACTGGACAGCGAAGGAAAGCAGCAAATGATTTACAAACATGCCATCTCGACTATCATTCCTGCAAAATCCGTGAACTTTTATCAGGCTCAACAGGACCCGGTGGAATCACTCTAGTTGAAGGGAGTTATCACATATGCAGGAAACCGAAGAGATTCTCCAGAAATTAGGGATCAGCTCGCGGGTTATTCGCTTGGTGAAAGCCGCAGAAGAAGCAGTTGAACCACTTTTTCGCAATCGGGAGAGCATTAAGGAATATAATCAGTATAAAGTATTGAGCGCCATGCAACAGGCTCAGTTGAGTGACCATCATTTTCAATGGTACACAGGTTATGGGTACAATGATCCTGGAAGAGAAAAGACGGAGGAGATTTTTGCCTCCGTTTTTGGTGCGGAAGACGCATTGGTCAGGCCAAACATTGTTAATGGCACACATGCTCTAAGTCTGGCGCTTGCAGGAA
This sequence comes from Anoxynatronum sibiricum, assembly GCF_039414295.1. Classification (NCBI taxonomy): domain Bacteria; kingdom Bacillati; phylum Bacillota; class Clostridia; order Eubacteriales; family Clostridiaceae; genus Anoxynatronum; species Anoxynatronum sibiricum. Next base: position 130,351 of record NZ_JBCITM010000002.1, on the reverse strand, counting down.
ATCTATTTGCAGAAGACTCTTTACTGTGCGTCACTGGGGCGCCATATGATACGTTGCATCAACTGATTGGTCTAACTGGAGAGTATCCAGGAAGCTTAATGAAATCGGGTGTGCACTACCGTCAAATTAATCTAAAACCAGACAATTCTTTGGATCAACAGGCAATTAATCAGGCTATCCTGGAAAAAAAACCGACAATGGTGTATTTTCAACGATCTACAGGGTATTCATTTCGCCCTGCTTTATCATTGACTGATCTCGAAAGTCAGATTCAACAGATAAAACATCGCTGGCCAGAAATCATCATTATGGTGGATAATTGCTATGGCGAATTCTTAGACTTGAAAGAACCTATTGAATTGGGTGCAGATCTCATTGCTGGTTCACTGATCAAAAATCCTGGAGGCGGAATTGCATTAACAGGCGGGTATGTGGTGGGAAAAGCTGAACTGGTAGAACGCGCTGCCAGCAGACTAACTGCGCCTGGAATTGGTAAAGAATGTGGTTTAACTTTTGGAACAACGCGTACAGTATTGCAAGGGCTCTTTTTGGCGCCCATGATTGTATGTGAAGCAGTTAAGGGAGCTATTCTTGCGGCAAAAGTATTTGATAGTGCCGGTTACCAAGTTCAACCCACTTGGAATGCTTCCCGCAGCGATATTATACAAGGTGTTCAGTTGAATACGCCTGAAGCTGTGAAGGCATTTTGTCAGGGAGTACAGGCTGCTGCACCAGTGGATCATCACGTAACACCCATTGCGTGGGATATGCCAGGCTATCAGGATCCTGTCATTATGGCGGCAGGTGCCTTTATCCAGGGATCATCCATTGAACTAAGTGCCGACGGACCCATGCGTCCCCCATACCAGGTATATTTTCAGGGAGGGCTCACCTACCCACATGCAAAATTTGGGGTGATGAAAGCCCTTGATGCAGTGATTAAATGATAGACATTTGAGTCATATATCAAAACGCCGGGTTGCAGTAACCGTTCGACTTCGAATGGTCACTGCAACCCGGCGTTTTGATGATTATTATTATCTACGTATTCATCAATAGCGTCGTAGCAGGCCGATCACTTTACCAATAATGGAGACTTCTTGTACAATAATAGGTTCCATTTCAGGATTTTCAGGCTGGAGTCGATAATAGTCTTTCTCTTTAAAGAAACGTTTAACGGTTGCTTCATCATCCAGCATGGCAACGACGATATCACCATTGACTGCATTTGATTGTTTCTGAACCATAACGAAGTCATCACTCATAATACCGGCTGTTATCATACTGTTTCCTCTAACCTTCAAAAGAAAGATTTCTTCATCGGAGTTGACAAAATGATGAGGTAAAGAGAAGTATTCTTCAATATTTTCCACAGCCAGTATAGGTTCGCCCGCGGTAACAGTTCCAACAAGGGGAATATTCAACGGATTTCTGACGGCGGTTTCATTTCTGAAAGGTGTATCAAATATTTCTATTGCCCGTGGCTTTGTGGAGTCGCGTTTCATGTACCCTTTCTTCTCCAGATTGATCAGGTGGTTATGGACAGTGGAAGTTGAGCGAAGATTCACAGCCCGTCCAATTTCTCTGACTGAAGGAGGATATCCCTTTTCCCGCAGTGTTTGTTTCATATATTGAATGACTTCTCGCTGTTTAAGCGTTAAATCTTCGTACATGGGAAGGCTCCTTTCTATCAACAAGGATTAATTCACATAATATGATTATAGCATAGTCATTTACGGAATTCAAACAAACGTTCTTATCACCGGTGATTTGATAGGGGTATTTATGATTGATCGATATCATTGGATTCTTTATCCAGCCATTCAAAATTTTTAACTATCTCTCGTTTGACATCTTTTTTATGGGCAGCATATAATTGTGTTGTTGTTACATTATCATGGTCCAGTAAGTTTTGAACATCAAAGATCGAAAATCCCTGCTGAATCAGAGAAGTAGCAGCAGTAGCTCGAAGCTTGTGTGGACTGAATCCGTTTTTGGAGGTAGTGCCCAGAACCAGTGCTGTGTATTTCTTTACCAGATTTTGTATGGTGCGTATCGTCATTCGTTTCTTTTGAAGTGATAGGAATAATGCATCACGATGATCATGATCCACAATTTCATCTGAAGGACGTTCTTTGTTGAGATAATCTCGGATGACGCGTTCGCAGGACTGGTTGATAGGCATCAGAGATTCTTTGCCTCTTTTTCGATAAATTCTAAATTCACCACGACTAAAGTTGAATGATGAAATATTCAGCTGGTGAAGTTCTGTGACACGAAGACCATATGTTAAAAAGAGCACTAAAATAGCACGATCACGAAACCGTGTTTTTACCCAATATTTTTTCTCCTTTTCTGACAATTGCACACCCGTTTCTACAAGATCAAGTAAATGAACCACTTCATCAATATCCAATCGTTTAATAGCATCGGGCTGTGGCTTGGGAAGCTGAATGGGGTTAAACCCGTCTGTGATGTTCATTTGGAGCCATCCATCCCGATAAAGGTTTTTAAACAACACAGATAGAGAAGACTTTTTTCGTGCCAGCGCACGTTGATGGTTTTCCATGACCCGAATCTGATGGGCTTCCTGAATAGTATAGCGTTGACAATATTGACCGATGAAATAATTGATATCCCGTGCAGTAATGGATCTAAACTCATCGAGCGAGATTTCCTGGACGCTTGCCGCCTGAGTGAGTGATGTTTCCTCAACCAGGTACTGGCAAAAAAAGACGATATCTTCCAGATATGCAAGTCGAGTTGATGGCGCCACAGCATTCCGTAAATATAAAAAAAAATCCTGCATAAATGTCGGTAGCTTTTGCTCCGTTTCCATACTTCGTTGAATCAAGCTTTGTTCACGAAATACAATGTGATCAGGTTTATCAGATTTATTGTGAACATGAAGCGGCCGCTTGATTGCTGGTTTTGTTGATGAGGATAATTTGCGTTTCATGGAAATCACTCCCATAGAATATTCCATTGAACTGCGTAACTATTCGCTAAATACGCATTTAAAGAATAGTACCACAGAGCAGTATTTTTATCACAAGAGATCAATCGATGCTTTCTTGGGGCTCTTCACCACTCGCACCTTGTTCATCACTCTGGAAAAACGCACTTGTATCCGGCAGCTCACTTAGGGATGTGAAACCAAAAGTTTTTAAGAAATGCGACGTTGTTCCATATATGATTGGGCGACCAATTTTTTCCAATCGTCCCTTATCTTCAATCAGATGTTTTTCAAGCAGAGTGCGTATCGCCTGGTCGCATTTAACGCCACGTATATCTTCAATTTCAGCCTTTGTAATGGGTTGTTTATAGGCGACGATGGCAAGTGCTTCCAGAGAAGCCTGAGAAAGTGTCTTATAACTTCGGGGGGTGATTAGTTTTTCCAAGTAAGTAACATAAACCGGGTTGGTGGCCAGTTGGTAGTCATCTTCCATTTGCAGCAGAATCATGCCTCTATGATAAAAAGCATAATCTGCACGCAGTTCGCTAAGAAGCTCCCTGGTTTCTTTAAGCGAGAAGCCCGTCGCTTTGGATAGTTCTGGTGCGTTGATGGGCTCAGAATAGGCAAAAAGGAGTGCTTCCAGAACAGCTTTTTGTTTTTCTCTTTCCAAAATATGGTTCACCTCTTTATAGAATCCACAGCAAACAATTAATTCTGGCGATAAACATGAACGGTCAGTGATTGCCTCGATAGGATGAATGCCTTGAAACAATGATCAAGTCGTGACCTTTGGGATTAGTTGTCACCATTACCTGATTGGTACGCATTAATTCCAGCAGACTTAAAAAAGTGACAATAATTTTTTCGCTGTGATTTAGTGTTAGAAAAAAGGTTGTGAAATGAAGTGCTCGTTCTTTTTTTAATTGGTCAAGCACATATTCGCTTTGCTGTGCAATGGTAAATTGTTCCCGGGCCATTGTGATAGGTTGCTGCTTCTCCTCTCCTCTGCTGTTGAGATATATTCTCATTAAATCGCAGAAGGTACTGGCTAATACCTCGGGACCTGCGATATCAAGTATTTCAGGTTCAGCTGGTTCGGGAGAGGATAATGATTGGACAAACGCATAGAGATCCTCTGGTGGTTTGAAAAAATGGGGTTGTCCATTCTCAAAAGACTTTAGAAATGCCGCTGCTTGCTGAAATTGTTGATATTCAAGCAATTGTCTAACTAATTCTTCCCGGGGATCGTTGGATCCCTCTTCTTCTCCTGCTGCTGCAGCTGAACGGTTTGCCGGCAAAAGGGTTCGGGATTTGATTTCCATCAATGTTGCCGCCATGACTATAAATTCACTGGCCACTTCCATCTGAAAAGACTGCAGTTCATTTAGATAGGTCATGTATTGATGAGTAATCTCTGTGATGGGAATATCATAGATGTCAATTTCGTTTACCTGTATTAAATGACAAAGGAGGTCAAGCGGTCCCTCAAAAACCTTCAGCTTTAGGTTCAAGTCGGCGCCCATTGGAGACTCTCCTTCATACAATCATCATCAGAAGCATCATGAGACCATTAAACAGCACATTAACAATGGGAAACAGAATGCGTCTAATGACACCCAGAAACAATAACAGAATCAGAATAATGTAGGTGTACCGTTCCAACTCATAAAATGTATGTTCAAATCTTGAGGGAAAAAGCGATATAAGAATTTTTGAGCCATCCAGTGGCGGTATTGGAAAAAGGTTGAAAACTGCCAGCACCAAATTGATGGAAATGGCTGAGAAGAATAATTGTTGCACAAGAAATCCAGGCCCTCCGGTGATCCGAATGACCATTCCAAGAATCACTGTCAGTAGGGTAGCCGTCACAATATTTGAAACCGGGCCAGCCAGTGATACCAGCAAAGTTCCCCGGCGCCGGTCGCCGGTAAAATAATAGGGGTTAACCGGGACGGGTTTTGCCCAGCCAAATCCTGCAAACAGGAGCATTAAAAATCCAAAAGGATCTATGTGAGCAATAGGATTCAGAGTCAGTCTACCATTATTTTTTGCTGTGGGATCTCCCAATCGGTAAGCCATGTAACCATGGGAAAACTCGTGAATGGTTAAACCCAGCAAAATGCCAGGCAAGATCATGACGATTCGGTTCAAGTCAAAATTAAGCATGTAGTGCCTCCTTCAGTCTGTTATATAAGTTTTCAGCGTATTTTAGTTCACCATCATGATCATAAATGGTGCCAAGCACCTTAGCTTTTAGCACATTATCCAAGATGCGACGATATATTGGACCTGGATTGATTCCCAGTGATTTGAGATCATTACCTGAAATAGTCAGCTGAATATGCCTCAGTTTAAGTAAATAAAACGCAATGTAGTGCCGAATGTATGGATCATCAGAATCATTATAGAAAAACATAAGTGCCTCTTCAGTATGTGCTCGAAGCAATTGGTATATGGTAAAGCGATCTACCTCGTCCTCTCTCAAAATCAGATAAATGGTGTCGCGTTGGTTCATTGACTTCATCATTTGTTGAATGAGTGTTTGGTTGGCAATCAAAATCTGGCATACTTCTTCCAAATCTGTTGGCAGCACTTCAGACATGATTTGCATCAACATCACAACAGTTTGATTGAAGGAGGATGGCGATAATTGCCTAAACCCTTCCATTGCAAAACGAATACCCTTCAGGCGTTCCAGTGTATGGGACTGTACAATGAAGCCAGAGTGGAGGGCCTGGAAAATACCAAGTTCCCTCATCAGCGTCATGCTGTTGTGAAGGGATTCCTGTTCTCTAATCATATGAAGAAACTCTTCGCGAATACGATCATGACTGAGGCGTCGAATCATATCGTTTTGTAGTGCTTGTTGCAAAAATTGACGAGTAGAAGCTTCCAGGTGAAAACCAAGTCGAGCAGCAAAACGAATAGCTCTAAAAATGCGTGTCGGATCTTCAATGAAACTTAAATTATATAGAACGCGAATAGACTTGTTTTGAAGGTCTTTCATACCACCAAAATAGTCACTCAAATCTCCAAAAGAGGACTGATTCAAAGAGATGGCCATACAGTTAATGGTGAAATCACGTCTAAACAAGTCACTCCATATGTTGCTTTTTTCCACTTTCGGCAATGCAGCGGGATACTCGTAGTACTCCCTTCGTGCCGTGACAACATCCAGTGTGATATGACTGGATAAACGAATGACAGCAGTTTCAAATTGTGGATGAACAGTGAGTTTGCCGCCCACAGCCTGGTGAAGGGCTTTGGCAAAGACGATACCGTCACCTTCAGTGACGAAGTCAATGTCCCAGTTGTCGGTTTTCAGCATTAGATCTCTGACAAACCCGCCCACTACATAGACATTCTGATTGAGTTCATCACCGACAGTTCCCGCTGTTCGCAGCAATTCAAAGATATTGCTTGACAGTTGTTCCAATGCTTGGCGGCAGTTAAAGGTTTCGACATCAGGGTCAAGAAATATTTTCTGATACCAGTAAGAAGCATGGCTTCCATGTAGATATTTTAACAAATCAGTTCTTGTGACAATGCCAATAATCTGTTCGTTTTCCATCACCGGCAACCGACCGATGTTATGAGTTACCAATAATTCATTTATGTCACCCACGGAGGTGTCGGCAGAAATACTGATAACCTCGTGACTCATAAAGGCCTTTACCGGTGCATGACCCAAGTGATGATTCATGGCCTTGTCGATGTCGGTTCTGGAAATAATTCCACAAATTTGTTGCTGTTCATTCATCACAGGCATTCCTGTATGTCCGTACCGCAACAGAATTTTGTTCGCTTCTTCTATCGAAAGACTGGACTGAATAGTTTTAACCGGACGGCTCATTATTTCACGGGCCACCACCTGGGGTTTGACTCGTTCTTTCAATGAGGTCAGCAACTGAGGTTTCAGTTGAAAAGGAAGACCATCCTTGATAGTGGCTGAAGCAGCCCGGGGATGTCCAGCACCGCCAAAAGGTTCCAGCACAAAAGGAATATTGACGTTGTTCTCCATGCTTCTACCAATGATATAGCAACGTGATTCCATACGAACAATCATAAAAACTGCATCTGCGCGAAGAACTTCCAGCATTTTATTGGCAATAATACCGATTTCATTGACAAATGTATCACTTTCGTACGTGGCAATACCAATTCTAAAGTGATTAATCTCATGAGTTTCAGCATTGTTAAGCAATGTGGAAAAAATGTGTTCATGATCATGACTCCAGGCGTCCCGCACGTACTCATTAACAATCTCCAGATTTGCTTCCATTTCCAAAAGCCAGGCTAATGCTTTGGCATCATTGCTGGTAGTATTGCTAAAAGTGAGGCAGTTAGTGTCGGCGTAAATGCCAAGAGTAAACAATGTTGCTTCAAAGGGATTAACAGGAATTTTTGCCGCCATGAGCTTTTCTATCAGAAGTGTGACGGTAGCGCCATATGGTTTCATGTCCAGCAGCGCCCCTTCGATGGCATTGTCTGCTGGAAAGTGATGATCATAGATGGTGACGGGAATGCGATTGATAATTTCACTGAATTTTCCAATGCGATCAGAGGTGTGAATATCCACCAGAATCAGCTCTTTCACCATTTCAAGGCGAATCTTATTGGAGTATTTGATGGGCAGCACATTTTTGTAGAAACTGTAAAAACGTTTCACTTCCTGTTCCAGATTGCCGGAAAAAGCCATTAAGGCATCAGGATGCAGTTTTGAACAAGCCACCATGCTGGCGAGTCCGTCGAAATCCAGATTTTGATGGCTGGTGATGAGTTTCATGAAGCTGCCTCCTTGCCACAAACGACTTTTACACTTAAGTGACTCAATGAAATGGCATTCTATGCTTGAATGACTTCATAAATCAATGGGTTTTGCTCAGGTGCCTGTTCTCCAATGAGGTATGATGCACGCAGGATCATTGTTGATTCTTCAACCTTTGAAAGATCATTTACATGAAGTGTTGCCATTGATTCGCCCAGTGCAACCTCATCGCCAACTTTCTTATTGAGAACAATACCGACTGCCAGGTCAATCAGACTGTCCTTTTGTTCCCGACCGGCTCCCAATATCAGAGCGGCTCGACCGATTCCTTCCGCATCAATATGCGTTACAATACCGCTTGCGGGTGAGGCAACTTCAATTAAATGGCTTGCAGCATCAAACAAAGAGGGATCATCCACATATCGAGGATCACCGCCTTGGCTGGCAATAAATTGGCGCATGCTTTCAAGGGCACTGCCCGAAGTGATACTCTTTTGCATTGCTGTTTTACCCTCATCCAGATCAGCAGCACGTTCGCCAAGCACCAGCATCCATGCACCCAGCTGTATACATAATTCAGTGATGTCTTTTGGTCCCTGACCTTTCAGAACATCAATGGCTTCTTTCACTTCAAGTATATTGCCCACAGATTTTCCAAGAGGCTGGTCCATGTCTGTCACTAATGCGACGGTTTTCCTTCCCATATGTTTTCCAATTTCCACCATTGTGCGGGCCAAATTGACTGCTTCTTCTTTTGTTTTCATAAAAGCACCGCTACCGGTTTTGACATCCAAAACAATGGCATCGGCACCACTGGCCAATTTTTTCGACATGACACTGCTGGCAATCAGAGACACATTTTCCACTGTACCGGTGACATCTCTTAAAGCATATAGCTTTTTATCAGCAGGTGCAAGGTTGGCAGTCTGGCCGGCTACAGCCAGTTTGATTTCATTGACCTGATTCATGAATTGACTGATGGGAAGTGCTGTTTGAAATCCTTTAAAAGACTCCAGTTTATCGATGGTGCCTCCTGTATGGCCCAGACCCCGCCCTGACATTTTGGCAACAGGAATACCACAGGCGGCAACCATAGGTCCCAGCGCAATGGTTGTTTTATCGCCTACTCCGCCGGTACTGTGTTTGTCAACTTTCACTCCGTGAATCTCAGAGAGATCAATAGTATCTCCAGAATGCATCATCGCTTCAGTTAATGCGGATGTTTCCTGTGGCGTCATGCCCTGAAAGCAAACAGCCATGAGAAAAGCAGCCGTCTGATAGTCGGGTATGGTGTCATGGGTTACTCCCTGAACAAAAAACTGAATTTCTTCTTTTGATAAAGCATCGCCATTTTTCTTTTTAAAAATCAAATCCAACATACGCACGGTGGTATCCTCCCTAAAAAACGTCTTTGATAATTTGTTTCACCAACTTGATGAAAGTAGGTTTCGTTTTATCAGCCATGGCCATTACTTCCTCATGGCTGATGGATACCAGCGAATCAGGAATTGCCATATCCGTAATGCATGAAATACCCAGCACCCGAATTCCTGTATGATTGGCCACGATCACTTCAGGTGCGGTTGACATTCCTACGACATCAGCACCCAAATATGTTAACATGGCAAGCTCTGCCCTTGCCATGTAGTTTGGGCCGCTGATGGATGCATAAACGCCTTCAAATAGATCGATATTCAACTGCCGGGCAATCACGCCGGTTTTTTTTCTAAGGCTTGCATCATAGGCATTGGAAAGATCTGGAAAACGGGGGCCCCATTCATTCACATTTGCACCGACGAGCGGGTTATCTCCAGTCAGATTCAAATGATCAGAAATCAACATCAAACCACCAGCATGAAAACTGGGATTCAAACCACCACAGGCATTGGTAACAATGAGTGAGGAAATGCCCAGTGCTTTCATAACCCTTATCGGATAAGTAACTGCTTGCATCGAGTAACCTTCATAATAATGGAATCGACCTTTCATTATTGCAACAGATTTTCCACCCAGAAACCCAACAACTAAATGGCCGGCATGACCTTCCACTGTAGATGTCGGAAAATGGGGGATGGTTTCATAAGGAATCACCACAGCATCTGTCATGTGGTCTGCCAAATCACCTAAGCCTGAACCTAAAATGCAGCCAATCGTCGGCTTTGATTTGATTTTGTCATTCAAAAAAGCAGTTGATTCTGCAACCATTTGCAATGGTGTCATCATGACAGCCTCCTTAGAGCGTGTGAAGAATATCGCGAATCAATTGTTTGAAAGCTTTTTCCACCTGTTGAGCTGTCTCCATCACTTCGTGATGGTTCAATGCCTGATCGAGAATACCTGCCGCCATATTGGTGATGCAAGATATACCAAGCACTTTTAATCCACCATGAACAGCCACCAGTACTTCTGGAACAGTGGACATTCCCACGGCATCAGCTCCAAGTTTTCGCACCATGCGAATTTCTGCAGGGGTTTCGTAGTTTGGCCCTGTCATCCAGGCATACACGCCTTCGCGAAGTAGCAAACCCTGCTTTTTCGCAGATTCTTTTGCAATCTGCCGCAGATGAAGGTCATAAGCATTGGACATGTCTGGAAAACGGGGGCCCAGGCGATCATCATTTTTTCCTATTAAAGGATTAGTACCTGCCAAATTCAAGTGGTCTGTTATCAACATCAAGTCGCCGGGCGAAAATGATTCATTGACACCACCTGCGGCATTGGTGACAAACAGCTGATGAATGCCCAAGGCTGCCAGTACCCTAATGGGGAAAGCAATGAGGGAAGGATGATAACCTTCATAAAGATGAAAACGCCCTTTCATCATCACAACAGGCTTTCCGCTTAAGGTACCAATCACCAGTTCACCGGCATGCCCTTCCACAGTTGAGAGAGGAAAATGTGGAATATCAGCATAAGAAATGGTGACAGATTGTTCTACTTCATCTGCCATGACACCAAGGCCCGATCCGAGAATCAGCCCAACAGATGGTTTGATCGAGCATCGCTCTTGAATGGCACTTGCAGCTTCATGAATCATTTCCTGAGAAATCATCATTATCACTCCTGTCAGGTATAATATGGTGATTAACGAGCACTCACAATATAAGGAAATGAATGCCGACAGTGAACCGCCGGCATTCATAGGGGAGACTGATGGCGGCTACACTTTGTCAAAAAGCTCAGCAGCAAAACTTGATCCCACACCTGTGTCTTTTGTTTTCAGTACTTCTGAAACAGTGCTGGAAATGTCGGCAAAGGTTCTTCGGGTACCCAAATCAGTTCCTTTTCTTACCAGATCACCAGCTACCAGAATCGGTACATACTCCCGTGTATGGTCACTGCCCTTGAAAGTCGGATCGTTGCCATGATCTGCAGTGATGATTAACAAATCCTGCGGTAACATTCGGGACAAAATCTCTGGCAATCGGGCATCGGCCTCTTCAAGAGCTTTTCGATAACCGATGGCATCACGGCGATGACCAAATTTCATGTCGAAATCTACGAGATTAGTGAAAATCAGTCCTGTAGGGAATGCTTCCATCATTTGAAGCGTTTGATTGATGCCATCCATGTTATTTTCTGTGTGGACTGCATGGGTAATGCCTTTACCATTGAAAATATCTTCGATTTTTCCAACTGCAACCACCTCATGCCCCGCTTCTACAGCATAATCCAGCATGGTTTTACCGGTAGGATCAAGGGAGTAATCTTTACGGCGGTGAGTGCGTGAAAAGCTGCCGGGTTCTCCAATGAAAGGACGTGCAATAATACGGGCCAGCGCATAGTCACCACGCATGATTTCTCTTGCGATGACGCACATTTGGTAAAGCTCATCGATGGAAATCACTGATTCGTGGGCAGCAATCTGAAACACACTGTCGGCAGAGGTATATACGATGGGTTTGCCTGTTGCCATATGTTCGGCTCCCAGTTCTTCAATAATCGCCGTACCAGACGCTGCATAATTTCCAAGCGTTCCCCGACCAATGGCTTTCTCAAACTTTTCCATAACTTCCCTGGGAAAACCATCGGGAAAAGTTCTAAAAGGTTCTTTAATATGAAGCCCCGCTATTTCCCAGTGGCCTGTAGTGGTATCTTTTCCGCTGGAGATTTCTGCAGAACGACCATAAGCACCCTGAGGAAGGGCTACGGAATCAACTCCTTCGATTCCTTCAATATTTCCAAGGCCCAGGGCCTGCAGATTGGGGAGGGCAATGCCACCGGTGCTTTTGATGATATTTCCCAGTGTATTCGCTCCCACATCTCCAAAATCATGGGCATCTGGCAGAGCACCGATCCCGACACTATCCATAATCAATAGGATAACTCGATTAATCATGAGCAAAACTCCTTTCATTGTCCTGTACAGCAACCATATCGTTGCGGAACAGGCACTGATATGTATCGATTATGCCCGGGGATGAGCTTTGTTATAGACATCTTTAATCCGGCTATGAATCATTTGCGCATAAACTTGGGTAGTGGAAATATCTGAGTGCCCCATCATTTCCTGAACAGCTTGGAGATCAGCCCCATTCTGCAGCAGGTGAGTTGCAAAAGAATGCCTAAGTGTATGCGGGGTGATGGGCTTATCAATGCCGGCTTTCACCGCATAAGATTTGACTATTTTCCAAAACCCTTGACGCGTCAACGGTTTTCCCTGCACATTAAGAAATAAGAGCGTCTGATCACTATGTGGCCTGTATTTTTCCAGATATCTGCGAACAGATTCAATGGCCTTAGAACCAAGTGGAATAATTCGTTCCCGGGAACGTTCCTGACAACAGCGTACAAATCCCAATGAAAGGTCCACATCCTTTAAATGCAGAGAGATCAACTCAGAAACCCGGATACCTGTTGCATACAGAAGCTCAAGCATCGCCTTATCTCTGTAAGCTTTAAAACCTTTGCCGGAAGGTTGGTGCAAGAGTTTTTCTACTTCGTCGAAAGACAGTATGCTGGGAAGACGCTTTTGACTTCTGGGAGATTCCAGTTGTTCTGCCGGATTCTGCCGGATCATCTGTTGTTGTAGAAGATAATGATAAAAGCAGCGTAACGAGGCTACATTGCGTGCTATTGTTGAAGGTGCCCGGCCCTTGTGTTCCATCGAAAGACAGTAGCCAATCAGTGTTGTCTGGCTGGCATCACTTGGATGAGGGACACCCTGTTCGCCAAGATATGCGAAAAATTGCTGCAAATCTCGCTGATAAGATTCCAGCGTGTTGGATGACAGCTTTCGATCTTTTACTAGATACGTTCTGTACTGCTGCATCAAAGCTTCCATGACAGTCTCCTTACTGTTTTATTGTCACACCCTGCTGGCGGCCATCAACAATCCAATGATGGTTTTGCTATCCTGTATTGATCCGTTATGAATCATCGTCAATACTTCAGTCAATGGAATCTTGGTGATTTCCAGATATTCATCTTCATCAGGCTGTGCTTGACCTTCTGTCAGATCCCTTGCCAGGTAGAGATGGATTACTTCATTGGAGAAACCTGGACTCGAGAAATAGGCTGTCAGTTTATCCAGTTGCCCGGCACGATAACCCGTCTCTTCCAACAGTTCCCGGAAAGCGCAATTCTCTGCTGACTCTTTGGGTTCAAGTCTGCCTGCTGGTATTTCGAGCAAAACGTCTTCCACTGGTTTTCGAAACTGCTTCACCAGAATGACCTCACCTTCTCGGGTGATGGGAACCACAGCTGCTGCACCGGCATGTTCGACGATTTCCCGTTTAGAATACTTTTGATCAGGAAGTTCTACTGTATCGACTCGCACATTGATGATTTTTCCTTCATAAATTCGTGCCGACTTCAGAGTCTTCTCATGCATTAATTCCAACGGCTCCTTTCAGAATCACCCTTTGCAACATTCTTCAGTGACTTCATCATACCTTTTTTGAGGATGATTGACAAGTTGTTCGGTTCCGGTACAATGAGAGTAATCAAAGAAAGAAATCAAAATGATGTGCACATAAAGAGAGGTGTGTCTCATGAAGAAAAAGCCCGAAGCCATTTCAGCTGCACTAAACTACTTATCCTATCAGTCACGTACCCGACAGGAAATGGAAAAATATCTAAAATTAAAGGAATACACTTCAAATGAAATTGCTGAAACCTTGAGCAGACTAACCGATTATGGATATATAAACGATGAAAGTTTCACTCGGCGAGTATCAGAGATGACAATGCAGCATCCACTAAAAGGAAAAAACAGTCTGCCCGGAAAACTGGCCCGCAAGGGAATTGCTGACGAACTGATTCAGCAAGCTATGGAAGTTTATGATGAAAAGGAAGACGAGAAGAAAGCTTTGGCACTGGCTCGGAAATTCATGCTGTCAACACTGGACAAGCCACTTAGAAAAAATCTGGACCAACTGACTCACAAACTTTTCAGTCGTGGTTTTACGAGTGAAGTGATTTACCGTGTGATCAAGGAAATCGAAAGCGATGAATCGCTGGTAAAAGCTCGTGAAGATGCTGAACCTGCACTGTATGATCAGGCACTGGCCTTAGCAGAAAAAACCCTTCAGCGCTGGGAGGCGAAAGAACCGGAGGAACCCATGCTGCGACGCCGAATGATGAAAACGCTTTATCAACGCGGGTATGAGACAGACATAAGTCGTCGAGCCGTTGAGAACGTCTTAAGCACTTGGTCGATCAAACAGTACTAAGAACGTTGATAGTTCTTAGTAATTTGCAAGGCTTTCTGGCGCATTTCACGGGCATGAGTTATAGTTATCTCCGATATATTCCCATCCATAAGTCTTCCCAACTCATAGAGTCGTTCTTCTTCAGAAAGATATCTGACACAGACTTGTGTTGTGTCCTCCACCACCTGTTTTTCAATATACAGGTGGTGATCTGCCAGGGCAGCAATCTGTGGTAGATGTGTGATGCAAATGACTTGGTGATGACCTGCGACAAATGACATCTTTTCGCCGACAACCTGAGCGGCACGTCCGCTGATTCCAGTATCTATTTCATCAAAAATGAGTGTTGGAATGGCATCGATACGGGCAAAAATGGTTTTAAAGGCCAACATAATTCGGGACATTTCCCCACCAGAAGCAATTTTTGAAAGAGGCTTAACAGGTTCTCCCGGGTTAGTAGAAATGAGGAAAGCGACAACATCAATGCCATTTTCATCTAAAGCGGTATTTTCTGAAATGGTGTGGTCAATCTTAAAAATGGTTTTACCCATTTTCAAATCATGCAACACTTTCATCATTTCTTCTTCCAGTTGGGATACAATGATTTTGCGCTGATGACTTAAACTCCGTGCCATTTTCAAAGTTCTATCCTGATACTCACTTAACTCGGCCAATATTTTCTGATAATGCGCTTCACTGTTAACTAAAGATTCATATTGTTGCTGAAGCTGTTTCTGAAACGCAAGTATGTCGACTACAGAAGCACCATATTTTCGTTTTAAATCATGAATAAGGTCCAAGCGCATCTGAATGCGTGTGATTTCTTCAGGGTCAAACTCAATGGATTCAAGATATCGCTTCATATCCTGAGATAAATCCTGAAGCCTGATCTGGAGTTCTTCTGCCTGACCAGCAAAATCTTCCAGTTCAGGACTGTAGCCAGAAACAGTCCAAAGTGTTTTGGTATTTTTGCTTAAGGTATCAAGCACCGCGGATCCCATGGACCCTTCGTAAATTTCTTCATGAAAAGTACCCAAGGCGGTGGTGATTTGCTGAGCATGACGAAGCAGATCATTTTTATTGTTCAGCATTTCTTCCTCATCAGGCTGAAGTTGGGCTTCTTCTATCTCCTGCATCTGAAACGATATAAAATCCAGTTCGCGTGCGCGTTCAGTCTCGCTGGATCCCAAATGGTGCAATTTTTGGCGCAGGCGACAAAGTGCATGATAACATTGAAGGTAATCTTCTTTGACCTTCTGAAGCGTGTCTCCACCAAAGCTATCCAACATATGCATGTGACTTTCCTGATGAAGCAGTGACTGATGTTCATGTTGACCGTGAAGGTCTGCCACATGTTGCATTACTTGTCGTAATAACTGTTGGGTAACAATAATACCGTTGATTCTACTGACACTTCTACCGGTAGCATGAATTTCACGGCTGATTATCAACTGGTGTATGTCTTCGCTGACAACACCAGCTTCCTGAAGCATCCTGACGTGGGTTGCCTCTGGTTGCCAGTTCACTTCGAAAACAGCCTGAATATGCGCTTTTGCGGCACCACTCTTAACCAGATCCCGATCTGCGCGTCCGCCAAGACACATACTGACAGCATCCACCACAATGGATTTACCGGCACCAGTTTCTCCGGATAACACAGTTAATCCGGGACTGAAAGATAGCTGCAATTCATCAATCAAAGCAAAATCGTTGATTTTCAGTTCCAGCAGCATAGACATCCCCCAATAATCGAATCCTATTCTGTCAATTTCCTGAACCGTTCTTTGACTTCATCCACATCTTCGGCCTGACGTATAAGCACGAAAATAGTATCATCTCCTGCTATGGTGCCAACCACTTCATCAAAACCGGCAGCATCAATGGCAGAAGCTGCTGCCTGAGCAGCGGCGGGGATGGTGCGCAACACAAGAATGTTGCCTGCATGATCCAACGATACAATGGATTCTTTAAACAGGCGCACCAGTCGATCTGTCAGCATCGATTCCTGACTTGCCAGAGAAGCATATTTGTAGCGTCCATTTCGAGACATTTGTTTGATTAGCCGCAGTTCTTTTATATCCCGTGAAACTGTGGCCTGCGTCACGTTCATGCCCAACTCTTTCAGAGCGCGTGTGAGCTCCTCCTGAGTCTCAATATCACGTTGGTTAATGATTTCAAGAATTTTTGCGTGACGTAAATATTTCATAATTTCCTCCTTCTCTGACCAGCATCTCCGAAATGACCAGTCACCATTGATGTTGATGAGCTTTGAGAACAACTGCTTTCACTTTTTCTGGTGATCCGACAGCTTTTGAGGAAATAGAATCTTTTGACAGAAGCGTCAGAAATTCCATATTTCCTTTTGGGCCACGAATAGGGGAAAAATCAAGTGCATCAACAGAAAATCCCAGTGATGTGGCAAAGCTGGTAATTTCTGTGATGACATGCTCATGAATGATGGCATCACGCACGACACCGTTTTTGCCCACCTGGTTTTTTCCTGCCTCAAACTGTGGTTTAATAAGTGCGACAATGACACCGCCAGACTTCAATAAATGATATGCTACAGGCAACACCAGCTTAAGGGATATGAATGAAACATCAATGGAAATCATATCCATGGCTTCATTCAAATCCTTCGGTGTGACATAGCGAATATTAGTACGTTCCATGACCACTACTCGTGGGTCATTGCGAAGGTTCCAATCCAACTGACCGTAACCCACATCAACTGCATAAACTCTTGATGCGCCGTGTTGAAGCATGCAGTCGGTAAATCCCCCGGTGGAGGCACCAATGTCCATGCATACCTTTTCCTTCAGAGATAGGTGAAACTGCTCAATGGATTTTTCCAGCTTCAAACCACCTCTGCTGACAAAAGCGAGAGGTTTGCCTTTAATTTCAATAACTGCATCTAAATGCACCTGTGTACCGGCTTTGTCAATCCGTTCTCTGTCAGCGAGAATCTGACCAGCCATAATGGCGGCCCTGGCTTTCTCTCTGCTGGAGAACAGACCTTTCTCAACCAGCAACAGGTCAATTCGCTGTTTTGCCATAAGATCGCTTCTCCGTTAAATTCATTGAAACCACTTTATGTGGTTGTCGGGATGACTGACAACTATCCTTTTGAATGCGCTGCACCAATTTTTCAACAGTTAATTCAAGATGCTGATACAAGTGGTTCATGTCTCCCTGTGGTGTGAAGTTGTCTGGAATCCCCAGGGTGTGTACTTGGCAAGTGAGTTGATTCTCCTGATAAAGTGCCTGCACTTGTCTTCCTAAACCGCCAATCTGTTGGTTCTCCTCAAGTACGTATACCTGTCGAACTTGCTGGCCATGGCGAAGCAACAAAGTGTGATCCAGCGGTTTGACAAAACGGGGATTAATCACCTGACCAAAGAGGCCGTTTGCTGCTGTTTGATTAAGTACTTCCATGGCCCTGTGAGCCATCGTGCCAAGCGCAATGATCAGATAATCATTACCCTCCACCTGCAAGACAGAACCCTTGCCAAATTGAATAGGTTCTCTAATGACAGGAAGTGCGTGTGCTTCACCTCTTGGGTAGCGAATCAAAACAGGACTATTCAGCTCTAGGGAGTATCGCATCATGTCAGCAAGTTCTGTACCATCTGCCGGTGATAGAATTGTCAAATTAGGAATGGCAGAGAGACATGAAATATCAAAAACGCCATGATGGGTTTCGCCGTCATTTCCCACCAGCCCTGCACGATCTACCAAGAAAGTGACGGGCAAATCTTGCAAGCAAACATCATGAATCAATTGATCATAGCCTCTTTGCAAAAAAGAAGAATATACTGCAAAAAATGGTCGCAGGCCCGCCGCTGCCTGTCCTGCAGCAAAAGTAACTGCATGTTGTTCTGCAATGCCAACATCAAAAAAACGATGGGGAAAGCGGTGTTCAAAATTGGTTAAACCAGTACCATCTGGCATGGCAGCGGTGATGGCAACCACCCTTGAGTCACTCTCTGCCAGCGATTCCAAAGTGCTTCCAGCAATTTGTGAAAATGTGGGAATCTGTGTCAGTAAAGGTGTTTTACCTGTTTTAGGATCAAAAGCTCCAATGCCATGAAACTTGGCAGGAAACTTCTCTGCAGGCGCATACCCTTTTCCCTTGACAGTCATCACATGAACCAGTTTCGGGCCTCCAATACGTCGGGCGAGACGAAAAGCTTCCTTTAAATCATGTATCTGATGTCCATCGATCGGGCCGATATAAGTAAAGCCTAACTCTTCAAAAAGAATTCCTGGAACAAAAAAATATTTAATGGAGTCCTTCGCTTTTTCTGCAGTTCGATAAAAAGATTTTCCTATTGCAAAGTGGTCCATTAAATGTTCCAGGTCTTCTTTCAATCTGGAATAAACCGGCATAGTACGTATGCGAGTGAGATAGTTGGATAATCCACCCACATTTCTGGCAATGGACATTTTGTTGTCGTTTAGGACAACAGTCAGATCCAACTGGCTCTGGCCAGCGTGGTTCAATGCTTCAAAAGCCATTCCTCCTGTCATGGCTCCATCGCCAATGACTGCAGCTATTTGATGCTTTTCACCTCTTAAATCACGGGCTGTAGCCATGCCTAATGCAGCAGATATAGAGGTGGCACTGTGGCCGGTGTTAAAATGGTCATGAAGACTTTCATGTCTTTTGGGGAATCCGCTCATGCCACCATACTGTCTCAGTGTATGAAACGACTGCAATCTTCCTGTCAGCAACTTGTGAACATAAGTCTGATGTCCGACATCCCAAACAATTTTATCCTGAAAAGTATCATAGACCTGATGCAGTGCCAGTGTTAACTCAACAACGCCCAGGTTGGAAGCTAAGTGGCCACCCGTTTTAGAAATGCTGTCAACCAGAAAATGTCTGATTTCTTGCGCCAGCATTGTCATTTCGATTTCGTTAAGAGCCTGGAGATCCTTTGGTGACTGAATCTGTTCCAGTAAAGAAGTCATGAAATCCTCTCTCTTTCCATTACCATTATAAATATTTCGATTTGAACCATTATGAGTTCATTGTAACCCTTGTGTCAGTCAGAATCAATCATTTGAGAAGATTTTACTGAAAAACAGCCTTTCTATAAAGTAAAGGCTGCATTGAAGTTCGTTTAAAAACGAAAAATTAGTTTGTCGAACGTGTAAATACCCATGAAATTTTTGCAACAGCATGAACAATCTCATGAGATTTTTCAAGGGCTATATTTTTTCCAATGGCCTTACCGCCCACAGTTAATGAAGCAACAAAACCGCCCAGAACCAATGTCAATATCAATTGATGAAGCATTGGCATCTGCGGTTCGATTTTAAGTAAAATGGTAGCAGCTGCGACACCACTAATGATTCCGCAAATGTCCCCAACAACATCATTACAGATATTGGAGACTGCTCCAGCATTTTTGAGCAGACGAATGGCGGCCCGGGCAGAAGGTACTTTATCTGCTGCCATGGCGTGAAAAGGTTTTTCTGAAGCGACAGCCACAGCGATTCCCACCATGTCAAAAAAAACACCCAACAGGATAATGCTGATGAGAATGAAAAAAGAAGCAACAAGTTCAGCTCGAATCAGTAACTGTTCTGACAGGTAGTTGAACAACGCTGCTAAGAAAAAAGTCCATATTGAAACGGTGACAACCCATTTGATGTTATATTTTTTAAACAGTTCTTCAATATGCCCCTGCTCACCACGTCCATTTCGAGGGGTTTTTTTAATTTTCGACACTATTCGTTCCTCCAGATTCAAAATAAAAGAGCCAGCTTACCAGGATCTAAAGTCAAAAAGGAAAACTGATAGCATGACTCAGCTATCAGCAGAACCCACAGTGGTAACCCGTCAGGTTAATTTTACGGCTTAGGTCCAGTAAGTTTTCCCAGACTTCTACTGCGTGTCGCCAACACAGCGGTTTCCCTTTAAAGATGTCCCTGCCTTGTCGCCAATGGCAGAACTGGATTGCCACTTAGTCCGCACTGTAATCCCTGAAAGGTCTCTTGCGAACAGTCTAGGAGATTTCCTCTACAATACTGCCGGTTCTTAGCCTCTTTTGCAGCATAAGTTTCAGATGGCAATAATCCCCTTTACCGGGCCCTGGCTCAGAGAACCTGATCCACCTATCTGCTTACCCCACTCAAGGCAGGCTACGCTGTGCGCTACGCTGTCTCTCAAGACGCCTGCACAGGTTTCTACCTTCTCAGTCTGCACTGAATAAGGCCTCCACGAAGCGAGGGTCAACGCCCGCATGCCATTGCGGATCGCCCCCATCTTCTTACTCCCAGAAAGGACCCACGACTGGGCGTCGCAAGCCGAAACCAGGAACTTCATCGATGTGCCCTTTGACGGATTTTTAGGCCCGCCCTCAGCAACCGGCAGAACTGACTAGAATACTGCACCACTGCAGTTTCTGACTATATTATACCATAATGCAGGCGTATCATCAAACCAGCCACCACGCGATGGTAATTCCAAGTACAGCGCCTGCAAACACTTCATAGGGTGTATGCCCCACTAACTCTTTCAATCGATTTTCAGTGAGTTTTTTATCTTTGCGATGATGATGAAAATCTTCAATAATTTGGTTAAGAATCACTGCCTGACGTCCAACAGCATACCGAACACCTGCAGCATCGTACATCACCACTAAAGCAAATACCAGTGATAACGCAAAGATCGATGAATCCCACCCATGCAGTTTTCCAACACCCGTTGCAAGACTCATGACAAACGATGAATGCGAACTGGGCATACCGCCAGACCCGACAAGACGCAATAAATTGAGATGCTTATCCATTAGGAGCGTGGTTATGACTTTTAAGACCTGGGCAATAAACCAGGCGATAATAGTGATCCAGAGAACACGATTGCTTCCGATTCCCGCCAGAATATCCATGGCATCACCCCTTTATTTAAAGTTACCCCAATTGCATTTTCATACGCATATCTGAGTTTCATCAAGAGCGACGATTAACCAGATAACGGGCCAGTGACTGCAGAAACTCTGATTTTTCTCCATAGGATCTAAAGACTTCAAGCGCTTGATTGGTCAAAGATTGCACCTGTTTTCGAGAGTCTTCAATGCCATAGAGTGAAGGAAAAGTAGCTTTATTATTACGCAAATCACTGCCAATTGGTTTTCCCATTTCTTCAGCACTGCCGTCCAAATCGAGCAGATCATCTTGAATCTGAAATGCCATACCCAAAGCATAACCTGCCGCTGCTAATTCTGATGCAGTTTGTTCACCGGCTTCGGCCGTAAAGGCACCTGCAGAGAGTGAAGCTGACAACAACGCACCTGTTTTTTGTCGATGAATGTAGTTCAGCGTCTCGGCCGTTACTGATTTTCCTTCATTTATCAGATCAGTGGTTTGGCCGCCAATCATTCCTCGTACTCCCGCAGCATTGCCAATGCATTTCATGGCGCGAACAAATGAATCGGGATTTTTCTTTAGGAGTACATCTTCAAGCATAATTTCATAAGCAAGATTCAACAATCCATCTCCCGCCAGAATGGCAAGTCCATCACCAAATATTTTGTGATTGGTAGGCTTGCCCCGCCTGAAATCGTCATTATCCATAGCCGGCAGGTCATCATGAATCAATGAATACGTATGTATCATTTCCAGAGCACAGGCGTACGGCATCGCTTCTTCCACTGTTCCGTTCAACATTTCAGTAACAGCCAGTGTCAACACTGGGCGAAGTCTCTTTCCGCCGGCAAATAAACTATAGTGCATGGCTTCAACAACCACATGATTGTTTTCATCACCAATACGCGTATATTCACTCAATGAGTGGTTTATCATTTCGATGTAATGATTCAGCTGATCACGCCATTCCATCAGGCATCCTCCATTTCATTCTGGAGTGAACTGGTGGTCTCGGAGTCAGAATCTGATAGAACGACGGTAAGTGTTTCTTCTGCCTTTGTCAGCTTCTCGTGACACTGACGGTAAAGTAAAATTCCCTCTTGAAAGAGGGCTAACGATTCTTCCAGGCCCAAGGATTGATTTTCAAGCTTGTCGGTAATTTCTTCTAATCGTTTAAACGCAGTTTCATAAGTGTTTTTTCGGGCGGCCATTAATTGCTTCCTCCTTCAACAGCTCATTCCTTACTTGTTTTTTCCACATTGGTTACCTGTGCCTGAAAGTGACCATCATGTAACTGGACGCAAACAGTTTCGGCAGTTTTCACTTGCTGTATGGTTGCAATCATGTTGTCTGACTGGTCTCGAACAAAGGCATAGCCCCGCCCAAGGACGTTTAAAGGGCTTAGTTGATTTAATTGTTCTCCTTTATGTTGAAGAACCATTTGATGCTCTCGAAGTGTTCCTTTGATATGAGTGATCATTCGATGTTGTACCATGTCCAGTGCTTGTTGCCGTTCTTCAAGAAAACTGCGGGGAGAACGAAGCGGCGTGCTGTGATACAAATTATCTAGCTGATGTCTGTGACGTTCAATTCGTTCATTGGTACTGCGTTTCAAGCGAGTAACGAGTTGATTCAGCTGACGCTCAAGCAAGATATGATCTGGGACCGCAAGTTCTGCTGCGGCAGTAGGTGTGTTAGCTCGTTGATCTGCCACAAAATCAGCAATGGTAAAATCTGTTTCATGACCAATGCCGGTCACGACAGGAATCGGTGATCGTGCAATGGCATATGCCAGGGATTCACTGTTAAATGCCCACAGCTCCTCGACTGATCCGCCACCGCGACCTAATAGAATCAGATCGAGGGGATGAGTAGCTGCTATATTCACAGCAGCTGTGAGTGAAGATGGCGCCTGTTCACCCTGAACCTGTGCCGGAAAAAGATACAGCTTCGCAATGGGCCAGCGACGTTTTAACACTGTTAGAAAATCCTGTAATGCAGCACCTGATTGAGATGTAATGATGCCAATGTTCTCAGGAAAAGGGGGCAGTGTCTTTTTTTGAGATGCATCCATTAATCCCTCTTTGTCCAGTTTTTCTTTCAATTTTTGGAAAGCCAGAAACCAGTCTCCCAAACCTGTTTCTTCTACATGTGTTGCTATAATCTGGTATTGTCCATCGCGTTCGTAAAGTGAAACAGCTCCTGAAACAGTCACTCGCATCCCATCCTTCATACGAAAGGATTGAAGTTGTACCTGTTGGCGAAACATGACACATCGGATCCGACTGTTTTCATCTTTAAGTGAAAAATAGACATGTCCACTACTGTGATAAGTGCAGTTGGAAACTTCCCCTCCCACCTGCACCATATGTAAAATGGGGTCTGCCTGAATGAGTCGTTTAATATAAAGATTCAGCTGTGAGACGGACAGTGTTTTGATGCGAATGTCAATCACCTCCTCCACCAGCCATAATGGCTATTGGTCTATCAAAACTCGATTGATATGGACAGCTGTTAAAACGGCAGTTCCTGCAGCGTTATCACTGCAAAATTCTTTTTGGGCGTGGTGGATGTTTAATCGAAGCTTTTTTAGAAAGGCTTCCATCGTTTCACGTACCAGACAGTTCGATGCAACTCCCCCAACAGTGAGTACTGAGGCAAGTGGTTCCAAAGTCAATGCTTTCTTCATCAATGTTCCTAATAAAATGCCGGAAAAATGAAAAATACTGGCAGCCAGCTGTTCATTCGAATACGAACTTGACTGCAGGCATCGTTGTAAAAATGTTTCTGGACCTGAAAGACTTAACTCCAGGTAAAAGCCATCTTTATGGCTGCTCTGATTATGATGGATAGAGAAAGGAACATCTATCAAAGGAAGTTCATTCTTTTGAGCTAATTTTTCCAAGTCGGGCCCTGCAGGGAAAGATAAACCCATGGCAACACCGAGGCGGTCAATGAGCTGCCCCAGGCTGATATCACTGGTTTGCGCAACGACAGCGGCAGTGTATCCCACTCCACGCATTGGTGTTACACGAAGTAATTCCGTTGTTCCACCGGAAAGGTGAAGTGCATAGAATGGATGATTCATTTCAAGCCCTAAAGACCAAAGCCCTGCAGCCAGATGTCCCTCCTGATGACTGTAAGAAAAGCAGGGAACCTGATGAATAGCAGCTACAGATCTTGCCAGAGATTCTCCAGCCAAAAAAACAGGCATGTACGAACCTTCGATATTGCGTGGTCGATTGCTGTATCCCACTGCTTTTAGTTGCACCTGGTTCAGAGAACTTTCCATGGATTCCAGCAAAACCGGCAATTCCCGAACATGCTGAAAAAGGGCTTCAGATTGTCTGAGGCCCCGTTTTCCTTCTGGTACCGCTAACACTTGACGTCGTTGATCCAAGAGCTGATAGGAAGTGTCCATTAAAGCGACTGAGGTGGTATAGTTACTGGTATCAAAAGCTAATACTGCTTCAGGGAGTGGCATGACGATCTTCCCCCCGGTCTTTCAGGTAGGTGCCCAAAATACCATTGACAAAGGCTGATGAGTTTTCTGTGCTAAACTTTTTTGCCATCTCAATTGCCTCATTCACCGAGACATAGCTGGGAATGTCATCTAGGTCCAGCAACTCCGCTATTGAAACACGAAGAATTGCCAGATCCACCCGGGCAATACGTTCCATCTGCCAATCGATGGCATAGGATCGAATCATTTGGTCCACTTCATCATGACGTTCAATCACAGAGGAAAGTACCTGTCTAATGTAACCATCTTGATCAGGCCTTTCAGGGGCGTTCTCAAGAAAATGCTGATACCCCGCCAAACTAAACTCATTCTTGATGATCATTTCATACACTAACTGCATACACAGTTCTCTGGCTTCTTTACGCTTCATGCAGGGTACCTCCACTCACAGGTTAAGACGATTCACGGGCAGTATCGACGCTTTCTTCGGGAAACCGGACTGCCTGCACATGAATGTCTACAGCACCTACTTTCAGTGCTGTCATGGTTTCAACCATGGTTTTAACTTTGTCCTGAATTTCCCAGGCAATATCAGGGATGGCAATGCCGTATTCCAGCACCAAATTCAAATGAAGATAGACCACCTGATTTTTAACTTCAACTTTAACACCCTTGGAAAGGTTTTTCTTACCCAAAACATCAGCAATACCGCCGGTAAGGCCGCCGCTCATACCAGCAACGCCCTTCACATCAGTGGCACTTAAACTGGCAATTGTGGCAATCACATCTTCAGCAATGTGAATTTCTCCACTGCGATGCTCTTCCATAACCATTTAGCATCCTCCTTAACAAAGAAAATCCCATGAGTGATCAAAGGATTTTCTTTCGCCAACACATGTTTTCAGCATTATTTCTGTTGATGATCCTCTGTTACTTCTTCTACTTCTTCTTCGTCATCTTCATCATGGCAATCGCCGCCGCAGCAGCATCCTTCTTCACAAAAGTCATCTTCGGCAAACTCGATGAGTTCGTGGCATTGTGGACACAGTATTTCAGCATCCTCATCATATAAAATGTCCTCATCAAGATAGATGGCTTCACCACACTTTGGACACTCGATTTCCATAAAGTCGATTTCTTCGTCTTCATAATCATCGTCATCATTTTCGTCAAAATCGTCAGAAATAAGTGACTCAGCTTCTGCCAAATCATCATCCAGCGCTTCAACATAATCAGCAAGATCGTCCTGCTCTTCCTGTAATTCTTCCATCGAGGCAACAATTTCTTCCAGGGTGTCCAAAATCCCCAGCAGCAGTTTTCCTTCTTTAGATGATTCTTTAATATTTAAGCCTTCTGCCAGTCCTTTGAGGTAAGCCACACTTTCAAAAAGATGGTTCATATTACGCCTCCTTGTCTTAACACCCTAGTTTATAAATGACATTCTTGTTTTAAAACATACCGTCAATATGACTTATACCCGGGACATATACTCACCGGATCGGGTATCGATACGAATCACATCACCTTCATTAACAAAAAGGGGCACCTGAACAATAGCGCCTGTTTCCACAGTGGCAGCTTTAGTTACGTTAGAAGCTGTATCTCCTTTAATTCCGGGTTCACATTCAGTTACCTGAAGTTCCACAAAATTGGGAGCATCCAACTGAAACGCACTGCCTTGATAAAACTTAACAGTGGCACTATCATTTTCTTTCAGATAAATAATCGAATCTTCCACAATTTCTTTTGTCAAGGGAACCTGTTCATAGGTCTCATTATCCATGAAGAAATATAACTCGCCATCGCTGTAAAGATATTGCATTTCCTTTGTTTCAATAATCGCCAATTCAAATTTGTCGTTGGGGTTAAACGCTTCTTCCCGAATGGCTCCGGTTTTAAGGTTTTTGTATTTAGTGCGAACAAAAGCAGCACCTTTGCCTGGCTTCACATGCTGAAAGTCAACCACAACACATGGTTCACCTTCTTTTTGAAATGTTTTCCCCTTTCGAAAATCACTTGCATAAATCATAGTTCATCCTCCGCATCTCGTTAGAATAGACTGACTCCGGTTTCTACACAGGAATTTCCACCAACTCTTTATTGGAATGAGATAACACCTCATAGCCATCAGCAGTTACTAAAACCAAATCTTCAATGCGGACACCACCCTCATCAGGGAGATAGACGCCCGGCTCAATGGTGATCACCATGCCAGGCTCCAAAGGAACCTTCCCAAGGTGGTTCACATGGGGCAGTTCATGAATTTCGAGACCAACCCCATGCCCCAGTCCGTGGCCAAAATACTCTCCAAAGCCTGCTTCAGTAATGATCTGTCGCGCAATTGCATCCAGTTCAATACCTGTGATCCCGGGCCGCACTGCTTTCAGTGCAGCTTCTTGTGCTTTCAGAACGGTGTGGTATATTTCTTTCTGACGATCAGTTGCTTTTCCCACCACGACGGTTCGTGTCATATCTGAGCAGTATTTGTCAACCAGATTACCAAAATCAAATGTTAGAAAATCGCCAGCCTCAATCAGTTTATCAGAAGCAATGCCGTGAGGCAAGGCTGACCGCAGCCCTGATGCAACAATAAATTGAAAGCTGACGCCATCGGCACCATTCTGACGCATATAAAACTCGAGCTCCAACGCCAATGCATTCTCAGAAATGCCTGGTTGTATTTTATTTAGAATCATTTCCCAGCCTTTATCTGCAATGGCAGCAGCACGGCGAATGATTTCTGTCTCGCCGGGTTCTTTGACTGAACGGAAAAGCGTCATTTGGTTATTCATTGGAACCAGTTCAATCCCAGGAATATCTTTTTCGTACTCACAGGCAAGTGAGTAACTGATGAACTCTTCTTCGATCCCTACTCGCTTAAGTCCAAGTTCCCGAAGATGCTTAGTGGCCGATTCATGCTTATCGATCTGTAGATATGTAAAATCAGGGCTCTGTTCCGACGCCTGATTTTTATACCTGAAATCAGTTATCAGATATTGTCGATCAGGTGTCAGCACCACTGTTCCTGCAGATCCGGTAAAACCGGCAGTGTAGTAACGATTGGCTGGTTTTGACAACAAAACAGCATCCAGTTTTTCAGAAGTTATCCAATTGCGAATGGCAGTTAGTCGAGTATTCATTTGATTCCTCCAGATTTTATGATGGCAGCACCCGAAATCCTTTGTATGTTCAGCTTGTTAACGATACAAGTATATCATATTAACCCATTATTGAACAGATTGCAATCATCCGGAAATCAAAGACACTTCCTTCGATATTAAACGAAATAAAGCAAAGAGGTATCGTCAAAGCATCATTGAATGAAAAAGCGGGACTGGCAGATTGGATCTATAATGGCCCAACCGCCGGTCCCGTCAAACAAAGGGGGTGTCACATATGAAGTAGCTTCACCAAATACTTCTCGAATTATTAAGCGATGAGTTTTCGCTTAATAGTGTGGAAATGCAGCCAGAGACTAATCCGACTGCATGCTGAAATCTGTTGATTGCTTCAAAACTACTGTGCACTTTCCAGCGCATTCAAGAGCGCATCGACATATTCTTGTCCAATGGCTGCGCCAATGGAATCATATACTCCCTGTGCCTTTACAAGAACTTCATCAACGAAGCTTTCGTCAAACTCAATGAGCTCCATGCCACCATCAATTAAAATCTGCTTGTTGTTTTCATCAACTTCTGCAAGTCCAGCCTCAATTTCAGCAGCAGCTTCTTTAACTGCCTGCATCAGTGCTTCTTGATAAAGCGGGTCGAGGCTGTCAAACTGACTTGCATTAATCAAGAATTGGTTGCAGTACAAAATGTGGTGGGTCATAATCAGATAATCCTGGACTTCCTGGAAGTTAGCACCAACATTGGTATCAGTTGCATTCTCCTGTGCGTCCACAAGCCCTTGCTGAAGTGAGACATATACTTCAGGCCAGGGAAGTGGCGTTGGTGATGCACCCAGTGATTGCCAGAATGCCATGTGGTTTTGGTTTTCCATCGTTCTAATTCTCAACCCATTAAAGTCGTCAATGGAACGGATCGCTTTGTTTGACGTGGTTTCGCGGAAAGTTCCACCTTGAAGGTAATGCAAGATATACATATTTTTATCTGCATAAGCCTGGTTAATCAGATCATAAAACGGACTTCTATTCAGCGCATAATCAATTTCATCAGCACTGTATTTGGCAAATACCATGGGCAGGTCGAAGATAGCGACTTCAGGGACGAACGACACTGTTTGAGCTGTTTGCGCAATGACAAAGTCAATGTCGCCGGCAAGCATTTGTCCTTGGAGCTCTTGGTCATTTCCCAGTTGACTGTTGGGGAAATAATCAATTGTCAGTTGACCGCCAGTAATGGCTGCCACTTTTTCGGTCACAAGTTCACCGTATAGTTGGGCGATTGCACCTACTCCTGAGTTATCCGCACCAATAAGTACTACCGGATCCAAAGAATCAAAGCCTGAAACATCTGCAGGTTGCTCTGCAGGTTGGTCTGACGGTTGCTCTGCTGGTTGAGCCGGTGCCGGTGCTGGTGATCCGCATGCTGCCATTAACATTGAAGCGACTAATAAAAGTACGAGCAGTTTTTTCATTTTGTATCCTCCCTTGTTTTATCTTATTTGTAACCAATGCCGTTACTGGAGTTGCATATTAATACATCGCATCACTCCTTTGACTGATGGGATTAACATCGATTTCTTCTTACAGAAAGACGAGACTGAACCAAGGTATATAAGTGATAAGAAACAATGCTATTGCAAATGCCAGAATAAAGGGTATAGCCGTCTTGGCAACATTCATGGGTGCGGTATCAGCCAATGTTCCAGCAACAAAAAGGTCAAGACCAAATGGTGGTGTTGCCAGGCCAATAGAAAGACAACAAACCATGATGACGCCAAAATGAACAGGATGTACTCCCATTGCCTGAACGGCAGGGAGAAGAATGGGAGATAAAATAACAATGGCTGGCCCGGTGTCCATGACCATACCTAAAACAAGAAAAACCACTACAATGCCTGTAAGAACAGTAAAGCTGGATGTGAAGTTGCTTAATATGAAGTTTTCTATTAAAGCAGGTGCTTTGGCCAGTGCCAGCACACGTCCGAATGCGATGGCAAAAGCAAGCACAAAACAAAGAGGAGCATAAGTTTTGACTGCTTTTCCCAGGAATGGAACAATGCTTTTTACAGTAAAAGACTTGTAGATTACCAGCGATACAAAGAGTGAGTAAAAAACAGAAATAACGGCTGCTTCAGTCGGGGTGACAATCCCTGAATAGATCCCCCCCAAAACAATGATGGGAGACATTAACGCCCAAAAACTCTCCTTAAGCAAACTGAGAAATCCTTTTGCCCTCAGTTCACTCATTTTGATATTGATCTTCTCTTTATCTTCTCCGTTTCTGATGCAGTAAATCACTGCGTAAACCATCATTGCAAGCCCGATGAGAATTCCCGGCAAAATCCCTCCCAAGAACAGTGCGCCAGTGGAGACTCCTGTAGCAAGAGAATAGAGAACGAATGGAATAGATGGCGGAATGATAACGCCAAGCCCGCCTGCCGTTGCAATCATTCCTGCTGACCATGTCTTGTTATACCCCATTTCAACAAGAAATGGGATGGTCATGGAGCCTACTGCAGCGGTGGTTGCTGGGCCAGATCCAGAAATAGCACCATAAAATAGACAGGTAAGAATGACTGCACATGGTAACCCGCCAGGCAGATTTCCAACAAAATAAGCGAAAAAATTGAATAATCTCCGGGAGATACCACCTTCGGCCATTAAAACACCACCAAGGATAAACAATGGAACTGCCAGTATGGGTGTTGTGTCTGACCCTGAAAAACTGTTGGCAATCAGCTGCTGAATAGAGCTTCCCGTTCCTCCGAGTATGAGAGGCGTTAGGGCACCCAGTACCATACTCATGGTAATGGGAATGGCAAAAATTAAACTAACCATAAACACCAAAAAAATCCAGAATGCCACTATACGTCACCTCCTGTAAAATTGGTCGCATCAGAAAGTGTCGTACCGGTGGATGCAACTTCCTGCTGTGCCTCTTTAAGCGTAGCCTCAACTGTTGTTTCTATTTTTTGATTGAAATTTTTAAAGTTGTTGATCATTTCCTGAATCATGCGAATGACCGCAAGAGCGAATCCAATGTTGGTGGACAGATACATCATCCACATGGGAACTCTCATTGCCGGCGAGAGTTGTCCTGTTGTTTTGATGATGCCAGTATAGGTGATGGAGTATCGAAACAAGATAGCAAACAAAACCAACACAATCAGGTTTGTAAGAATCTCAATGGTTCTTCGCAGCTTTTGGGGAAGCATGTCCATCACAACTGTCACTCGCAACATATTTCCTTTTTTAATGGTATAGCCAAGGGAAAGAAAAACAGTCCAAATATAACAGTATCGCGCAAATTCTTCTGGCCAGGGCATGGAACGCACAAAGGTTCTTGCCAAAATCTGAGCCATCATCACGGTGGAAATGGTCGCCAACAGGATAATTAAGATTGATTCTTCAAAGTGATTGTCCAACCATTTGAGAACTTTCATAACATCGACTCCTTTCAACTATGGAAGTATAACCTTGATCCATTATGTCATACGTCGCCTCTATGTGAAAGGATCGTAAACAGCTCTTCGCGCATGACTTCAATAGGAGCTTTCTGGCCGCTCCACAGCTCTATTTGTTCTGCTCCCTGATAAAGAGACATTCCAAGACCATTCATCACCTGACAGCCTACCTGCTCGGCTTCGAGCAGAAATCTGGTTTTCGATGGGTTGTAAGTAGCATCAAAGCAAAGCTGATCAGCATTTAGAAATTCTTTTGGAACAGGCGTTTTATCTGCGCTGGCAGCCATTCCCAGACCCGTGTTATTCATCACCACGTCCGAAAGTGCAACTTTAGCCTTTAGCGCATTTGCTTCTTCGGGGTGAACCATTTCTGCCACCGGTGCAAACCGCTCATTGATGTCCTTCGTCAATTCTTGAGCAGCAGCGATATTTAAATCATAGATATATATCTTTTGGGCCCCATGGTAAGCCAAAACGCTGCAAATAGCTCGGCCTGCACCACCGGCTCCAAGACACATAAATGTTGAGTCAGAAAGACTGACATGGGGTGCTTCTTCCATCAGAGACCTTAAAAACCCGGTTCCGTCTGTGTTGTAAGCAATCAAACGACCTTCTTTTAGAACAACCGTGTTGCTGGCATTCATTTTCTCACAGAGAGGATCCATTTCATCAACGTATTTCATCACTTCCACCTTGTTTGGCTTAGTAACTGCAAAACCAGCAAAATTCATATGTCGAATGCCATTAATGACATCTTTCAGATGATCATTTTCCACCTCTGCGTAAAAATAGAGCATATTAAGTCCAGTGGCTCGATAAGCTGCGTTTTGCATACGTGCTGCATATGACTGAGATAACGGTTTGCCAAGCAGTGCTATCATTTTTGTATGGATATTAACCGGCACGTTTAATCAACTTCCTTTCCATCAATTTCCCTCTTGCCGTCATACGGAGTACGGTTTTCATGACACCACCTAATAGTCTTCCAGCAATTGTTTCGCTTTTTCAAGGCATTGGAGTGCATGTCCCAAAGTGCCACGCATTTGAATCTCTTTAGAATTTGGCAGTTCTATGGAAATTGGATTTTGGGGCATTGCCTGAAGCATTCCCTTCAAGTCAATCTCACCGTCACCTGGATACAACCGACCTTCTCTTGCGACGCCAATCATTTCAGGATCATCCAGAGAGGGGATATAGTCTGGGCCATCACACAAATGAATAAATCCATAGAGTGCGTTTTCGACTTCTGCCAGGTCTTTCGCCGTAACCTTTGATCGGTGAGCGTGAAGGGTGTCCACCATAAGAACTGCATTGGGACGATTGACCGTCTTCAGTATTTCCAGTGCTTCTGGAAGTCCCGGGACTCCAGAAAAAGTCACAAATTCAAGATTAACACGAAGGTTGTATGAGGCAGCCAGATCGCATATTTTGGCAAATTTTTCGATTGCAAATTCCTTGTTACTTGTCCAGACGCTGGAAAGCACATCTGAGGCACCCAATTCAGCACCTGCAGAAAAAGCTGACTCATAGTCTTCCACTTTCAAGTCTTCTCTTACTCGCGCCAACTCAATGTCCATGAGTTGAATACCTGTATCTGATAACGTTTTCTTTATCGTTTTAAACAATCTGGGATCTCTGTCAAACTGAAACAGCGGTTCGTTGGGCAAATGCATGGGGATTGGGCGAAGGCCGACACAATCATAGCCGGCTTTCGCGGCAATCCTGATCTGCTCAATGGGATCTGTTCCAGGAATCGTCAAATAGGCAAGCGAAAACTTTCTTGACATCAATGACTCTCCTTTCGGACTCAGAGCCCTTTTTTATGGGAGGTAGAATGACTGGGAACCACATACTCACCCTGTTCATTTTTGACAATTTTTCCGTTAATAATACTTTCTTTTGGTGTATAGATATCATTGATATTCCAGCAACCTGGTGTAGGTACAGGGATGTTTTCCATGGGAACATCCAGCAGGAACGGTTTATTGCTGGATAACGCTTGCTCGAGTGCCGGTTTGAACTCTTCGGCAGATTCGATTTTTATGGCATCTACGCCATAAGCTTTCGCAACAGCTGCCCAACTTGGAGAATATGGCTCCCCGTCAGGAGTAGTGAAGACGGTACCGAACTTCGTTTTGTAATTGGCATACTCAAGACCGGCAATAGTACCGAAGGCTGCATTATTCATCACAATCCAGATGACGGGTATGTTTTGCTCAACTGCTGTTGCCAACGTGCTGGGGTTTATACCAAAGCCACCGTCACCCACTAAAGTGATCACAGCCTTTTCCGGGGCTGCCAGTTTACCACCAATCAGCGCGGAGGCTCCAAAACCCATGGTCGCCAGACCTGAACTATGGTGAATGGATCCGGCCAGGGTAATATCAAACTGCTGAGCGACACCATTTTTATTCCATCCCACGTCAGTAAATATTAAACTGTCTTCGGGAAGAGACTCCTTGACATCTTTAAGAATACGCTGAGGAGTCATGGGGAAACGATTGTCTTCAGAGATGGCCACATTATCCTGTTTGAAAGATTCTCGGTTTTCTTTGATCATCTGACGAAGCTCAGGTTTACTAATCCCTTCAGGCTTCAGTATTTTCGCTTCACCCAGAATCTGTGCCAGTGCCTCTTTAAGATCAGCGATGGCACCGATACTCACCGGATAGTTGCGGCCAATTTCAGACGGATCAATATCAATCTGTAAAAATTCAGTTTTGCTCATGTCAAAAGTGACGCCGGGGTACCAGCTGGAGCTGTCAGCTTCAGCAAAACGGGTTCCAAGTCCCAATAACACATCGGCATTGGCGGTAAACTGATGAGTAAATTCCAAGCCCCAGAAACCTGTTTGACCAAGCATCAGCGGATGTTTGTCAGAAAGGCACCCTTGCCCCATCAGTGTTCTTGATACAGGAATATCAAGAAATTCAACTAGTTCAGCAAGTTCCTGAGAAGCGTCTGCCAATAAAACACCGCCACCTGCATGTATAACAGGGTTTTTCGCTTCAATCAGCTTTCTGGCAATTGATTTAGCTGCCGAAGGTGCTAATGCAGGTTTAATGGTTTCATGACTGTCACGATAAGTGCGTGCAAAAAGGTCTTCTTCGATCTCCACAGAGAAAACGTCCATGGGAACAGAAATCAGCACTGGTCCGGGCCTGCCACTTTCAGCCAGTCGAAAAGCTTTATCCAGTATTTCAGGCATTGCTTCAGCGTCATCCACACGCCAGGCTCGCTTAACGATAGGCCTTAACATTTCATATTGTGAACCATCGGCATGCATGTTGACTTCCTGGTGAGGATGCTTTCCATAATAATAGCGTGGTACATCTCCAGCAATTACCACCATGGGAATCGAATCAAATGATGCATTGGCTACTCCGGTGATCACGTTGGTTAAGCCAGGCCCCAGATGACACATGACCACGCCCGCTTTCTTTTTAATACGGGCATATCCATCTGCAGCCATGGCAGCTAACTGTTCATTTCGAAATGAAATGTACTGAAGTTTTTCTGATTTTGATAAAGCATCAAGAAATCCAATCACTGTATGACCACAAAGGCCAAAAATATACTCGACGCCACGGCGTTCAAGGTAATCCACCATTTGTACAGAAATCAATTTTTTCAACAGTCTGCCCCCTTCTTTACGCCCGACCTTCTCTATCGGGCTGGTAAAACTCCCCAAACAATGTTTCGTCACTGGGCTTATCTTCAGTGATTTCTGTCGATACCCAGGTGACATTCATGTAATGATGCAAATGAACATTTTCCGAGGTGGCATTTCCACCCCAGGTTCCACAGCCAATACTTGATGTCATAGGCATTCCGTTTGTGAAGGCGCCGGCGTTGGCTTTTGACTGAGGCTGGCGCACCATGATTCGGCCAACATGAGCTTCAAGGGCAAGTCTGTGAATATGATTTTCATCAAAAGAGAAAATGCCAACACTGTGACCGACTCCGCCAACTTCATGGATCGCCATGATAATATCGATGGCATTTTGAAACTCACCTTCATATTGGTGAACCGCCAGAAGAGTTGTGAGTTTTTCCCGGCACCAAACATCATCGTAGCTTTCAGTATAGGACCCAGTACCTGTGGCAATCAGGAACTTGCGATCTTCTGGAATTGAAAATCCTGCCAGTTCGGCCATTCGCTGAGGTGACAGTGCGACCGAGTTAGACAATCGGTGGCAAGCTTCATCCCACATAACTTGTTTGACCGCTTCTTGCTCCTGTTTGTTCAACAGATAGCCGCCAACTTCAACCAGTGCCTTCACAGCCTCTGCATAAATACTGTCATGAATGACAATGTTCCCATCGGCAGAGCAGCCAGAGCCGAAATCAGACGTCTTTGACAGCATTGTGTTGTGTGCTGCCTGGTGCAGCTCATTTTTGGCAGTTTCATCCCAGATCATAGTGGCATTCCCTGCGCCAACACCATAAGCTGGTGTACCTGAGTGATAGGCCCTGCGCACCACACCTTGACCTCCGGTAGCGATGACCAAATCACATTTTGCATTCAAAGCTTCCGAAAAATCTTTGTTGATTTTGGCTTTTCCCTGCCCTAAAATTTGAATTAAGTCTTCAGGGGCACCTACCTGGCGAAGGCCTTCCCGCATTAGTTCAATGGTTCTGCCACCGGTTTTTGCCGCGCGTGGATGGGGCGAAAAAATGATGGCATTCCGGGCTTTCAGCGCATAAATGGCATTGCCCGCAGGTGTCAAGTCAGGATTTGTTGCCGGGACAACACAGGCAATAACCCCGACAGGTTTCGCGTATTTTACAATTCCTTTTTCCGGAATCTCCTCAATGACACCTACGCTTTTCTGGCGAAGCGCGTCTCTGAGAACGCCCCTGATTTTAAATTTTTTGTTTTCACGGCTTACCGGGTCTCCAAACTGGCTTTCTTCAATACCCATTTTGACAAGCTCTTTAAATGTCTGAGTATTGGCCACTTTCCAGGCAATTGCCTGAATCGTTCGGTCGATGTCTTCCTGACTCCATTTTTCAAAAATCTTTTGCGCGGCATCGGCCTTTGCAAATTTTTCTTCGATCTCTTCGATCTGATCACTTGACAATTTTGCGTATATTTCTTCCATCGAATTCATTCTGCTCATTCATATTCCTCCCTACATTTTCATAGAACAATGATCAGTTTTCAGGAAACGTTTTCCATTAAATATCGATAACTCGATATTATTGATGAACTTGTGTTTATTTGACTAAATCCTTGGATCGGCCGGCTTTCAACACATAAGAATCAGTTTCGTGACCAACCCAATGCTGAAGTTTTTTTGCTGAACTTATGATCTGAACCAAATCGATACCGGTACTGATGTTCATTTCATCAAGCATGTGAATCACATCTTCAGAAGCTACATTGCCAGCCGCTCCCGGTACAAAGGGACATCCCCCGAGGCCACCCAGAGAAGAATCAAAATGTGTGATACCCGCCTGCATGCCTGCCAGAATATTCGCCATGGCCATGCCTCTGGTGTTGTGGAAATGCAACCACCATTTTACATCTGAATAACATTCCTGCAAATGTTTGCACATTGTATATACCTGATTGGGTACTGCCATTCCTGAAGCGTCTGATAGAGATATTTCTTTTACCCCAACCTTCAGATAAGCGTCAATAATACTTTGGATGGCATCCAAAGAGATGCTCCCTTCCCAGGGAGATCCAAATGGCATTGAGATAGATCCAGACACTTCGATACCACTTTTTTCTGCCAGTTCAACACTTTCTGCAAACCTGGCAACGCTTTCCTCTGGAGTCATGTTAATGTTCGCCAAATTATGGCCAAGACTTGCAGATACATTCAGCTTAATCTTGCGACACCCACAGTTGACGGCACGCTCAACGCCTTTTTTATTGGCAACTAATGCGCGTAACTCCACATTTTTAACATCACTGAAGTGGAGAAAAAGTGCATCAGTATCAGCCATTTGAGGAACCGCTTTGGGGCTCATGAATGAACCCAACTCAATGACCGTTAATCCTGCAGCAATCATCTCTTTTGTTAGCGTTATTTTTGACTGAGTATCCAATATGGTTGCCTCGTTTTGCAAGCCATCTCGAAGCCCGACTTCACAAAGCGTAATGGCTGTTGGAAGTTTCATTATTTATCACCTCTTTCATAACTATTCTGAATAATGAATGAATAATTTCTTGTAATTAAAGATTATAGTATTTTTACTTGAAAGTCTAATACTCATTTTGTATAATGATGATAGAAACTCTCTATAATTTATCGATAATGATCTATCATCATGATTACTTTTTCCAATGAATGGCTTTGCTGCTGACGATATGAATCCATACAGTATATTGATGATTTTTTGTCAAAGGTTGAATGAATTAAATGGCTGAAAAATGTCAGATGCTCAGGAGGATATGATATGACCTTGCACCAGTTGCGATATTTCGTAGAAATGTGCAATACCTTACATTATACAAAAACGGCTGAACAACTCAATATTTCACAGCCCAGCTTGAGTTATGCCCTTTCCGAACTCTCAAAAGAGCTCGGAGTCCCCTTGTTTGGGAAAGATGGTAAAAAGGTTTTTTTGACAGAGTTCGGTGAAGCCTTTCTTCCTTATGCAGAGAGTTCGCTGCACATCCTGTCACAGGGTGAAGCCCAGATTTCAAATATGAAAAATCCATCGGGAGGAATCATTAACCTGGGCTACATTTACAGCGTGAGCTTTGATGCCATTCCCCATCTTGTGGATGAATTCTACGGTTCTCAGGGCAATCGAAACATTCATTTCAACTTACAGGTGAGCATGACCAACACCCTCATTGAAAAACTGCTGGACTGTACCATGGATGTTGTCATGGCACCACATCCAGAAGTCCTCAGTGAAGGAATCTCCTCGGTGCCTGTATTCAATCAGGAATTGTATCTGGTGGTTTATAATGATCATCCACTGGCAACCCGTACATCTGTCACAGTTGAAGACTTTAAAAATGAAAAATTTGTCATGATCCACAAAAACACAGATCTCTTTCTTCAAACAGAAGCACTTTTCAAAAAACATGGCATAAGGCCCGAAATAGCATTTAAAGTCGACGAGTGCAATTCAATGGCAGCTTTTGTGGGATCACAGCTGGGAATTGCCATCATGCCAAACATCCCTTCTCTTGACAGCTACAAAGTGACAGCGATTCCCTTTGAAGGAAGAAGCATGAACCGTTCAATTTGTCTTCTCTGGAACACAAAATGCCGTGCGAATCCTGTTGTCAGCAGCTTTATCAATTACTTCACATCTCATCATGAACGTATACGTTTGAACGGTGATTCGCAATGACCATTTTTTTGCAGTGGCTTCAGCAAAAACAGGCTGCCCGTCGATGGGGAGCCTGTTTTGTTGAAGCTGTTATGAAAATAGCAAAAAACTATGAGTTTGCTAGAATACCGGACTTAACATCAGCTACGGGCATATGCGCACCTGTCCAAATATGAAAGGCGAGTGCACCCTGTCCAACCACCATCCCGATTCCATTCACTGTCTGACAACCGGCAGTTTCAGCGATTTCCAACAGCTTCGTTTTTGAAGGAGAGTAGATAATGTCAACTACTTTCAGTTTAGAATGCAGCCAATTCGCATCTTTGACAAGACTGAGATTCTTCAAATCACCCATGCCAACGTTGGTTGTATTCACGAGTACGTCTGCAGTCGATAATGCTTCCTTTAGAACTGTTTCATCCAAAAGATGCCAGGAAACTTGGCAGGTTGGAATTTTTTCATTGATTAACCGACAAAGCGCCTCTGCGGGTGCAGCACTGCGATTAAAAATCATCAGTTCTCCAACATTCTCAAGTGCAAGCTGTGTGGCAACGCTCTTACCCGCTCCTCCTGCCCCAAGAACAATCACTTTTTTACCCGAA
This sequence comes from Anoxynatronum sibiricum, assembly GCF_039414295.1. Taxonomy (NCBI): domain Bacteria; kingdom Bacillati; phylum Bacillota; class Clostridia; order Eubacteriales; family Clostridiaceae; genus Anoxynatronum; species Anoxynatronum sibiricum. The sequence continues at coordinate 91,140 of NZ_JBCITM010000002.1, read as the reverse complement.
ACAGGAATATTTTCTTCTGCCAGTGACATCATGAAACCCATTCCATCAGTATTATAGCCAATTAACTTTCCATTGTCATTTTTCACCGTATTCACAGCACCGATGATTGATGCTTCTTCAGACAGTTCATCAAGATAAGGAATCACTTTTTCTTTGTGGGGCATGGTCACGTTGAATCCCGCAACATCTAAGGTCTTCATCGCCTGAACAGCTGCTTCCAGTTCACTTTGCTGAATATCAAAAACCATGTAAGCATAGTTAAGATTCAATGCCTGAAAGGCAGTGTTGTGTATTTGTGGTGATTGACTGTGGCGTACCGGAGAACCCAGAAGTGCCACCAAACGTGTATTGCCGGTTATTCTGTACTCTGTCATGTCATCACTCCTTCTGTTCATTGATTGCAGGCATATTCTGATGAATCAACTGAATCACCTGTTGCAGTTCAGCTGCAGCGATTTGGCCAGGTGCTGAGGCTGCTTTTGCAGCACCAAAAGTGAGATCTGAACCATATACTTCTCCTGCAAGACGGCTAATCATTCCCAATCCTCCCATGGCCATGGTGATAAGGGGCCCAACGCCATTATCTTCCTTCACACAGCGGGTTGCTTCCATCAGTGCCAGCACATCTGCAGAACACCGGGGCATCACTGCCAACTTTGGAATATCGCCTCCCAGCTCTGCAGCTTTCAGCATCCGCTGAACCATCTCTTCTACTGAAGGTGTTCGATTAAAGTCATGACTCGAAATAATGACACTCACCTGATATTTGCGAGCAGTGGTTACCAAATCAAGAATCATGGCATCTTTCATCATCAGCTCAACATCCACCAGATCAACCAGACGCGTCTGCATCACTGCTGAAAGCAGTTCCTGATAATAAACAGCATCTATCTCACATTGGCCGCCTTCTGCTTTATTTCGAAAGGTGAAAATCAGCGGTTTTTCCATTAAGATACTTCTGATGTGTTTGAGTGCTTTCTTCACAGAATCAATACTCATCACACCACTAAAAAAATCCACTCGCCATTCAACCAAATCACAGGCAAGCTCATTGATTATTTCAGCTTCTTCTTCCAGTAAAGACAACGTATCGCCAACCATGGGAGCGCATACTTTTGGTGGTCCCTCACCGATGGAAACATCTTTGACACGAACAATCCGTTTCATGAGTGATCATCCTCTCCATTAGAACTTTCCATTAAAGATTGCTGGCATGATAGTGATGAGCCTTTCGATTAATATCCAGCTGCATCAATTGTTGAACAATTTCATGACTCACCTGTTCCACATCTTTGCCATCGGTATTCACAACAAGATCAGCAGCATCTTCATATAATGGGAGTCGACTTTCCAGCATTTGGCTGATTTTATCGACAGACATATTGTCTTTCAGGAGGGGACGACTATGATCATCACAAATACGCCGGTAAATCTCGTTAGGACTCGCTTTTAACCAGACAATCACCCCGGTTTCTTTTATGTTTTCGATGTTCTTCTCGTTCAAGACGACGCCACCACCGCTGCAGAAAATAATCACATTCTCCCGTTTGGAAAGTTCTTCCACCACATTGCTTTCCAGCTGGCGAAAAACCTGTTCACCATAAAGCTGAAAAATTTCACTCACCCGCATGTTCATGCGCTCCTCAATCACTCTGTCAACATCAATTTGCTCCATCGCCAGCATATTTGAAAGCTCCACTCCCACAGTGGTTTTACCACTTCCCATAAAGCCCACCAGGGTAATATGATAAGGGAACAAGCGTTTTGACTGAATCCGTCGACAGCTTTGAAGCACATGTTGCTGAATAAAACGCACCTCTTCCCGCAAATCAGGATTTGTCACATAGTGACCGATTTGATTGATCACTTTCTCTTCCCGATCTTTGTTAAAAATGGGCATCTTCTGCGATTTCTTTTCCTCCATGATCTCCATGATGATCTCAAGCCGCTTTTCAAGAACAGCAGCCAGCTGGCGGTCGCAGAGGTCCACCTTCTCACGCAGGTCTTCCAGTCTGGTCATGTGTGATTACCCCTTTCATCAACTATTCGTTATTAGACTGTCACAATGATTGATAATAAACATAGCGGGTCAAAATAAAAAAAGAGAGATTTCGATTGAAATCCCTCTTATCTTGCAATTCATATCATGCGGTTATTAGATCGGCAGCTGTCAGGTTAGAGCTGGCGATGCTTCATACGAATGATAGTTGAGGGATTTATTCAATGTCAAATAACCGGCGCTAAAATAAAAATAGCCCCAGCTAAAGAAAAAATAATAAGCACGCTGCAAATTTGACATTGAAGATCCGTTCATCTGAACCATTCCCGTCTTTTATAATTAGAAACAGTTTATTCCTTGCCATAAATAATGTCAAGAAAATATTCTAAATGATGAAAAAGAAAGCAAGTTTGTCGAAGTCTTCAACACATTTTGGTTTAAACTGGCGATCATTCAGCCTCATGCCGGGGGTGATCTTTAATCACCACCATAGCCAAAACCAGTTCCCGCATCACATCTGCCTCAAACTGAATACTTAACTCATTGGCTTTAGAGTAAGCGGCTCCCTCATCAGTCACATAATACTTGGGCGGCAAGTGATTCAGCGCAACGGCCATCATGTCTGCCTGGCATTTTTCACATCGACACACGTTGGGTTGGTCTTTTAATAGATCTGCCAGTACATATTGTACGACGATTTCCATATGATTGCGTAATTGCATGGATGACTCTCCTCTCTTAGGTGTTTTACCATTGGAAGTTGTTACTACAGTGTTTATGGCCAGGTGGCCAGTACCTGACTACGGGAACGCAAAATCATTGTTTTCACATGTAGTCCTTCTGCTACAGATTCATTTAGAAGACCATCAACGATGACCGGAAGCTCTACCACTGCCCGTTGCGCAACACGGGCATTTCCATAATTCCCCTGCACAGTGATAACGATTTCCTTTTCATCTATGGAAGCTTCCGCAAGCATCCTTAACGCATGTGGAGTCGGGTCATCTTCAAAAATCTGTTGAAGGGGTGCGTTGCGATATGCATTAATCTGATGCAACTGAAAAATCACTTCGTGACGTACATGATCAGCCAGCAGTGCTGATGACCAGCTATCGTATGATTCATTCTCAAGAAAAGTTTCCACTGCTCGATCAGTCCATTCGCTTAACTGCCACAACGCGAGATCCATGCCTGATTCTGTCAAATAATGGGCCTGCAAACGATTTTCAAAAGAACGAACAGCCTGCTGTTCTGTCAACTGCCGCGTCAACAGAGACAATGTCAGCAAAATGAGAAGTGTTCCCATCAAGAGCACAAACAGACTTGCCGCCCCCTGTCGACATCTGAAAGTGCATTTCATGAGTCATCACATCCATAAGAAAGCTTAAGAGTCAGAGTTTGCTCCCGGTTAACCCGCTGGCCAATCAGTGTTATTTCGACGAGCTTTCCCGAAATAACCTCTGTTATCAATATATCCTCAATGCCAGTGTACAAAACATTATGTTCGTTGTTTTTATTCACCCTGAGTGTACCTGAGGTGCGGTCAAAATAAAGCCATGTATTGAGACGATTCCGGTTTATGCCGCTGAAATCGATCCAGACAGTAGTCATCCCCGGAAAATCTGTGCGGGGAACTCTGCTTTTAAAAGATTGTTGTGCAGGGTGAAAGGTAATTTCCTGTTGATTCATTTCACGAAAGCGTTTCTCAATGGCGTCCATCGCCTGCCGCAGGTTTTGCTCCTCTTTAAACTGATGGCTCTGTTGGCGATGATGGCTAAAGACGAATAGAGAGCCTGTGTAGGTAACCAGTAGCAATAACGAAATCAGTGCCAGTGAAATCATGACTTCTATCAATGTCAAGCCAGTCCTGCAGAAATGGTTACTCTTCATAGGCGTCACCTTCGGGCAGCGGGTAGTACCGTGGTGTATTCCAGGGTTTTTCGCCAGGCAACTGCAACACACGTAGTGTTGGTACATTTACCGTCAAATTGTCGTCATCCATATCTGAAGATGTACTGCTCAACTGAATAAAAGGTGTATGATGAAAAACCTGTTGATGAATTTGGATTGGTTCATCTGCCTCCAGTAACACCATGGCTTCTTCCAACTGTGCCTGTTGACCTCTCATGGCTGTGATGCGTTGATGGGACTGCGCATTGATCTTGACAGACAGTACCACTCCATGGCTTACAGGAATGAAAAAAAGCCCGAGCATCAATAATGCCAATAACACTTCAATAAGAGTAAAACCTCTCTTGTTTTTTACCATCTCAATCTCCTGTCATATCCAAGGCTGTCGAAGCACCGTCAAAATGATTACTCATAAAGATCTGAAACAATCACACGGCCAGTACCAATATGCACTTCTATATCAATGAGTTGTCCGCGCCGGTTTTCCAGAGTGAATAAACCGTATCCCGTCAACCCATGGCGGTTGTAAGTAATCCGCTGAATCGAAGCCTGGTTGCGTGTGATTCCAGGTGGAAGCACCTGCTTAAATATCAGGGGAGAACTCAGACGGTTTTCCCGCACATGAAACTGCTCATCAGTCAGTTCCACCACATATTCCCGACATTCATCGGCACTTAACTGTCGAGCCAATTGCAGCGCGCTTTCCAGTTCTGATGCCGTTGTTCGCAGTTGAGCTTGCTGACGCAAAGAAGCGATATCAGGAAAAGCAATACTCATCAAAAGGCTTAGAATTGCCAAAACAAGCAGCAGTTCAAGGAGTGTGTATCCCCGTTGATGATAATTGCCGGTTTTATAATCAATCATAGCGTCATTTCCAAAAGCTGCGGCCAGTCAATGCGAATAAAAGCCTTTACCATTTCCGGGTCAAATTGTGTGCCAGCACACTGCTTCAACTCCCGGACAGCGTCACCATGTGACCGGGGTTCTTTGTATACCCGTTCATGGGTCATCACATCATAAGCGTCAATAATGGTGAGTAAGCGGGAAAGCTTTGGAATCTCTTTTCCTTTTAAGCCTTTGGGATAGCCGGTGCCATCCCAGCGTTCGTGGTGAAAAAGGATGTAGTCAGCAATGTGTTCCAGTTTGCTGGATGATTTGGCAATACGGTATCCAATCTCCGGATGCTTTTTCATTTGATGCCACTCATCCAGTGTCAGAGGCCCATTTTTCGTGAGAATACTATCGGTAATGGCAATTTTTCCTATATCGTGTAGTACACACAACAAGCGAAGCGCATCCTGTTCACTGGAACTCAAATTAAGAACCTGACCCAAATGAAATCCCATGGTTTTCATGCGCTGTGCATGTTCTTCCGTCTCATTGCTGCGCTCAAAAAGAGTTTTCTCAAGAGAAGCAATAACAACATTCTGATTACTGCGGCTTTCCAAAAGCTTGTGGCGGTACATGAGATCTTCCGCTTCTTTAATCACAGCGTTTATTTTCTGGTCCATGCGCACTTTGGCTGAAGCTCCCAACGAGATATTGGGACGGATTACTTCGTCATCAAAGTTGCTGCAAGCATTGGTAATGCGCTGGCAGATATCTTCTGCCACAAGTACAGGAGTTCTGGGAAGCAAAATGGCAAACTCATCGCCGCCCCAACGTGCCACAATGTCTTCTTTGCGACAGGCAGTTTGAAGAATTTCAGCAATTTTACTCAATAGTTGATCTCCAACCAAGTGTCCAAAAATATCGTTGGTGACCTTTAAGCCATTAACATCACCAATAATCACCGAAAGAGGCAACATTCTTTCTGTATCCATGCGTCTCATAGCATCATCGAAGTAGGCACGGTTATACAATCCGGTTAGTTTATCATGAAAAGTCAGGAAACTGATTTCTTCCTCTCGAAGTTTTCTCTCGGTGATGTCGGTGTGAGAGCCAGTCATGCGAATAGCTTTACCAGAATCATCCCAAGTGGCTTGAGCCCGTCCATGAATCCATTTGTACTGTCCTTCATTGCACTGCATTCGATATTCCATGGAAAAATGGTTGGTTTTTTGAGCCATGTGGTCCTGCAACCCTTTCATCACTTTTCCGATATCAACCGGGTGAATCAGCATGGTAAACGTCTGAAAAATGCTTTTCAACTGACCATGTTCATATCCCAGCATTTCCACCCACCGGTCAGAAAAAAACACTTCATTGCTGCGTATGTTCCAGTCCCAAATACCATCATTGTTTCCCTCAAGTGCCAATTGCCAACGTTCTTCACTTTCTTTTAAAGATCGCTCTGTTTCCTTGTACTGAGTGATATCGGAAATAAATTCAACCACAAATAGTATTGAGCCAAAATCATCCTTCAGTGGAATACTGTTCACTTCAACCCAGCGACCATTTCCCAATTGAATCTGTTTACCTAAAACATGATTCCCTGTGGTGAACACTTTTTTAGCAAAACATTCATCCGGGCTGTTTTGTATGTATTTACAATGTTTAAAGCATTTATCACCTGACAAATCCTGATGATCAATGCCCACGTTCCGCGGTTTAAGGTTGGTATACACCAAATTATAATCAGCATCAATCACGGATAAAGAACCGGGAAAAATACTGATAACACTTTGAAGCAGACGATTTAATCGCTGATAATCTGACGTTAAATCAACAGGATTCATAGGCGTCCTCTCTATCTCATCCAACAGTGCATCAAGGATTCTTCTTGATTTTACCATAGATAAAAAAACCCGGCAATCATTGCTGCTCACAATGATTGCCAGGTTAGAAATTGCGTTTCAAATTCATTGCTTACTCAGCGATTCGATAAAGGAAATAAGCCGCTTCGCCCCGAGTTAAATAAGCTGCAGAATCAGTAATACCTTCTGACACATGTCCAGCTTCATCCTGAATAAGCTGGGCAATTTCAGGCCAATCAAAGCTTTCATCATTCAAGATTTTTCTCATGACAAACTCCACTTCCCGATAAGCAATGGGGGCGTTTGGCCGCAGGGTGTTATCCTGATGCCCCACAATGAAGCCGCTTAAATAACCGCTGAAAATTGCCCGTGAAATAGAGCTCTCATAACGACCCAGATCTTCATAATCATCAAACTGTGTCAGATCAACCGGTTCCGATGGCATAGGCCAATCAAAGAGCCGGTCCAATAAAATGATAAACTCACCCCGGCTAATGGGAAGGTCAGGTTCAAATATCAGGTTACCCGAAGGTGGGAAAGCACCCCTTTCTCCAAGGGCATGCACAGCCGTTTCAGCCCAGTGGCCTTCCAGGTCTTCAAAGGGAACGTAGGGCATTTGTGTCAGCAAAGCTGCATCGGCATCCAGAAACATGTATCGCATTTGAAATGCACCGGCTGGTGCTGCTGGTGTAAATGGGTTTGTTTTGAAATTTTCAGCACTTTGCAGCCACATGAACAGGTTATCCACCTCACCAGTCATATGAGTCAGATCATAAAGGTTCAGTTGAAGATTACCTGTCAAACGATCTCCCTCAATGGCTGAGATAGCCAGTTGGTTCACCACGATTTTTCGGTCGAACTGCCACATGGATCGAAGCAAATTAACCAACGAAGCATAATCGGCTTCGTACGTCACCAAAACGTTCATGGAAGCCAGTTCAGTATCACCCGTTGTTTCCTTTGAAGGAGGCGTAAAAGAAAATGCTGTTGCACTGACATCCGGATTTAAAAGAAACTCATTCATTAACAAAATAATTTCTTCCTGTTCTTCAATTAAAGAAAAATAGTTGGTCTGAATGGCCAGCTGCCGTTCTAACGCTTGTGATATTTCCTGATCCAGGCGTTGTTCCTGCTCTTCCAATGTGGACAATCGGTCAATTTGCAACTGCAGTTCATTGAGTTCTGTTTTATAAAACGCCATCTCACTCATTTGAGGAATGACTAAAAATCGATAAGAACCGTAAAAAAGCAGCGAAAAAATGAGAATGGAAAGCAACAGCTTTTCGCGTTTTGTCATTCTCATCGCACATCGCCCCCTTTCACTCTGAACATGAAGCTAAATTGCCAGCCTTCTTCCGACTCAGAAATATTGGGGATGAAAAGTTGCTCAAAATAACCGGATTCACGCACATTGAACTCAAACTCGGCAATCGCCGGTTTGCTGCGCGCGATTCCCTGAAGCTGAATGTCTGGTCCAGTAATGGTCATCCCAGATAAAGCTGTGTCGGCAGGCATAGCTGTCGCAATGGTATACAGCAAAGACTCATCGATAATCTCGCGAGCTTCAATTGCCAGTACAGCAGTTTCCATTTGTTCCAGCTGCCGGCTTACCTCACCCTTTTGAGTTTCTTTTGCTTCCACTGTTGCTATTAGAGGAAATCGCGGGTCTGATTGCAGCACCTGTCGATGATCATCAATGCTGCCTCTCAACTGGGAGAGGGAAATAAAATTGTAGACAGGCCATACAGATGCCAGAAGCAACAAGATGACCAAAACTACGGGAAAGCTGATTTTCAAGCCTTCCGACCGTTGACTGCCTTCATCATAGACTTCAAAAAAGTTAAAATCGCGCATCTACCCATCCCCCCTTATCTTCTGATCATGGTGCCCAGTGCATTAATATAAGATCCCAGCGCTGCTTCACCGGTATACTGACTGATATTGACATTGGTCAAACTGCTGATACAGCTGGTGGGGATACCAAAAGCATCCTGTAAATATGAGTCAAGACCATTGAGTTGCGAAGACCCCCCGTAAAGATAAATCTGCTCAATGGTATTACCCATGCCCCGTGTGGTGTAGTATTTAAAGATGCGATCAATGTCATCAACCCAGCTGTCTACAGTATTTCGGACGATGTTCAGTACGCGCATTTTCTGCGCCTGAGGATCGATCGGATCAAGAAATTCATCAGGTAAATCAAACTCCTTGTTTAAATGTGCAATATCAGATTTTAGTTTTTCAGCTTCATCAAAAGACACATCCATGAAACTCACTAAATTCTGGTCGATGCTCTGTGACCCCTGACCAATGAATCGATTAAACTTGTAGTGGCCTTTCTCGAACACGATCACATTCAAATGAGAAAAACCGATGTCCAGTACGGCTATTGCATGATCTCTGATGGAACTGTCACCATTAATAAGAAAATTAGAACTGATAAGCTTATCCAATGCATTTGATTCAATGTCAAAAACTGTCGGCTGTAAATTAAGGGATTTGATCAGCTCATAATAAGTCCGTGATAAATCCTTCGGTACTGCGGTTACCAGCACCCGAGATTTGGCTACGCCATTCTCCACCACTTCTTCGAGCACTTTTGACTGTACCATATAATCACTCAGTTCAATCGGCATATACTGTTGTATTTCAAAAGCCAACATTTTTTCGATTTGTTCTTCTTCCGCTGCCGGCAACAATACCTCGCGGGTGATGATTTCGTTACTTTCAACCACACACAGGGCAGTTTTGGTTCTGATTTTCAATGAATCAAGAGTGGTACCAATGCTGTTTTTCAGGGTTTCCATGTCGGTAATGCGTCCTTTTTCGTAACTTCCCTTTGGGGTGCGCAGTGAAATAGCGTGTTTGACATCAATGCTGCCATTGCTAGGTTTTCCAACCACCATTTGAATGGAATGCTGACCAATATCAAGAGAGATCACTTCTTTTCCTGCCAGTTTAAGGCCTTTGTGTCGACTCAATCCAGTTACCCCCTTTTTAGATGAACATTGCAAAATACCATTGAACAATCTGGTTTCCATATACAGCTGTTAAAAAAGCACCAATGCCTATGAACGGACCAAAAGGAACCATGGATTTTCGGCCTTTTCTGCGGGCGATGAGAAGCTCCACTGAAACAATACCCCCAATAATGAAAGATAAAAACATCACCAACAAAATACCCTGCCAACCAAACCACAGCCCCAAGGCCGCCATGAGTTTGATGTCACCGCCACCCATACCGCCATTGGAGACAATGGCGATGGCAAGAAAAAAGCCTCCGCCAATCAGTACTCCCAAAGCTGCCTGCCCAATTGTGATGCCAGTGTTACCGATTAGCCCATAGGCCAACTGAAAAACGCCTCCCACTGCCACCATGATGGTTAGACCATCAGGAATAATCTGGTGATCCAGATCAATAAAGGTCATCACAATGAGCAGCAGGGTTAAAAAGGATATGGCAAAAAAAGAAACCGACAAACCATATGACAGGTAGATTAATGTGACGAGAAAACCTGTCAGCAGCTCCACTGCCGGGTACCGTGCTGAAATCCTAACGCCGCAGGTGCGGCATTGGCCCCTGAGAGCCAGCCAGCTGACCACCGGCAGCAGTTCAATAGGCTTGAGCGGTGTATTGCAGCCGGGGCAATGGGACCCCGGGAAGACAATGGATTCTTCCCGGGGGATACGGTAAATGCATACGTTGAGGAAGGAGCCGATGAATGTGCCGAGAAAAAAAACAATTAACAATAAAGGTGTCATTTTCAAGTAACCAGCTCCATTATGAATTCAGATATTACTTTCTATCGAAATAGTACTAAGTTAATTACGAATTAGTCGATATGGATCAGAAGCCGTTCCGCTTCCGCTTTCAACATACAAATCATGAACTAATGTCACTGCTGGTCTTATACCAAAAGTTTCATTAGAGCCTCTTCCGGTGAAGATATTTCCAGTCTCATGACCAATTACCACACCATTTGTATCCGTCCACCAAGCAAGGCTACCCAAATTTGTCCGTACATCAAGCGGAAAGTTCTCAGCTTGCTGTCGTGTAACAAGACTGGAACTTAAAGCCCATTGATAATTTGTATGATAGTTATTTCCATTTGCCCTAGCATTCCCTTGATTTCCACTACCAATATTATTCCTTACTATTGCCCAATTATCTCCAATCTTTTGGAAGACTACATTGTTCCCATTATTGTGCGCTAAAAATAGATAATCGCCAATGTTGAGATCTTGAAAATATTTGCTGTACTGTGCAGATACAGTTAAATCGGTGTTTGGCATGACCGAAGGGATCACAGGATCCCAACCAACGAAAGTATAACCTGCCCTAATTGGGTCAGAAGGTGGAGAAATTGGCATGCCAGCTGGTTGTATAATGCTATCAATATGATTCCCTCCATTGGTGTTGAAAGATAGCGTATATAGATCTCCAAAACCCACATTAATATAACCCTTTGGAGCTTGCAATCCAGTAGCCATTGACAAGCCAGGTGGAAGTGCTTCGAAAGTACATTCAAATAAATACTGAGATGGAGCAATATTTCCATTGTATTCTGGTGTTGAATTAGTGCTCCATGCAACCGGAACATTTGTTGTTGCAGTGATACCCCCGTCATAAGTAACATTAACGAGAACTGTGCTCCCCAATGCTTTGCGTGCATCTTCCAAAGACGTGCCATATAAAACGGTTCTCTCAATGGGGTCATGAACTAAACTGGTGATAGTGCCATTTAACCCAACAATAATGGTAACATTGCCATCATCATCTGAAGTAAAAGCAAATGGTATTTGATTCTCTATTATGGGCAGATTAGTATTACCAGTGTATCTGAATCTCGGATCTTCAACAGTTAGCGTAACTGGAACAAACAGGTTTGGTTCATCAGCGATACCCGTGATGGTGATAATCCCCCCATCAAGAGAATAATTGATTGTATTAATACCATCCTCTCCGCCTGCTTTATTTGCTCGAATGCGAAGATTACCCAAAGGGGTCCAAGTATTAACTGAAGGAACAACGCTGCCTGATCCAAATGAACTATCATACTTCACCGATGAAAGTTCTACCCGGTTTTCGAAGTCAGTACCACTCATAGGACTAAGATTAATTCCAAAGGGGTGATTAACAGAGTCAGTCATAATAAGGTTGTTAAGTCTTACCAAGCCACCATCGCCAATATCTAATAGCCCTTGATTATCAACGGGGCTACTTCCATTTTCCAACAGAATGGTTTTACCATCTGGAACAAAGATGGTTCCATTCTCCCATTGGCCGCCTTTTATTTTTAACTGAGATACATTTGATCGATTATCGAAATAAATATTCAAATCAGCAAATTGAGATTCGTAGATTTCAATACTGGACGTGTTGCGTTGAGATAAAATCTCCAGCTTGTTATTTTGTCCTGTTACTCCTTTAAACTCTGTATTTTCAATACGAATATCATTTCTTGATTGCATTTTCATAACGCGGTCTGAACTACCATTAGATGCAAACTCTATAGAGCTGCCGTCTGATATGGATATATTTCTCTCACCAGTAACAGCAACATCTTGTGTTGTGTCGAAGTTTATATTACCTTTGGCAATAACTATTGCCTTTGTCAAACTCAGGTCTCCTTTGGGAACCAGTGAAATCTCTCCGCCCTCGATGGCTGTGAATTCATTCATGGTAATGTTTCCGTGTTGTTCGGTCTTTAAAATGACATCTTCGGTTCCAGCGCTAAGCTTTGCACCATTGTTAATGGTAACAGCTCTGCCGTCGCCATCGATAACTGCATTTCCATCTGTGTCAATGTCAACGAACTGATAAAGGATGATGCCGTCTTTTCTGGAAACAAAATCAATTCTATTCCCCTCTAAAGATTCAACATCCTTTGCAATATGAATGTATCTATCAGCAACAAGGGAGCCGTGCACTGTAATCGGAGTATTCTCCAAGCCATCAACCCTCATGGGTATATATAGGTCTCCGTTTGCAGTGTTTTGAAAAGTGCCTTCGATATCAGTAAACCCATTACCTGTATCAAATGAAGCCGAAACAATGTGGTTCGGCACAACAATATCCGGATCACCTATTTGTAAACTGCCATCATTATTTTTGTCAATCCAAGCCAACATACCTGGGCGCCATTCTTCGCCAGCCACCCACACCCGTTGACTTACTCCAGCAGGGCCTCGCTTTCCATAGATATCTACGGGTGTCACTTTCAAAATAACATATCGATTCGCACCCACTCGGGTTCGAAGGCTATTTAGTTCATCTAAATTCTGTGGCAATAGCAACTCATCATAATCTTCAGGATAACTCGGGGAATTAAAGCCAACTTTTGAAACATACCAAGAAAAAAGATTTGTAAAAAAATCGTTATGCTCAGGATTCTCATACGAAGCGTTCAAAGTATCCGTCAATTGGACAGAACTTATCATTACATCATTGGAATCTACAATGCTTACGTTTTCTACCTGCACCTCTCCGTGACGTTCGTTTTCTGCCAGTCGTTGAGAAACGTAAGCATAGTAAACCTTAGCAGGATTTGAGGGATCAACAATCTCCATGCGATGTAAATCAATATCATTTCCATTAAAAGAAACACTTTGTACACCTGAATAACCTGTTATCCCTGACAGTAAATCGCTTAAATCAAGAGAATGATCTTTGAAGGCATCATGCATCTTGGAACGAACCTCAAAAATGCGTGATTCAAGAAGTCCCTGTGAATCAAATGCTCCAGCTGTGATGCCGCGAGATCTTGTCATTATCAAAAAATGAGATGAAAAGGCAGAAATAATACCGAGAGAAATAATTCCCAGCAATGCGATGGCTATAATGATCTCTATAAGGGTTAAGCCTCGGTCATTTCGCATGATATCACTCCTTAGTTACCTGGCACAGGCAGGTAAATATGCCACAAGTCAGCTGGAAATGTATTAACAATGGTTTCGAATGTTTCTTCAAGGGCAACAGCATCTGCTGCTTCATAATATGTTCCACCTAATGAAGCCCCCGGACCTTCTGCTAGTTCTCTAGCTCGGTCTATTTCAGCTCCGATATCTGAAAAACCAATAACGTAGGAAGTGATATCAAGATTATGAGGGTCATTAGCATATAGAGTAGACGCAATGTGTTTCGCATAGTTTAAAGAGTTTTGAACATTGTTTGCTGGTACATATTGGCCAGAACCCGCAATCATATTAGAAAAATATGACCATTCAGTGTACCAAGTTCGCGTTGTACTCCACGAATTCCGAAAACCATAGTACCAATGGTGTCCATTTGAATAGGTAATGGGTCTATCGTCAGTTATATAGTTACCAGGATTGTCTCGATGAAATGCATCTACAGTGTAGAAAGTAGGGTTACCATCCATTAATAACAGCATATAGTACAGAACCTCTGTATCGTCGGGTTGATTGGCATCATGCTGCTTTATTAAGTGATAGGCTCTCCTTAAACCATCACCGGTATTTGTGCCACCCGCCATACCACCTGGTGTCTGAAGTGAATTAACGGCAGCCGTTAAGTCATCTTTTCTTTCAGCAATATCTAAAAACTGGTGATTTCCGTTTGCGGTTGTTGCATATGGGATAATGGCTACTTCAATTTTTGCATTGTCGATTTCGCTGAGTCGATTAAGGAGGCCTTTGGTTTTATCCTTAAGATGTGTAATTCTGCGTTGTCTATTATCTCCTGTACCCATCATCTCATCCATACTGTTTGAGATATCAAGAACCAGCACCATAGCTATGTGTCCATCACCGCCAATTTCCTCTGTTTCTGTTCCAGGTGCTGGGGTTGTGCGATAAGCAAGAACTGAGCCTGGTTGTGAGGGTGAACTGAAGTCCTGAATGAACACTGAATTAAGACCGATTATTTCAGAAACCACGGTTGTTACTGGCGTATTACTACCTGGTCGATAACCATTCAATTCAAAGTAGACAACATTCTCATCCATGTCATGTTTATAGAAGGATAAGCCGTATGACAAATCCGAGTCCGGTTCAGCGATGATATGCTTGATATGGCCTTCGCCTTCAACCCAACGCCAATCAACCAACACAGTTTTTCCATTCTCTTCTTCAAGCGCCAAGTAGTTAAACCTGTCAGCTCTATCTGCAACACCGCCTGGTCGATACTGGTCATCGGTGTAGATGGTCCCAACTGTCATATGCCTAAGATACTGCGTTAGTTGTTCAGAGGCTAATCGCATATCCGATTGCATGTCAAACTCTCTAACAGTGGTTTTGTGCACATTCGATGAAAATCCAATCATTGGCCAAGCAACGGCTATTACAATGCCCAGTAACGCCAATACAATGATCAGTTCAATTAAAGTGACTCCCTTTTGACTTCTTATATTTGTTGATGCAACCATATAGATCCCCCTTTTCAGGTAATAACGGTATTAACGACTCCATACAAAACGTCCGTTGTTTTTATGTTCAACAGATAACACTACAGTTCTCTCGACACCTTCAGCCATTCCAATTGAGGTAATACGCACTCGTCTAATATCATTAACGGTGTCAGCAGTAATGATTATTGTTGCTTCTCCTTCTGGAAAGGTGATGGTTTGTGGATTGTGATTCCAATCATCATTATTCTCAAAGTAGTTCCATTCGGCTGGGTCACTAACGATTGCTTCATATGCCAGTTCTGCTCCAGAACGTGCAATGTAGTAGGATTGAATGCCTTGCTGTTGACGATGCGCCATTGCTGTATTGGATTGAGTTAAAAAAGCCACTGAAAGAACTAGTATTGTTGAAACCATTAAAAGAAGCACTACCAAAACAAGAGCAGCAGCTTCTTTGTTTTCAATATGATTTTTAATTGATTTATAGTTAATTATACGTTGTATCATAATTTCACCTCAGTCTACAGTATGTAAATGACGAAATCGACAATCAACAGGTACAACAACAAAAAAACCGGCTATTCAGCCGGTTACGCCACTGGATCACCACAGCATGAGGCGTCCATCTATAGCTGCGGGTCAAATCCTCAGTTACCATATTGAGGAATATAAATAGGTCTTATGTCCTTCAATTATATCATAGGGTTTTTGCTGTGTATACTCAATATTCATAAAATAGCTTGGTAAATCAGAAATAGTTGACGAAAACTGACTAATATGGAATCATAAATGGGTAACGTCTTATATCAGCCACAATATAACAATATCATATATCAGATCACCATCGGTATCGTACAGCTCAACATAATCATAAAATGACAGGCCTATCATATCAATGGTACCTGTGAAAAAGATCCCATCATCACCTTCCACATAAACCACTACTTCTTCTGAAAGCATCATGACATCTCCATTGGCAGGTGTCAGCTGATCATTCATGATGGTTGAGAATCCCGGGAGGTCATCGGGGTCTTCACTATTAAGCAGATCATCAATACTGGTTAACGTAACAATATTACCGTCGATTTCAAAGATATCAGCTAAGGTTTTTTCGGCATAATAATCAGCGAATATCCCAACAATGTCAGCAACACCTTCACCATACTCCAGAGTGACCACACGGTCATAATCATCAAACCCGGCTTCATACAGACCCCAATGACTGTAATGATCCCATTCTTCTATAACGGTTTCAAATAAGTCAAAGTCTGCTTCATATTTAAACAGTTCTCCATCAACCAATAATGCAATTAAAGGGCGTGTATCATCCCAGGTAGTCTCAATAATGACTCCCAGTAAAGTGTAGGCTATTTTGGTATCATCATCAGTAACATCTGTATCAATTGCAAGTTCCATAGGCGTAAATGCAGCGGGCATTTGACCGTCCAGTCGGCCGATGACGGTAATTTCTCGAGTTTCTTCTTGCCAGTCAACCAAAAAACCCATGGTCTCACTGACAAATCTCAAAGGAACCAATGTACGACCATTGACGATGACAGGTGGGACCCCCAGATCAATCATGTTGCCATTTACCATTGCAGTTGTTTCATTGAGGTATAAAACGATTTCCAGCGGACCTTTGGTGTAGGTAATTCTTCGTTCAGCATCATTCCAATTGACTTCGGCTGCTAGGGATTCTGCGACAAAACGAAGGGGCACCAAAGTGCGACCAGCTTCCGTTATGGTGGGTGGTTGGTCCAATGGAACTGGTGTCTGATTCACCCAAGCCTGTGACTCACCAATCATTAATCTGATTGATGAAACAGCTGGTGCAAAAGCAAGTTCCAGTTCATCAATGATTTCTTCCAGTTCCATTAGATACTTGTTCAACAAGGCTTCAACTGCCTCATGGTTTGATTCACTGGCATTTACTCCCAGCTTTTCCAACTCATCGAAGAATGCCATGGAAAATCTGAAAATTTCTTCATCAACACGCTGCTCAAATTTTAATCTTTCTTCTTCTGTCATTAAACGGCTGAAATCTTCAACGCGTAATTGAATTTTGTCCAGTTGTGCTTCAAAATCATCTAAATATTCATCAGAAAGCAGTGATTCGTCAATACATCCAGTTAGAAGAGCACCTATTAGTATCAACACTAATACAAGCATGAACCATTTCCTTTTCATGAAATCACCACTCCCTGTCTTCTTATTATCACTATCATACCACTACATCTAAAAAGTAATCACAAGATATTGAACACAAAAAAACACTGATCAGCTCATAAGAACATATCTCAGTGTTTAATGGAATACATCGTTAGGTTGAAGGAAAATCTGCAATAATGGTATTGGCGTTTGATTGGTTTGTGGTGGAGGATGCACCTGTGACAACGAAGAAGTTAAGTGGTATTCCAGATATTGTGTATCCCGTTTTGGGAGTAATGATAATGGTTGCTCTATATGCGGTGTTATTCTTAAACTTTCCCGAATCATCAAATGGATTGGGATGCCAGGATACAGTTGATGTATATTGTGTCGTTTCAAATACTGTTACAGGCGTTGCGTTATGGACAGGTTTCGGAACTCCGCCAATCAGGGCATTGGATATTGTCTGATTCTCGGAAGTTTCTTCATCGTCATGATCTGAGCCTTCTTCAGAACCACCACCTGAACCCACTTCCCCCGATATCAGTCCGATCAGTTCAGTATTTTTTGAAAATAAAATACCCTTACTGCCATCTGCCTCTATCGCATGGTTAGCCAATTGCATATTTGGCAAGTTTATTTTGTAAGCCAATTGATAAGAGGCATTTCTATCATCTGCATCCACCTGAATGTGAATCATATGATTATCGGGTACAATAATTGAGCCAGGCAGAGTATAGGAAGATTTAAAACGCAATAGATTATACGTATCACTGGAAGTATCATAAACAAGATGATTCAACTGATGATTATCATCAAAATAAATATATTCAAGATTTCGTTTAATCTCCATTAACTCAACCGCATCACCTTCATCGAACTCCTGAAATTCGTTGAATGTTGGTGTATCAATGAGTTTTAGAAAAGTGGCGTAACGAACATGGTTTTGAATATAATCAGCAGCCATACGAACATCACTTTGAATGTCATATTGATTTACACCGTTTCTAAAAGTATTGTTGCCAAAACTGAAAACAGAAAAAGATATCAGTAAAACCACAAGCGCAATGGCCATGGCAATGATTGTTTCAATCAAAGTTATTCCTTTGCAATCGCTTTTCATAAAGAGCAATGAATATTTTATCTTTGGCATCTTCATATAATAGCACCCTTTCTAAGGCACAAGTCCGGTGAGTGTCACTGATCGGGAGCCATTACGATAAAGAACCGTAATGGTTATTTGGTTGAGGCCGTCATGGCCCATTTGTCGGTTACGCTGTACAGTATAGGGCGGCACGCTTGGTATACTCGGAAGATGATTAATATCAAGGGGTTCAAGGGCGTAGTGTTCATCCATGAACTCCTGAGCGATTCTGGTGGCTTCAGTTCTTCTTCCCATTGAAAAAACGGTGTCAAACCCAAAGGTGAACATGGTCAGTAGAGAAATAATGACGATGCCGATGATCGCCAATGAAATGATCACTTCAATCAAGGTAAGCCCGCTGCTTTTTCGATGTTTCTTCATCACGTCACCTTCTCCATTTACTCGGCACTGTAAATCATTTTTTCTGTTCCGGCACGATAGGTTCGAATACTTTGCCGGTCTGCCAGGCCTTGTTTGATGGGATCATCACTTCGAACACGAATCAGTTCCACTCCAGGTTCATACGCATCACGAATCACTACTGAAGATTTGTTGATGTTGGTATTTTGTGCAAAATAATAGTAATCAGGGCTGATCACTGTGCCAACACCATCTTTTACAACAGCGTCTTCAAAATAAACCAGGCCAAACTTGACATCATTTGCGACAGCTTCACCAAAATTATATTCTGCATAATCGTCATAGACCCCTGAAATAAATGCATTATACCGGCCTTCGTCTTCAAAGCCGACCTGACCGGCATATGTCCATGGGTTGATGGAACCCGCAAGCATGGTGTTACTTAGATCGAAAGTGATTTTTTTATTAGCATCTCTTAGACGCACACTTCCTTCAAAAAGAAGAATTTCAGCATCAAAGGTTATATCGTTGGTGTTTTTTTGCTGTTGAAATGTCACACCACTGTTGTTTGTACCGCGGAATAGAATTACATTGGCCCGGAATATGGAAAGATTCCTCCCATTTTGAGGAGATTTTGTCGGCGAACCGCTGAAAGCCACTGCACGACTGGTCATATCCACGGTGCCATCTACATCTGGGTTGATGCTATCCCATAGATTGGAAGCCCGCCACCAACTATTTGGGGGCTCTGTCCAAGGGGTTGTGTTGAAAATGACATTTGTAGGTACCTGCAGCGTTACAACGCTCGATAACGGTGCGGAAACATGCTGTGCTTCTGACCGAATGGTGATGAGAGCAGACTGGTCAGGGTTAAAGATATAGTCAATGGAGTAAGTACCATTTCCAAAGGGAATGCTTTGAAGATTGCTGGGGCCCAGATTATTTGCCGCAGAAACAAGCTCTGAAACGCTGGAACGGGGTGATATACCTAATAGTTTCTGATAGCCTGCTTCAACCCCAGATCGGGCAATATAATCCACCTGAATATGGTGTTCTGATCGCATTGTGTGCCTTGTTTCTGCCAAACTGACAGACAAAAGAGCCACTCCCAAAATACTAAGAACCAACATCACAACAATCACCCAGACAAGGGTAAATCCTTTGTTGCAGGGTTTGATTTTCAAGTTTCTCCCCCTTCCGCTTCATATTTTTCAGAGTCGATACAATACCGAAAATTCATGTGCCCCCTACTATTAACAGAATATACGAAAACATCATCCGTTTTGGGGGGCGGTGCATCCTATGATATGCAAAAATCACAAAAAAGTCAGCATTTCGCTGACTTTCAAAGTCATATCAGAATGATCATCTTGTAAATGTGTCGTCCACAATCCTGTTATACTAATCCGCAGCCTCTTCCCCCGCTAAAACAGTTATTCTATTCAGAAAGTCACTGAAAGATCCTGTGTAAACACGGGTGCCGTGATGCGAGTCACGCCTGTAAGATAAACCAATTTTGCGGGCAAATCTTTCTCCCTCTTCTGTGACACAATCACCGGCCACCTTGTGAAAGACAACGCCCCGTTCCAATAGTGTATGAAGCTGCATCAGATATGCTTTCATCAAAAACATCAGCGCATCGGTGCCCCGGAAATCCTGACGGATGACCGCGCAGGAAAAAAACAAGTGTCTGGGATTTCCATCGTGTTGAAAAAGTACTTTCTCTGAAAGAATATGATCTGTTGTCATTTCCCGGTCATTGAGACGGCCTTCTTCAATTTGATGAAAGACAGATTCTCCCACTGGAAGCACGTCGATAAAGCCAATAATTTCATTATTGCAGGTTAAAACCACTCCCATCCAGGGATTATGATTTGACCAGCGAGCTGCTTCTTCTGCCGGTGTAATATGCTTCTCTGTGTAGTATTCCGCCTCTAAACGCTGCATTGTTCTGTAATCTTCCAACGTTAAGTCATTTTTAACAGCATAGCAAGTTTTGTGAAAGGGATGTATGGGAAAACTCATGAGATCCTCCTGCACACATATATTTATACACATAAACAGCATTAGATCAAGGTTACATACTCATGATAATTGTTATACGGATATTTCAATATATTTAGCAGTGCTGTGGCTGGGGAAATGTTGCATCACCTCCGTTCTGCTAAGTTATCTATTTTGCATTCTGAACTATCCTAATTCCCAAACCAGTTATCCGCGCAATTTGTCGTAGGGATGCTCCTTCTACGTATTTGTCTTGGCACGTGTCTATCCCCTTTGTTGAAAAGTTCAGGTTGATTATGGCTGTCATGTAGTATTCGACATGTGTGTTTCTTCTCCTGCACATTTTTGCCGAAAACTAGAAAAAGAGTCAGCTCCGAAAGGCTAACTCCTGTGGTAGTGCGCTGGGGTAGATCAGATCTGCATTGGCATTATTCTGCTGAATCTGCCAGGCTTTTGTCCGTTTATCGTTTTCCCCAAAGGAGTCGGCGGCATTTTTCAGAGCGGCTTCCAGGGTGGATACTTTATTCTTTTGGGCATCTATTTCTTTATTTAAGACTTCGTTCCTCGCTGTCACTGCCTGGATGGATTTATCCTGTTTATCGAACTGGGATGTGACCAGCTTCATTTCAGAGCCTAAGACCTTGAAATCTCTGTTGATATCCCGCAGTGCATTTTTAAATTTCTTTTCCCCTTCCACACCGATCTTAAAACCAAAATCAGACATCTCGCCTCACCTCATCCCAGGCATGAAAAAAGGCACCTCATTTGAAGTGCCTTAGTCCTAGCTTAATTCGATTCATTAAGCTTCTGATTTTTCTAAGAAAATATTCCTGAGTAGTTCTAACAGTTCCTCAAGATCAGTTCCTCTTATTCCAAAATTCTTTAAATCTGGTTTATCATTGACAATCATCTCCGCAAATTCAATTATATCTTTTCGAATTTCTTCTGGGGTTTCAATTTTGCCGGAAGGGACCACATTCAATAAAAGCCTAAAGATATCATTTTTATGCTTACGAATGTTTTTTGAATTCACTTTCTCTCCGGCTTCTTTTCATTTTTTCATATCCAGCCAGGCTTTAATTTTGAAAAGAATGACGGTTTCAATATCAATAATGGAGCAACCATCCACTGTTCGCTTGCCTTTCACCAGTGAATCGCAATAGACGTCATTTAGCAGTATTGCAGAAAGACTGACAATGCTTTCATCGATGTGGATCGGCGTTAACCCGGTATCAAATTTCAGCTCCATATTCCTGGGCTGCCTGCTAAAAAGCTCGATCATTTTAGGAAAAGATGCATCCTTCGGCTCCGTAAATCGATAGAATTGATACTCACCTTCGCTCTTCTCACGATGCTCACACCCACCATCTTCAATGAATTTCCAGAAAGCCTCTCCAAAAGATGAATCGAGAGCCTCGATAATCAGCACCATATCCAAATCCTTAGTGGCTCGAAATGGGGCTCCCAGTTCATCCATAAGAAGATCGCAAGCTGTGCCACCTATAAAAACATATTGATTGGTATAATCTCCAAATACTCTTTAAACTTCTCTAGTCCGTGTACCATAGTTCACCTCGCAAAGCCTCTTCTAGTGCTTGCTCAACCCTTTCATCAGTGTCTTCCCTCAAAGATGCGTATAAAGACAGTAAATCCACATGCTGGTTTTCTGCAAAGAACTTAGGGTCATAATCCCAAAGTTGAAGTTCAACCAGCTTCGTATCTTTAATCAAATCCTTGTTCCTAACAATTTCAAACTGTTCTTCATTGAGCTGTTTTCTATCGATTGCCATAACTGGATGATCGGGCGTATTGATCATGGATAACCTTGACAGTGCGTCAAGGCCGGCATTTAAAGCGCCTAAAGGTTTTGTTCTTGTATAGATGGTTTTTCTCACTGGTGTTTTAAGATACTTTCTTCCATTCAGAAAATAGTCTGGATCTGGAATTCTTTTATATTCCTTGCTTCTCCCTGTTTTTCCACCAACCTCATAAGTGATTAGATTCGCGTGGTACAGTTCATTGAGCGCCCTGGAAGCTGTCATATAATTAAACCCCATCTTCTCTGCGAACCTGGTCATGTTCACCACTTCGTCTTTATGATACAAAAAGTACAAATACGCAATCTGTGCTGGTGTTGTAAAGCGTTTTACTTCTTGCTGAGCTTGTTCTTGTGCCTTTTTCAAATCAAGCCCTAAAAATGGCAAATACATCTGTCCATCTTCAATGACGAAAGCGATTCTCTTTTCGATTAAGCTTCTTCTTCTATACCTTGAAAGGTCCTTGTAAAGTAGAACCACTTGACATTCTGCAATATTCTTAATTTGCTTGATATGCTTTTGTACTTGATCGATATTTGGTGTCTCATGAAGAACCTCCATTAAAACACATTGCGTTTCAAGAATCTTCATGTCATAAAAACGATAGTTATTTCGTAAAAACAGCGGAAAATGATTCTTCTTATCCCATGTTTTCACGGTTAACTGTTCATCAATATTTTCCTTTAAGTAAAGTTCAGCAGCTATAATCAATGAAATCAACTCCTAATATAACATTTATGCTTCAAATATATCAACATACTTGTTGAATTGCAAGTTAATTTGTTATATTAGGCTCAATTTAACTAATTTATTTTTAATGTAACAGTATCAATATTATATCGAAAGTTATTTTGATAATTTTGGCTTTCTCATTACCGTTTGTATATTTCTTGCTATCTACGAACCAAAATGACATTAGAGCCATTCAGGAATCGCCTCATCAATAAAGAGTTCCCGCTTGGGTTTCGCAATACCGATAAACTGCTTATGGCATTCCCATAGGTCCATCAAACAACCAATGGGCATCTGCCATACTTCATCTTCCTTGCGGTTTAAATGGGCGGTACCAAAGTTAAAGAGCCACCCGGTTTGCTGGTTTCACTGCGTATTCACGCATTCTGCACAATCCGAATCCCCAAACCCGTAATCCGAGCAATCTGCCGAAGAGACGCCCCTTCAATGGATTTTATTTGTTTCAAGGCCATGTTCCGATTTTCCTTTGAGAGCTGCTTCAATGTCTGGTACTTTATCATTGGGTACCGCTCTATGATCCGGTTGCGCAGGTCTTCGTCCGAAAGTCTGACGCCGGATTCAATGTCTAGGCAAATATCGTTGTTTTTCGTTTCCAAAAACGTCTTGATTTTTTCAATGGCTTCTTCTCTGCTCTTACTAAACATATTCAGCAGAAAAGAAGTATCCGTCAACCCTACGGGGTATTCTTCATTCTTTTCGTAGCTTTTCCAGCTGCTCCATCGGTAGTCAAAAGGTGTTTTAGAGAGCTTAGCTTTTATGGGATTCTGCAGAATATATCGAAAGACTGTCAGCAGATAGGTATCATCTTCCACCGGCTCACTCTTATACCTGTCCTGGAACACATGACCAGTTCGTCCGTACTTGCGATTCACCCACAGGGCATAATGAGCAGTGGCCCGGCGCATAAAGTCTCCCAGATTCACTTGGTTCTCACAGAGCAACAGGTGTACGTGGTTTCCCATGAGACAGTAGGCATACAAGTCAATTTCAAAGCTCATCTTTTCTTTAGTTTCGTGGAGTATTTCAAGAAACCGCTTGTTGTCTTCATCGTCCTCGAAGAGGGTTTGGCCGCTGTTCCCCCTGATCATTACATGATAGATCCCGGTTTTGCTTCTTCTACGTATTTGTCTTGGCACGTGTCTATCCCCTTTGTTGAAAAGTTCAGGTTGATTATCGCTGTCATGTAGTATTCGATATGTGTGTTTCTTCTCCTGCATATTTTTGCCGAAAACTAGAAAAAGAGTCAGCTCCGAAAGGCTAACTCCTGTGGTATTGCGCTGGGATAGAAAGGTTGCATTACCTCCTACCCGTTATCATGGTGGATTAACATTGACATTCGTCATACAATGTATTACAATGATGATGATAATGAATCGTATGCAAGTATCATGTAGGAGGCGATGAAAATGCTATCCGTAAGATGCACAATGGAGGATGAAAAAATAATAAAGACCTATGCTGCTGCTCAAGGTAAAAATGTCTCAGAATTGTTGCGAGAACTGGTGATGGAAAAAATCGAGGAAGAGTACAACCTGAAAATAATTCAGGAATACCTCGCCCAAAAGGAAGAAATGAAGCTCCTTACCGCCGACGAAGTTGAAAAGGACCTTGGTCTATGAGTTATCGCCTGATGTACACGGAAAAAAGCGCCCGGCAGATTAGAAAAATGGACCCTGCTGCCCAGCGGCTCATCACCACTTATTTACGCAAGCTGGAAAACCTGGAAGAGCCACGCTCTAAAGGAAAAGCCCTTTCCGCTCACCTGAAAGGATTCTGGCGGTATCGTATTGGGGATTACCGTGCCATCTGCGAGATCAATGAAGATGTGATCATTATTGTAGTGGTCGATATCGGCCATCGAAAAGATGTGTATGCACCATAGACGATTTAATCGTTTGCTCCAATGAGTATGACGCGCCCTTATCTTGGCGCACTGCCTTGGCATGAGTAGTTCTGTGGAGTGGGGAAAAGGTTGCATTACCTCCGTCCCCACTGTGCTCTTCAAAAACTGAGAAAGAGCCAGCCCCGAAAGGCTGACTCATGTGGTAGTGCTGTAGGATGGGGAAAAGGTTGCATTACCTCCGTCCCCCTGTATCCTGGAAAAAGGTTACATTACCTCCGTCCCCAATGTATCTAATCAGCTGGATCAACGTTAGGTTTGAATTCAGTACCTTCGACATGAATTTGAGTTTCGTCATGTGCAGGGGAGGCAGTAGTCCATGTTACTCTGTAAGGGTCAGTTCCTCCGCCAGATAAAGTGTATCCTGAAGGTTTAACCATGTATTTTTCTTCTAAATCATCGTTACCTACGACTTCTCCTGTATCTGCTTCTTGAATTCTAGCGGCAGAGGCAATCGATACAGCTGTAGATCCTTCTGCTTTTACGGTAGCTTCATGTCTCATTCCAGTAAATCTCGGTACTGCAATAGCAGCCAATATCCCTAAAATAGCAATAACCACAATCAGTTCAATCAACGTGAAGCCTTTTCTGTTTTTTAACTTCTTGTTAAACCATTGAATCATTCAAGTCCCTCCTCAAATTTTGATTAAACCGTTTGAAGCACATCAAACATTGGCAGTACCATACTGATGACAATGAAGCCGATGATGACTCCCATGACCACAATCATGATGGGCTCCATAAAGGTCAGCATCCGCTGAATTTCTGTCTCCACCTCCTCGTCAAAGAAATTGGCGGTTTTATCAAGGATATCATCCAGTGTACCGGATTCTTCGCCAATTTTAATCATGTTGTCCACCATTGGCGGGAAGAATCCCAGTTTGCGAATGGGTACCGACAAAGCCGCCCCCTTTCTTATTTCATCTTTTGCGGCAATGATGCCATCGCCAACAATTTTATTGCCAACTGCGCCAGCCACGTTATCAAGAGACTGTAGCAGTGGAATACCACTGATTAAAAGGGTTGAAAGGGTGCGGCAAAACCGGGCGCTAACCACCTTGCGGGTGAGCCCTTTCACAAGGGGCAGGCGAAGTTTCCAGCGATCAAATGCGCGACTGCCTTCCGGGGTTGAGGCTACCCGCCGCATGATAAGCGAAAAGACAAGCAGGGCTGCCAGCAAAATATGCCAGAAAGACTGGAGAAAACCGCTGATGGCCAGCAGCATGCGGGTGGGGAGGGGCAACTCAACGCCGCTTCCCTGAAACATGCCGATGAAGGTGGGCATGACCACCACCAGGAGGAAGATCACCACCAGGGTTGCGACAACCATAAGTATAATGGGGTATACCATGGCGCTTTTCACCCGGTTATTGACTTTAAACTCTTTTTCATAATGATCGGCCATGCGTTCCATGACCACATCGAGACTGCCAGAGGCTTCTCCCGCTGCCACCATGTAAATCATAAGCTGAGGAAAAACGCCAGGGTGTTTTTCAAGAGCTTCGGAAAAGGTGAAGCCTTTTTGCACATCTTCATACAGATCACTGATAATACCTTTAAAGCGTTTATGCTCTGTTTGCTGTTTTAGAATATCGAGGGTATTCATAATGGTGACCCCTGCTGCCAGCATGGTATAAAACTGTCGGCAAAAAACAGCGATATGTTTGATGTTGATGTGGCCAAAAATCTGAATGTCGCGGATATCTTTTTCGATGACTTCTTCAATGGAAACCGGATAATGCCGTTTGTCACGCAACCGCTGGATTATATCTCCTTTGGAGGCAGCGTTTTCTGTACCTTCAATGTTTTCACCAGACGCTGAGACTGCTTTGAACTTGTAAAGCGGCATTGTTTCACCCCGTTTCTACAGTATGGTGGCCAGTTGTTTTTTAATATAGTCAAGGTCTTGTGAATAGGAAAGGCAGGTTTCTCTCGAAATATCATTGTTTTTGTAAAGGCTTAACAAGGCGTTATCCATGGTGATCATGCCATGCTTGCCGCCGGTTTGCACTGATGTCTGAATCTGATGGGTTTTTCCTTCTCTCACCAGATTACGAATGGCGGGGGTGGCCGTCATGACCTCAAAAGCGGCCACCCTTCCCTTCCCTTCTTTTCGAACCATCAATTGCTGGGAGATGATTCCCTCAAGCACTGCAGCCAGTTGCACCTTGATTTGTTCCTGCTGATATGGCGGGAACACATCAATGATGCGATCGACAGTGTTGGCTGCCCCGATGGTATGAAGGGTGGAAAGTACCAGATGGCCGGTTTCAGCAGCTGTGACGGCAATGGCGATGGTTTCTAAATCACGCATCTCACCCACCAGAATCACGTCTGGGTCTTGGCGCAGGGCGGCCCGGAGACCGTTGGCAAAACTGTGAGTGTCTTCGCCGATTTCACGCTGATTAATCACACTTTTGTTGTGCTTGTGAAGATACTCAATGGGATCTTCCAATGTGAGCACATGGCAGTTTCGCTCCTGGTTGATTAGTTCAATCATGGAAGCCAGTGTGGTGGATTTACCAGAACCTGTGGGACCGGTAACCAGCACCAGCCCTCGCTGTTTTCGCGTAAAATCGGAAACATTTGGCGGCAGTCCCAGCTCTTCAAGTGTGGGAATCTGAGAGTAAACCACGCGAAAGGCCATGCCGTAACTGCCTCGCTGCCGATACGCATTCACTCGGAAACGTCCCAGTCCGGGATGTGAAAAAGAAACGTCCATCTCCCCTCTTTCCTGCAGCTTGATGAGCTGTTTTTCAGTGAGCACCTGTTTCACCAGCATGGCGGTATCTTCGGGGGCAAGAGGGGCATCAGTGAGCTTCTCCAACCGTCCGTCAACGCGTACAATGGGGGGAAGCATAGCCGTAATATGCAAATCGGAAGCTTTGAGCTCAATGGCTCTTTTCAAAAATTGCAGAATGTCCACGTGATCCCTCCTTATTCCAGTGAGTATGTCATTTTAACCAGTTCATCCACAGTGGTGATGCCACTCAACACCAACTGACGGCAACTTTGGCGCAGGGTGATCATGCCTGACTGCATGGCCTGCTGGCGAATGGATTCGATGGGTTTTCTTTCATCGATCATGGTTTTAATTCTATCGTACATGGGCAATATTTCATGAATACCGGTACGGCCCCTGTACCCAGTGTGATTGCAGGCATTACACCCTTTTCCCCGATAGATGGCAACACCATTGTCAAGGCCCAACAGTTCTTTTTCTTTTTCATTGGGTTCATAGGCAGCTTGACAATCGGGACATATTCTTTTCACCAGTCGTTGAGCCATAATGCCCACCACCGAGCTTGAGACCAGAAATGGTTCAATACCCATATCAATAAGGCGTGAAATGGTTGAAACAGTGTCGTTGGTATGAAGGGTGCTGAGTACCAGATGACCGGTGATGGCAGCACGAACGGCTATTTGTGCTGTTTCTGTATCACGGATTTCGCCAATCATAATAATGTCTGGGTCTTGGCGCAATATGGATCGCAGCCCGCTGGCAAAAGTAAGGCCTGCCTTTACATTTACCTGTGACTGATTGATTCCGTTGATTCGATATTCCACCGGGTCTTCCACCGTGATAATGTTTTTATCTATCTTGTTGAGTTCCTGAAGCACAGTGTAGAGGGTGGTGGTTTTTCCGGAACCGGTGGGTCCGGTGACCAGAATAATGCCGTGGGGGTGCTGAATAATGCGGTCAAAAGTTTTCATGTTATTCTCGTTGAAGCCCAACTGATCTTTACTGAGCAGAATGGCACTTCTGTCAAGAAGTCGTATGACAATTTTTTCACCATAAACCGTGGGCATCACCGCCAGACGCATGTCAATTTCACGCCCGTCAATTTCCATTTCAACCCGGCCGTCTTGGGGAACCCGTTTTTCTGCAATATCCATTTTACCCATGATTTTGATTCGGGTAACAACAGCTGAGTGACTGGCTTTTTGCGGTTTCATTATTTCCTGCAGATCGCCATCGATTCGGAAACGCACCCGCAGACTTCGTTCCAACGGTTCAATGTGTATATCACTGGCTTTCATTTTGATGGCCTGTCTAATGACAGAATTCAACAGTTTAACAACGGGTGCTTTTTCAACATTTGCCAGTGTTTCTTCATTCAGATCATCAAAAAATTCACTGGTATAGGTTTCATCAAATTCCTCAAGTGCTTTTTCGGCACTTTCTTTTTCATAATAGAGGCCAATGGCGTTAAGGATATCTTCTTTACTGGCGATCACCGGTTCCACCTGCATGCCGGTGGCAATTTTTACATCATCAACCGCAAAAATATTCAGTGGATCGGCCATGGCCACCATCAACCGATTGTCTTTTTGGCTGAGGGGAATCAGGTTGTGTCTTCTGGCCATTTTTTCTGAAATCAAACGGGGCATTTCTGGGTCAATATAGGTTTTTTCCAGATCCATATGGGGGATTCCCAGTTGAAATTCCAGCACCTCAATAATTTGTTTTTCTGAGATGAACCCTTCTTCCACCAGTACTTCGCCTATTTTTTTGTTGGATTCCTTTTGAATGGTAAGTGCTTCTTTCAATTGATCCGGTGTGATGATGCCGGTTTCCACCAGCAGGTCGCCAAGCCGTCTGTTCTTCAATGTCTTCATGTCGATTCCTCCGGTCATAAAAAAATAAAACCGACGAATATGTCTATTCAGCCGGTTACGCCACTGGATTACCACGGCATAGGCGTCCATCTGTAGCCGCGGATCGTTTCCTTCTGTATGAATTTCTTCAAGTTGTAACCGGGCTTATTTTCCTATTTTTACAAGATACCCGTTATGATCCTATTATACCATTTTTTTATCATTCGTAAAGTGAATATTTCCATAAATTAATGACGTAACGTGACGTCACGCATTTGGCGAATGAAATGACTTCTCATTTCAACCATGATTGCGGAACTTTTTCATGCGATGAAGCACCCGGGCTTCCACTGGTCTCACCAGTGTGGTCCACCAGAATTCTTTGCTTTTAATGGGGGTCACCAGGATGGTGTAAACTCCCAAACGATTTCCCCCCAGCACATCGGTGAAAATCTGGTCGCCAATCATGGCTACCTGCTGTCGCGGGAACCCCATGAGACGTATGGCTTTTTTCAAAGTTCCCAAAGTGGGTTTTTTGGCTTTAGAAAAACCATGAACCATGAAAAAAGCCTGCATTTCATCAACACGAAGTGAATGGTTATTGGATACCAGCACCACTTGAAAACCCAGTGTTCTGGCACGGGTGACCCACTGGCGCACCTCTTGGGCAGGTTCAGACTGGTCCCAGGCAACCAGGGTATTATCAATATCAATCATGAGGCCTTTAATGCCGATGCTTTGAAGCTGTTGAAGGGGTATTTCTTGAAGGTTGTCCACCCATAGATTTGGCTGCAATAGTTTCATTATATCTATAATCTCCTTTGTCGGCTCATGACTTAGTCTTCGAGAATGGCCTTGATTTTTGTGACGATAATATCAATAGCCACCTGGTTTTTGCCGCCCTCAGGGATAATAATGTCAGCATATTTTTTATTGGGCTCCACAAACTGGAGATGTGCCGGCCGAACGGTGGTCATGTACTGGTTGATGACAGAATCAAGTGAACGCCCCCGTTCTTTGATATCTCTCATGATGCGGCGAATGATACGCACGTCGGCATCGGTGTCGACAAAAATTTTGATATCCATCAGTTCTCGCAAGCTGGGGTCATCAAAAAGCAAAATACCTTCAAGGATAATAATGTTTCGGGACTCAACAGTGAGCGTTTCTTTCTTTCGGGTATGGCGTTCAAAATCATACTGGGGCATTTCAATGGACTCACCTCTCAACAGCGCTTTCAGGTGACGAGTGAGGAGATCGGTTTCAAAAGAAAAAGGATGGTCGTAATTGACTTTAATTCGCTCTTCCAGAGGCAGATGGTCTTGATTCTTGTAATAGGCGTCTTGGGGAATGATGACAATGCTCTGTTCCGGCAGATGTTTTAGAATTTGACGGGAAACGGTACTTTTACCGGAACCAGTGCCGCCGGTAATCCCAATGAGAATGGGTTTGCTCATTTCGCTGCCTCCTTTACCCTTCGTTCTTTTCGTATCAGTGCTTCGGGGACCACTTCAAACGGGACCTGAAAAGTGACCATTTGCTGGGGGTGTGGGGCCTGTTCAATTGACTCACCAGTTTCATCTCTCAGATTTGTGATGGTGAAGCATTGCAATACTTGGTGCGGTGCAATGATTTCCACCTCGTCACCTTCATAGAATCGGTTTCGCTGTTCGGCTGTGGCCGTCATGGTACGCGGATCGAAATCAATGATTTTGGCAATGAAATCATAGCTGCGAGGCTGGGCGGCATCCTCATAAATGTGGTCATCGGGCCCCGGAGGATCAAAGTAAAATCCTGTGGTAAAAGGGCGGTGGCTTGCTTTTGACAGTTCTTGCATCCAATCGGGATCTGGTGTCCAGTTGTCAGGATCGGTCAGGTAAGCATCCAATGCCATACGGTATGCCCTTACCACTGTTGCAACGTAATGAACGGTTTTCATGCGTCCTTCGATTTTCAGACTGGTGATGCCTGCCTTGATCAACTGGGGCAAGTGCTGAATAAGACAGAGATCTTTGGAATGAAAAATGTACGTACCTGTCGCATCTTCGTATACAGGCATGTATTCTCCAGGGCGCTTCTCTTCCACCAGATGGTATTTCCAGCGGCAGGGATGAGCACATTCCCCCCGGTTGGCATCCCGCTGAATCATGTAGTTACTCAACAGACAACGGCCCGAATAGGAAATACACATGGCACCATGAACGAAAGCCTCCAGTTCAAGGGTTGCCGGAACTTCATTACGAATGCAGCTGATCTCCTGAAGACTCAGCTCCCGGGCAAGCACCACCCGCTGGGCGCCCAGCCGGTGCCAGAATTTCAGCGTCTGGCTGTTGGTGGTATTTGCCTGTGTGCTGATATGCATGGGAACTTGGGGTGCCAGTTCCTGCACCATGTCAAAGGTGCCTGGATCTGAGACAATGAATGCGTCCAGGGGAATATGGCTGATGCTGGCCAAGTACTGGGGCAGCGCTTGTAAATCTTCTTCATGAGGGATGATATTCAGGGTTAAATAGACTTTAGCTCCATGTTCATGGGCAAAAGCGACGCCTTCTTCCAGCTGGCTAATACTGAAATTTTTTGCGGCTGCCCGCAGTCCGAAAACCTGCCCGCCCAGATACACGGCGTCTGCTCCATAAATCACGGCGGTTTTTAATCGTTCCAGATCACCGGCAGGTGCCAGCAGTTCAATTGATGGTGATGGTTGCACAAGATGAGTCATGGGATCCCCCGTTATTTTAGATTTGATGATGTTTCGATCAGCTTCAGGCTAATGGCAAGGCCGTCGCCTATGGGTAATAAGCTGGTTTGAAGTTGTGGGTGACTGGTAATGGTTTCTAGATATTGGCGCATACGGGTCACGATGGTCTTTTTTCGCCGCTTCACCATGGTATCACTGGCAACCATACCCCGGAACAGCACATTGTCGGAAATTAACAAGCCGCCTGGTTTCAATAATTTCAGACAGTGTTCCAGCATCTGATGATAGTGTCCTTTGGCACCGTCCAGAAAAATCATATCCATTGGTTCGCTGAGACAGGGAAGAACTGCTGTCGCGTCACCGGGCATTACTTTGATCTGTTGGGAGCAGCCAGCCTCTTCTATATGACGTCTGGCAGCATCGATCAGATGAGGTTCTCTTTCAATGGTAATCAGCCTGCAGTTTGGGCCGGCTGCGTAGCAAAACAAGATGGCAGAATAGCCAATGGCTGTGCCTACTTCAAGAAGGTGTCGGCTGTGGGTTGTTTTAATGAGGATTTCCATCAGTGAAGCCACTTCAGGGGTAATGATGGGGATGTGCTGGTTCTGCGCCTCCTGCTCCAGCTTATTGAGTATACCTGAACGTTGAGGCAGTAGTGTCTTTAAATAGTCTTCCACATAGGGTTGTGTAATAGGGTTCATCAAATAACTCCTTTTGTGCTTTCTGGTTACCCGAAAGTCATGAGAAAGGGTACCAGCACCGGCACAATGGCTGTCAGAACAACACCGGTAATAAAAGCAATGATGGCCACATTGCCATCTGTCGAACGGGAAATAATAGGCAGGGTGACATCCATACTGGTGGCGCCGGCAGGGGCTATGCTTTCCAGTTTTCCGATATAACGAGCGACAAAGGGGATGGAAATCAGTGCCATGACTTCTCTTGAAATATTGGTAATAAAAGCCAGGGTTCCTAATTGAGCACTGTGTTTTGACAGCTCAATGGCCGAAAAGGAATACCAGCCAAATCCGGCACCTACGGCCCCAGCCTGATACCAGGGAATGTGGAGGAGCAACCCGCCGGCCATGGTTCCCAGCACACTGCCGAGAGCTACCATAAAGGGTACCAGTAGTATGCGAAAACCCATTTCCCGGATTTTTTTGAATAAATCTCCCTGTCGCCCCACATCTATGCCTACAAAAAACAGTAGCAGGCACAGGCCAAACGTTATGAGGTTGCCCATATGGGGGATTATGGTGGGGGGGACAACCAGAATGCCGGCTCCAATGCCCAGAGCAACTGCAATGAAAATAGCGATGGTCATCTTGAGTCTCCTTTTCGATGAAGAATATGGGCAGAAACCATCTTAACGCCTATGACACTAAAAACAATCGAAAAACCAGCCAATACAAATGCCTGTAGTCCGATGGTGCCGAAGGATGCGATCACTGTTTCGTCAAGGCCAATGTTCACGCCCATGATAAATAACAAGAGTAACAGGGCACCACTCTGAAAAAAATCCAGCCGGTTCAGGATGGATGGTTTTAACATGCGGCGGTAACCGATGAAGCCGCCGGTCACAATAATGATCAGGTACAATAAAATATCCAAGCGGTACGCCTCCATTTCGAAAGTCTCAGGTAATTATATCGCAGGCGCAAGTTTCCAGCAATAGGAAATGCGGTATGTTGCCTTACTTTCACGTGAACACTGCTATTTAAAGCACGTGTTTAAGGAGGCTCTCCCGACTCCCTGTGGGAATCGAGATGCCTCCTGTGGTTGGTTGTTTGTTTTATGGGGTTATACTTCCATGATGATGGGGAGAATCATGGGGCGTCGCTGGGTTTTGTGGTAAAGGAAATCTTTGAGACCGTCACGAATGCCATTCTTGAGCTGAGCCCATTCTTTGACGCCCCTCTGTTCCATTTGGTCAAGTGACTTTTGCACAACTATGCGGGCTTCTTCCATCAAATCTTCTGATTCGCGCACATAGACGAATCCTCTGGAAATGATATCGGGTCCGGCAACGACTTTGGCTTCGCTGCGATCCATGGTGACCACAACCACCATTAAACCGTCTTCGGCCAGATGTTTACGGTCACGAAGCACAATACTGCCTACATCTCCCACACCCAGACCATCCACCAAAATCGGTCCTGCCTGAACCTTGCCGGTGATTTTTCCTTCTGCCTCGTCAAACTCCAACACCTGTCCATTTTGCATGGTGAAGACATTTTCTTCGGGCATACCCAAGCTCATGGCCAGATTGGCATGCTGCTTTAAATGTCTGTACTCTCCATGAACGGGAATAAAGTATTTGGGGCGCACCAGGTTGTGCATCAACTTAAGTTCTTCCTGGCAGGCGTGCCCGGAAGTATGCACTTCAGCCAGAGAATCATAAATCACATTTGCTCCCTTTTCAAAGAGTTGATTAATCACTCGGCTGACAGTTTTTTCATTGCCAGGAATGGGTGAGGCGGAGAAGATCACCAGATCCCCTGCCTGTATATCCAGTTTTCTGTGTTCGCCGGAAGACATGCGGCTCAGCGCAGCCATGGGTTCTCCCTGGCTTCCGGTTGTTAAAAGCACCAGCTGATCATCCCGGTATTCATCCATATCTCGAAGATCTATGACAAGACCTTCAGGCACGTTCATGACACCCAGCTCACTGGCAACAGCAAAAACGTTGAGCATGCTGCGACCGTTAATGACCACTTTACGGTTAAATTTTTGTGCTGTGTTAATAATAATCTGCAGCCGGTGGATATTGGATGAGAACGTGGCCACGATAATACGGCTTTTGCAGTTCATAAAAGCATTCTCAAGGGATTTGCGTACATTTTGCTCTGAGATGGTGGCGCCGGGGCGTTCAACATTGGTACTATCAGCCAACATTAACAAAACACCCTGTTCTCCCAGATCTGCAAACTTATGAAGATCCATCACCTGTCCATCGACAGGTGTGTAATCAATTTTAAAGTCTCCTGTATGAAGAATGGTTCCGATATCAGTATGCACTGCAATGGCAAAGGCGTCAGGAATACTGTGGGTGGTTCGGATTGGCTCGATTTTAAAGACGCCCAGCTGGAATGTTTCATCACCCTTGATGCGTTGCATACGTACATTGTTCAGTCGATGCTCTTTGAACTTAACTTCCAGGAGTCCCAAGGCCAAACGGGGGCCATAAATGGGAACGTTGATCTGTTTCAGCAGGTAAGGAATAGCACCAATATGGTCTTCGTGACCGTGGGTAATGACCACGCCTCTTATTTTTTCCTGGTTTTTCACCAAATATGTCATGTCGGGAATGACAATATCGATGCCCAGCATTTCATCGTCAGGGAAACTGAGACCGCAGTCGATGATGAGGATTTCATTTTTGTATTCCACCAGGGTCAGGTTCTTTCCGATTTCTTTCAAACCGCCAAGGGGAATGATTTTTATTTTTTCGCCGCCTGGTTCTGGCACCGGCACCGGTTGAGCTTTTGCCGGTCGTTTCTTTTTCTTGGCTGGTGTCACTTTAGTTGTTGCTGTTGAGCTGTCTGCTGTGACTGTGGGAGTACTACTCTCCACAGGCTGCTCTTTCGGTTTGTCCGATTTGGGGGGGCGTTTAAACCACTTCTTTTTTTTCTTTGGTTTCGTTGTTGTATCTGTCATATTAATTCCTTTCTGTTTTCGCGCACACAAACACAGGTAGTCCCATATCTTATAGATGGACTACCTGCATTTGGAGCATAATCCGAAAAATTTGACTTTATGGTCTGTGATTGTAAACTGATACTTGTTGGTAATCTCTTCTTCCAGCGGATCCAAAAGGTCTTCCCCGACTTCAATAATGGCTCCGCAATTCTGGCAAATCAGGTGATGATGCTGGTGATCTTCTTTGTGATTGTTGAACTCGTAGCGGCTGCATCCATCATCCAGATTGATCTTCAGGATCAAACCCATTTCATCAAGGATCTGCAACGTTCGATATACCGTCGCCAATCCAATGTCCGGGCATTGGGTTTTCACCAGGTCATAGATCTCTTCTGTATTGAGATGCTGCCCCTGATTTTCCATGATAATATTTAAAACTGCCCTGCGCTGCGGGGTCAGTTTATATCCTTTTTCTTTTAGTAACGTTTTTAATTGATCAAGGGGATTTTCCATAAATTCACCTGCTTCCATCAGGTTCTAAGCCTGATGATTCTCATGTAATAATCATTTCATTTCTTATTATAACGGTTGGTCGCATGATTGTCAAATGAAAAAGGGGATATACACTGCAGGCAGAGCTCATCAAATGGATCCACCTGCAGTTCTTTAATATGCAGTCAGTATGTTAGCTTTCTTCTGTTTCCATTTCATCCAACATGGTTTCGTATGCAGCGGCAACCTGTTCAAACTCATCGTCATCTTCAACTGCCACCAGCATTACCTGCTCTTCATCATTGGGATCCTGCTCCATACGGAAAATGTAGGCATCTTCATCTTCGTCAGCATCGACGGGCAAAAGAATGGCATATTCCTGGTCTTCCATTTCCATGGTCATAATAATCTCGAAGTCTTGTTCTTCTCCATTTTCATCCACCAGGGTAACAATGTGTTCATCGTGAGTGTGATCATGTTCGTGGTCATGGGTCATATTTCTTACCTCCTTTGGGAATTGGTTGTCATTGCATTTTCATCTATTCAAAAAATCCAGATACCCTTGCAGAATACAAACTGCTGCTGCAGTATCAATGATTTTTTTTCTTTTGCTGCGTCTTAAATCTGCTTCTATCAAGGAACGTTCGGCCATTTTTGTTGTCAGACGCTCGTCCCATTCTGTGATTTCGCAGCTAATTTCAGGGCGAAGCTGCTCAATAAAATGACGCACTTTTTCTGCCTGCGGCCCAATGGTGCCATTCATATTTTTGGGTAGCCCCACCACCAGATGCGTAACTTCGTACTGTTTGATGACTATTTTCATGGCTTGGATATCGGCTTCAGGGGTTTCTCTGCGGATGGTGTGCAGGCCCTGAGCAGTCCAACCCAGCGGATCACTAACGGCCATTCCGATGGTTTTGTCACCAACGTCAAGGGCTAGAATGCGTTTAAAGGGTTCCATAGTGTTCTCCTTTTGTGTGGTTAAATAAAGACTCATAAGACTTTAATGCAGAACTCTGGGCAATCAACCACACAATAACTGCATAAAATACATCGGCTGTGATCCACAACTGCCTTTCCATTAGTCATGGAGAGAGCTTTCTGACGGCATCGCTTGATGCAGTTTCCACATCCCCGGCACTCGTCTCCCAAGTGAAGTTTTCTTTTTCTGGACATCGCTGCTTCACGAACAGCCCGGGTGAGGGGTAAACCATTTACCAGCTGGCAGTTGGCGTTGATTTCTGCTTGTGACTGCATACCTACTGCCACAGCATCCAATAATGGATGTTCGAGAGAAAATCGGAGGGCCTCTTCGTAGGTGCCCAGTAAGTGGCCGCCACCCAGTGGTTTCATCCCCACAATTGCTTTTCCCGCAGTTCGGGCTGACTGCAGTGCCAGGGTCATTTCGTCAATGCTCCCGTCTTGAATTCCCAGACCAGCAGGGTTGAAGATGGGGAAAATCACCTGCAACTGAGGAAAACGGAGGCTTGCAGTGACGGCCGCAATACGGTGAGTGGAAAACCCCACAGCACGAATAATGCCCCTGTCTTTCAAACGTACGTACTCTTGCAATGCGTCCCCATGCCCCTGCAGGGTGTGGAGACTCTCCTGCTCATGCATCAACATGATATCCAGATAATGGGTTCCCATTTCTTCCAGGGCTTCTTCCACTGCTTCTCTGGCGGTTTCTGCTGACCAGGCGTATGACTTGGTCATAATGACCACATTCTCCCGGCGCACCTGCTTTAGTAAGTACCGGAGATGGGGGTAAGTACCATATAGCTGGGCCGTATCAAAAAAAGTGATACCTTGTTGGTAAGCGTGACACAACAGCCGGCCGCCAGCCTCAGGTGTCATGTTTCGCTGAAGGGGGCCCATTGTCAGGGTTCCGTAACAAAGCCTGGAAACCCTGATGTGCGTCTTGCCTAACGCATGCTGGGAAACCGGTGAAATCATTTCTGGTGCATGTGGTGCTTTATATAGCTGTTAAGCAGTTCTTCCAGTATTTCATCCCGTTCAATTTTACGAATCTGGCTGCGTGCACCGCCATGACTGGTGATGTAGGACGGATCTCCTGAAAGAATATATCCAATAAACTGATTGGCAGGATTATAGCCCTTTTCTTCCAATGCCTGGTAAACCTGTGTGATGATTTCCCGGGCCTGGTCTTTTTTGTCCTGTTCAAGACTGAAACGCATAGTATTATTCATTTGATCACTCATCACTGATTCCTCCTTTGATAAAACTGCTTTTACGCTAAAGCCTGCTGGATCATTTCCATGGCACGGGAAAGGGCTTCAGGGATTTTATCAGGTTTTTTACCACCGGCTTGGGCCATATCGGGTCTACCGCCGCCGCCGCCGCCTGTGATGGCAGCAACTTCTTTCACCAACTTACCGGCATGAAGGCCCTTTTCAACCAGGTCTTTCGAAAGAGTAGCCATAATGTGTACCTTCTCGTCTTCATGTGAAGCAAGCAAAATCACTGCCGAACCTGCTTTATCTTTGATGCGGTCTCCCAGTTCCCGAAGTGCGTCCATTGACTGACCTTCAAGAGAAGTGATCACCACAGCCGTTTGCCCGATGGTTACTGCGTTCTGCAGCAAATCACCCTGCTGGTCTTTCATCTGTTCCTGTTTCATTTTTTGAATAAGCTGATCTTTTTCCCGGTTCTCCTGAATCATTTCTTCCAATCGGGGAAGCAGTCGTTCCTGGCGTGTTTTAAGCAAAGAAGCCATGATTTGCAATGTTTCCTGATGCTGTTTAAAGAGGCGGTATGCGCCTGTACCTGTAACGGCTTCAATACGCCTTACTCCTGAGGCAATACCGCTTTCACCAAGAATCAGCAACATGCCGATTTCACCACTGTTATTGACGTGGGTACCTCCACATAGTTCAAGACTGAAGTCACCGGTTTTTACAACACGCACCGTCTCGCCGTATTTGGCATCAAACAGGGCTTCGGCTCCCAATGACCGGGCTTTTTCCATTGACGTTTCCATGATTTGAACCGGAAGTGATCGCTGTATTTGTTGGTTGACAATGGTTTCAACCGTTTCAAGTTCTTCTGCGGTCATGGGTTCAAAATGGTTAAAGTCAAACCGGAGGCGTTCTGGGGTTACAAGAGATCCCGCCTGCTGCACATGTTCTCCCAGTATATGTTTAAGTGATTTATGCAACAGGTGGGTTGCAGTGTGATTCCGGGCTGTATCGGCGCGGCGCTCGGAGGTGACAATGGCCTGGAGGGTGTCTCCCACGGCTATCTGCCCCTGATCGGCCTCCACAACATGGTAGATCACTTCCCCGCTTCCCTTTCGGGTATCAACCACACGTCCTATGAAAGTGGCGCCTTTTAGAACACCCTGATCACCCACCTGCCCGCCACCTTCTCCGTAGAACGGGGTTTGATCCAAGAGAACGAACAGCGTTGTTCCTTTTTCGGCAGGACCTCTTTCAACAGAAGTTCCCTCTTGAATGAGTGCCGTAACAGTGGCAGATACAGCGAGACTATCATAACCGACAAAATTGGTTTGAGGCACTGCGGTCAGTATGGTTAAAGGATCTTCTTTCCAGCCTACAGCCCCGGCTTCGCTGCGGGCATTTCGGGCACGTGTTTTTTGTTGTTCCATTTCTGCTTTAAAGGCAGGTTCGTCGACGGTCATACCTGCTTCTTCCAGAATTTCTTTGGTTAGATCAAGGGGGAAACCAAAGGTATCGTATAGTCTAAAAGCCTGGGAGCCGCTAAGAACTTGTTGGCCTTTCGATTTCATCGTTTCGATGTATGCGCTGAGCATTTCGCTGCCCTGATGAATGGTTTCCTGAAAACGGTCCTCTTCTACCAGTATTACCTTGCGAATCATCTCCTGTTTTTCCATTAACTCTGGGTAACCGGAATGGAATTTTTCGACAACTTGATCCATCAGCAGATAAAGGAAGGCCTGGTTGAGTCCCAGAAGCTTTCCGTGACGGGCAGCCCGACGCAAGAGCCGACGTAACACATAGCCCCTGCCCTCGTTGCTGGGTAGTATGCCATCGCTGATCATAAAGGTGATGGAACGTATATGGTCTGTAATGATGCGAATGGATATGTCATGTTGATGATTTTCTCCATAAGCAACGCCTGAACGTTCACAGATATTGTCGAGAATTACCCGCATGCCGTCTATTTCAAAGATGGAATCAACTTCCTGCAACATACAGGCTACGCGTTCCAGGCCCATACCGGTATCGATATTGGGATTAGGCAATGGTGTATAGTTGCCGGCTTCATCTTTGTTGAACTGGGTGAAAACAAGATTCCAGTATTCCACATAGCGGTCACACTCGCAACCAGGTTTACAGGCTGCATCACCACAGCCATATTTTTCACCCCGGTCAAAGTAAAGCTCAGAGCAGGGTCCGCAGGGGCCCAGTCCAATCTCCCAGAAGTTATCTTCTTTGCCAAGTCGCACAATGCGTTCTTCTGGCAGGCCCACTTCCTGACGCCACAGATGAAAGGCTTCATCATCTTCTTCATAAATTGATGCCCAGATACGTTCCGGCGGAAGTTTTAAATGATCCAGTGAAAATTCCCAGCTCCATCGTATGGCTTCTTTCTTGAAATAATCACCGAAAGAAAAATTTCCCAGCATTTCAAAGAAAGTGGCATGCCGGGCAGTTTTTCCAACATTCTCTATATCGCCTGTACGAATACATTTTTGACTGGTGGCCATTCTTTTTTTGGGGGGAACCTGTGTACCTGCAAAAAACGGCTTTAATGGTGCCATACCGGAGTTAATCAGAAGCAGGCTATTGTCGTCTTTGGGTATCAGGGAAAAACTGGGGCGCACCAAATGATTTTTTGATTCAAAAAATTCAAGAAAAGCTTGACGAATTTCATTGATCCCTTTTTTCTCCATGTTGATCCTCCTTTTGTGGCACCATTATATCACGGGGCAGGGGTTTCCTGCATCTGATTCATGTAAAAAAGTGATAGAGGTACTTCAGCAACAGAAACCAGCGTCCATTTATCTGATACGCGACTCAATGATGCCGCCACCAATTACCACATCACCATCATACAGTACCACTGACTGACCTGGCGATATGGCTTTTTGAGGCTCATTAAACAATACTTCCAGTTTCCCATCTTCTGTTATATTGGCAACACCCGGAACCGGACTGGCATTATATCTGACTTTGATGGTGACTGGATGGCGGGTCAGTAGAGTGTCCCAGGGAATGAAATTCAGGTCATTGGCCAGCAACCCATGAGCCATTAGATTTTCCGGATTGCCGATATGAACTTCGTTGACTGCCGGAAGAATATCTGTCACATATACTGGTTTTCCCATGGCCAGACCCAATCCTTTTCGCTGTCCCACCGTGTAGTGAATAATTCCCTTATGGGTTCCAACAGTATGTCCGTCTTGATCTTTGAAGAGCCCTGTTTCAGTTATCTGACCGTCGTACGCTTCGATGAATTTTCCGTACTGATTGTCTGGTACAAAGCAAATTTCCTGGCTTTCGGGTTTGGTTGCCACTGGCAGGTTAAGCTCTTGTGCAATGCGCCGAACCTCTTCTTTGTGGTAGTTTCCAAGAGGCATCAGCGTTCGCTGCAGTTGCTCCTGAGTCATTTGATACAAGGCGTAGGTTTGATCTTTTCTGTCAGTGACCGATTTTTTCAATAGATAGCGCCCTGTTGAGGAGTTTTGGTCGATGATGGCATAATGGCCGGTGGCTACGTAATCACACCCCAGTTGCAAGGCACGTCGCAACAGTTCTTCGAACTTGACATATCGGTTGCAGGCAATGCAGGGATTGGGGGTTCGGCCTGCTCTGTACTCCCTGACAAAATAGTCGATCACCGTTTCACGAAAATAGTCTTTGAAATTCATTACATAAAAAGGAATGTCCAGATGACTGGCCACTCGTCGCGCGTCTTCAACGGCACTGAGGGAACAACAGCTGCTTTCCGGTGTGTTTTCTTCCGCCTTTTCATCTTGCCAAATTTGCATGGTAACGCCGATGACATCATATCCCTGTTCTTTTAGCACATAGGCAGCCACTGAACTGTCTACCCCGCCGCTCATTCCCAGCAACACTTTTTTTTGATTTGTTTTCTTCATACACAT
The DNA here is from genome assembly GCF_039414295.1 of Anoxynatronum sibiricum. Lineage (NCBI taxonomy): Bacteria > Bacillati > Bacillota > Clostridia > Eubacteriales > Clostridiaceae > Anoxynatronum > Anoxynatronum sibiricum. The sequence continues at coordinate 48,502 of NZ_JBCITM010000002.1, read as the reverse complement.
TTCCCCAATTCGCTATGGATCAATCAATAATGACACGCATGGACAAAGCGGAGAAATGTCTTCTCCGCTTTCGTTTATTCTTCTTCGCCGTGATCGTGATGATCTTCGTCCCCGGTGGGCGGTTGGTATCCTTTTAGACCTTCAAAATCCCGCTTGTGTCGCTGTGCAAAATCAAACATGGCACTTTTGATGGCTTCTTCTGCCAGAACAGAACAATGCATTTTTGCCGGCGGTAGACCATCAAGAGCATCTGCCACAGCCCGGTTGGATAATGCAAGTGCTTCGTCAATGGTTTTTCCTTTAATGAGTTCGGTGGCCATACTGGAAGATGCAATGGCGCTGCCGCATCCAAAGGTTTTAAATTTAACATCCACAATAACATCGTTTTCAATCTTGAAGTACATTTTCATGATGTCGCCACATTTGGGATTGCCCACCTGACCAATGGCGTCAGCATCTGCAATTTCACCTACGTTGCGGGGGTTGGTAAAATGATCCATGACTTTTTCGCTATACATGATTAACGGTTGCCCTCCTTAACCTGTTCATATAGGGGTGACATGTCACGTAGCCGCTGCACGATGGGCGGCAGCTGCTTCACAACATAATCAATTTCTTCTTGTGTTGTCATATCTCCCAGGGTTAACCGAAGTGACCCGTGGGCGATTTCATGACTAAGACCAATGGCCAGTAACACATGGGAAGGATCCAGTGACCCGGAGGTGCAGGCAGATCCACTGGATGCACCTATTCCCACCATATCCAAACTTAAGAGCATGGACTCTCCTTCAATAAATTCAAAGCTGAGGTTCACATTATTGCACAATCTTCTTTCCGGATGGCCATTGAGGCGGGTATAGGGAATGGCCTCCATCAACTGATTCTTCAAATCATCCCGGAGCGCTGTCAGACGTTGATCGTGGGTTTCCACATCAATATAGGCCAGTTCAGCTGCTTTTCCAAAGCCCACAATACCCGCAATATTTTCAGTGCCGGCCCGCTTCTTTTTTTCCTGGCCGCCGCCGTGTATGAGGTTGTGAATGCGTACACCCTTGCGAAGATAGAGAGCACCCACACCTTTGGGCCCATATAGTTTATGGGCGGAAATAGAAATCATGTCAACAGGAAGATTTTTGGTATCCATCTCCAGATGCCCATAAGCCTGCACTGCATCTGTATGAAAAAGCACGCGATGTTCTCTGGCGATGCGGCCGATTTCTTCAATGGGCTGAATGGTTCCAATTTCATTATTGGCATACATAACACTGATGAGAATGGTATCACTTTTAATGGCGTTTTTCAAGTCATCCAAAGAAATCAAGCCGTTTTCATCCACTGGCAGGTAAGTAACTTGAAAGCCTTCCTTTTCAAGATATTCACAAGCATGCAACACCGCATGATGTTCAATGGCTGTGGTGATAATATGACGTCCTTTTGACTTAAGTGCATAGGCAGTGCCTTTAATCGCCCAGTTATCTGCTTCTGATCCACCACCGGTAAAAAAAATCTCGTCAGGACTGGCGTTCAGGGTTTTGGCAATCTGATCGCGGGCGTTATCAACTGCTTTGCGGCTTTCACGCCCAAAACTGTGAAGACTTGAAGGGTTACCATACTGTTGTGTCAGAAAAGGCATCATGGCTTCCAGCACTTCTGGTTTTATTGGTGTGGTGGCACTATAGTCCAGATATACGTTCATAAGATCACTCCTTTGGATGTTTGGATGTGGGTGCATGGAGATGAAGCTGTTCTTCAATCATGTGTTGCAGCGTCATGGCATCGATGACATCATGAATACTCACACGAATTTTTTCCCATACGCTCCGGGTGACACATTCATCTGCTAACCGGCAACGGGGAGCTTCAGGGTCTGCGACACACTCTGCAGGCGCCAGAGGTCCTTCCAGCGCCAGCAATACCTGTGCCACCGTCACCTGATCAGGCGGACGAAGCATCAAATAACCGCCCTGGGCGCCACGGACACTTTTAACCAGGCCGGCTTTTCTAAGAATGGCAATGAGTTGTTCCAGATAATTTTCTGGAATGCACTGCCTTTCGGCAATGATTTTAAGTGGGATGGGTCCTTTTCCATAATGAAGTCCCAACTCGAACATGGCCTTTAATCCATAACGGCCGCGTGTGGAGAGAATCATGATATGCCTCCGTTCTATCCATTACAATATCTACAGTATAGAATACCCGACTAAATTTGTCAACATTACTTCGATTGTTTAGTGTAATGGTTTTGGCATGCTCCTTGCTTACTAAACTAACAGATGATTTAAACAGATCGTTAATGTGCTTGATTGATTGATTTTTGTGAACATCGCCATCGATAATTCGGCTTAAAATTTGAATGACAAAGGAGCGTATCTAATGCTGAAGCGCATTCAGGAAAACACAGAAAAGTACACCCTTGAACTAACTCGTATCCCCAGTGCTGTGGAAACTGACGGTGAAACAGAAATTGCACGACACATTTTTGAACTATTGAAGAATGAGGCTTATTTTCAGGATCATCCGGATCAGCTCTTTCTGCAAAAACTGCAACAACACAGCACTGACCAGCGTCGCAACGTCATTGCCTATGTGAAAGGTGGCAAAGGTGAGCACCGTAAAACCGTTATTTTACTCGGGCACATTGACACGGTTGGCATTGAAGATTACAGGGATTTGAAGCATATTGCCAATAATCCTCCGGCTCTTGAAGAGGCATTGAAACAGATGACACTGAACGATGAAGTAAAACGCGATCTGGAAAGCGGTGAGTGGGTTTTTGGACGGGGTATTTTTGATATGAAATGTGGCGTGGCGGCAAATCTGGCCACAACACTGGAAGCTGCGCGCAACCCAGACCTTTTCAATGGCAATTTGATCTTTTTAGGGGTACCCGATGAAGAAGGTAATTCGGCAGGCATGCTCAGTGCTTTAAAGTTACTGAATGCCATTCGAAAAAAAGATGATCTGGAGTATGTGGCAGTTCTGGACACGGACTATATGACATCTCGTTATGAAGGCGATGAGAACCGGTATATCTATGTGGGAACCATCGGCAAGTTGCTTCCCTCCTTCTACATCGTTGGAAAAGAAACCCACGTAGGCCAAAGTTTTGGCGGTTTGGATCCCAACGAACTTTCCTCGGAACTGGTTCGAGAAATAAACTTGTGCAAGGATCTTTGCGATGTTGCCGATGGCGAAGTAACAGTGCCCCCTATTACATTAAAACAGAAAGACCTAAAGCAGGACTATTCGGTTCAAATTGCCAAATCTGCTCACTTATACTTCAACTATCCAACTCATGCCAGTGAACCCGATGAAGTTATGGACAAACTTGTTTTAAAAGCAGAAAAAGCCTTCAATCAAGTGATTGAACGTCTAAATGATAACTATAAGGAATATTGCAGAATGAGCGAAATTCCTTTCCAAAAACTGCCATGGAAAACTAAAGTGTATACATTTGATGCTCTCTATCGCAAGCTTGAAACAGAAATGGGAGACAAATTGAAACAGCGTCTTGCTGCATTGAAACGCCGTCTTGATCCTGAAACGATGGATGACAGGGCATACAGTCTGGCAGTTGTCGAGGAAATATGCAAAATGAATCCCGACTCAGATCCGATGATCGTCGTCTATTTTGCACCACCCTATTACCCGCATATGTACATCAATGGCAAAGATGAACGGGAACAACGCCTGCTGGAAGCTTTAAATAACAGCGCGGCAAAAGTTCAGCCTAAAATCAGCGAACCACTAAAACTGCGAAAGTTCTACCCCTATATTTCTGATTTAAGTTTTTGCAGCGTGACCGATAATCAGGATACGATCAACAAGCTGATTACCAATATGCCTGCCTGGCCTGAAAAGTATGAGCTGCCCATTGACGAAATGCGCGCTTTTAATGTGCCGGTGGCCAACATTGGTCCCTTTGGAAAAGATGCTCACCAGTTTACAGAACGATTACACAAACCTTTTTCATTTGAAGTCATGCCTGAACTTCTTGTTGAAACAATTATCGATTTATTTCGTTAAACAATACAAACAGGCACCCGGCAAACTCTTTCAAGTATTTTGACAGAGTTTGCCAATTTATTTGCATTATGCGCCCATTCATTTGCACTTGGTGTGAATCGTCTATAATTTTAATAAAACAATTACATTTTATGCTATTTGAATGACGATAATGCGATTATCGTCATTTTTATTTTCGCCCACTCTTATCCTATTGATTAGCACATTGTAAAAATTGCTTGATAATTGAATTTGTCTGCCATAACCGATGACCATTGGAATTTAAAGCATCCATCGATCAAATCTTTGAACAAAAATTCAGTTGACATTCATTTTATAAAAATTAAATCTGATTCTTCCATTTGGTACTAAGATTCTGAATTATGAACACTATGTTGGAATGAAACTTGCAAATAAATACTAATGAGATTATACTTATCGATGTTTGCTAAATAAAAGGAGGTGTTGCCATTCATGACTGTTTTTGTCTGATACCTGATGCCAAAGTGCTCAGGAATTTGCAGCAGAACATTATGAAAGAAAGGGGTTATGTTAAATGGAAGGATTGCTTAACTTTGTAGGGTGGCTCACCGGTTTGGTATGGGGACCACCAATGTTGATTTTACTTGTGGGGGGCGGTCTTTGGCTCTCAATTGAACTGGGATTTTTTCAGTTCCGTTATTTTCCATATATCGTTAAACAAACCTTTGGCAAGATTTTTACCAAACCAGAAGGCGAAGGTACTGTAACACCTTTTCAATCAGTAACTGCTGCCCTGGCTTCAACAGTGGGTGCCTCTAATATTATTGGTGTCCCTGCAGCCATTATGTTTGGTGGCCCAGGTGCCATATTTTGGATGTGGGTTATTGCCTTTGTGGGTATGGGTTCCAAATTTGCCGAAACAGTATTAGGAGTCAAATACCGCGAAAAAAATGCAGAAGGTGAGTTTGTCGGCGGACCCATGTACTACATGAAAAAAGGGCTAAATTCCAAGTTTTTGGCGGCTTTCTTCGCCTTTGGCCTGATGCTGGAATTGATCCCCAGCGTGATGGTTCAAGCCAATTCCGTTGCTGCATCTGCTTCCACTGCCTTTAATCTCTCGCCGCTGGTATCAGGGATAATTATGGTGGCTTTGGTGGGCATGGTAGTTGTTGGCGGCATTAAACGAATTGGCCGTGTGACAGAAAAGCTGGTTCCCTTTATGTCAATACTATATTTATTGGGAGCTATTATCATCATTCTCTCTAATATCACAAAAGTTCCTGCTGCTTTTGGCCTTATTTTTTCACACGCTTTTCAACCAGCAGCAGCAGTTGGTGGTTTTGGTGGTGCTGCCTTTGCTGCCGTTGTGCGCTGGGGGGTAGCTCGTGGAGCTTATTCTAATGAAGCTGGAATGGGAACTGCACCCATGGCCCATTCAGCAGCCATTACAGATCATCCTGTTCGTCAGGGTTTCTGGGGCGTTTTTGAAGTTATCATTGATACACTGGTCATTTGCACCATTACGGCATTGGTGATTCTCACCAGCGGTCTCTGGCTGGAAGAAGGTGCGGCGGCAGATCCCTCAGCATTGCCTGCAATGGCTTTCGGGGAAATGTTTGGCCCCATGGGCGGTGCCGTGGTTACTTTCTCGTTGCTGGCATTTGTCGTATCAACCATCATCGTAGTCATTTTTTATGGTGAAAAGCAGGCAGAATACCTGTTTGGAACTGCTTTTTCCAAAAAATGGATTTATGTTTATCTGATATCAATCATTGTGGGTGCTGTGGGTGCCGCTGAAGTATTGTGGCATTTTCTGGATATCATGCTGGCGGCCATTATCATCCCCAACATGATTGCTATTATTCTCCTGCGTAAGGAAGTGGTAGCGTTAACCAGAGAGTTCTTCACCAGTGAGAAGTATTACTTGAAGGATATTCGGTAATATCTCCATCTTTTATACAGCACTGACAAAGCCAGGTACCATTTTCATTTGGTACCTGGCTTGTATTTATGGATAGGCAATATTATGCTTAAAGCACTACTTCTGCTGTCAACTGTAATTCTGTTGAACCCAAACACTGGAGATGGTACAGCGTTATGGCTCCTGCCCAAGTGATTCTGTTTGAAGCAGCTGTTGGATTGCATAGGACAGCAATGCCGGGTATATTCTGAATGAGTAATCTGCATGTAATCTTTCAGTGTTTTTATGAGCATCCTTGCCATAAGGACCAATGTTCATCACCGGTAAGTTCAGCTTTTTGATGGTTTCAACGGGGAGCTCGTAAGAGAATCCCCAATTGGGCATATTGGGTTGAATATTTGAAATCACATCTTCAGCATTTTGAAGACACACAAAACTCAAATCACATAATCCGGTGAAGAACTTGTCCACCAGCACTGTTTCACCAAAGACTTCTTTTGCATATTCAGCCACTTGATTGACCACCTGAGCAGCTTTCGCCTGACGGGGAGTGGTGGTGCTGGGTTTAATATGGGGATAGTAAGGAGGCACATACAACAAGATAATTTTGGGATGCTGGTCGGCACAGAAACTGTGCACCTCCTGAACCATTTTAAGGCTGAGAATGCGTTGATCCATTTCTGGTTGCTGTTTCCATTTTTTTCTGCAAGAATCCATATGAGCTTCAAAGGTTTCACCACCGTTTTCCAATGCCATTTGCCAGAGTTCGCTATAGGAGAGGACGGTGGGGTCCCAGTCATAGTAGCTACCCTCTGAACCCGTCATTTGAAAGTAGCGCTGGGTTTGATCTTTCTGACGTTTCAGTGCATCTTGCATGGATTCCATTGCCAGTTGGCGAACCTTATCAAAAAAATGCTTGGGAGATTGATCCGCTGTCAGAAAATTATAATAGGCATAGGCGGATTCAGGAGTTTTCACATTGTAATGTTCCTTGGTGTCTGTTTGCTTCAGTGAAGTGGGAGGTGAAACCACCACATCTTCAAAAACATCTGCCAAATCCATGTTAAGCTCGATGCGCCGCGTCAGTTCAGATATGATAAGGTTGGCATTGAGACCGGTAAGGGAGTCGCCTCCATGAGTTTCTTTGCCTACAGCATAGGCCATTAAAACAAATTTTCCAAGGGTTCCTTGATACACATATTTTCCAGGATCACCGGGATATCGGGGAAACTGAGGCTCTCCATCAATGCAGACTACATAGTCAAGGTTGTGGGTTTCAGCCAAAGTTACCAGATTGTTGGTAGCAGAAATCATTCCAAGAGAATTGTTTTCTTCATCTGGCACACCAACGAACAATAAATTGCCTTCCAAAGTGTCAGGGGCACCGGCGGCAGCTTCAATCATTGCCATGGCAACAGCAACACCACAACGCATGTCCATTACACCCCGACCAAAAATCCACTCTTTTGATTCATAATCACGGCGCGCATCCGGAGAAAGTGATTCCGGATTAATTCGTTTCATCAGTTCTTGAGGGTGGAAAGCAACATCTTGATTTTTTCCATAGTCTGATGCATCTACCACATCTGTATGACCGATCATAACAATAGTGCGGTTGGAATCATGCTTTCCTTTTACCAGTGCGGTCACAACCTTGCGATGGAAAGCATCACCTTCAATGGGGAATGCTCTCAGATATTGGGTGTGCTTTTGAAAATAGGGCACTGATTCAAAGTATGCCATAATTGCTTCGCTGGTTGTGTTCTCCTGCACTGTTCCAGAAATGCCAGGTGTTGCCACCAAATTGTAAAAAAGTGCTTCAAGCCGTTCGCGATTAATTTCCAGCATGTTGTCTCCTCCTGTTCACTTTTTTAGGTAACGATTGATTGTATTCTTTCGCATCATACTTTATTTCTATGCAAGCTGTGTGCCAGTTGTTTTTCTTTTGAAAGCGTCTCGCTTTGTGTCTAAGACCGTTAAAATCTATGCTATAATATTAAACAAGAAAGAATAAGTGAATCAAACTGTTTCAGTAAACTGCATCAGAACACTTTGACCATTCAAACCGACAGGAGTGATGAATGTGAAAACTCTCTTTATTCATGCAGATCCAGTGCTGTTTGACGGCCAGGCTTCATTCGATGCTTTTCTTGTGGAGAATGGTTTCATCGTTGCAACAGGCACCGAATTATCTTTGAAACCTCACGATATGACTCAGGACCCTGCTGTAACAATCGTTGATTTGGAAGGACATGCCGTCAGCCCCGGACTGGTTGACTGTCATCTCCACTTGATTGGTTATGCAGCCATGAAAGAAAAGAATGTCAGTCTCAAAGGTGTAACCAGTCTTGAAGCCATGCAGCAAAAAGTGACCGATTTTATTCATCTAAAAAAAGTGGTGCCCGGAACATGGATAAACGGATCCGGCTGGAATCATGATGCTTTTCCGGTTCGAAAAATGCCCACCCGCCACGACCTTGATGCCATTTCAGACCAGCATCCAATGAAGTTGCTTCGGATGTGCTACCACATTTGTGTGGTGAACACTGAAGCATTGCGTTTGGCGGGTATCACCAAAGATACTCCCGATCCCGAAGGTGGTCGCATTGACAGGGATGTTGATGGGCATCCAACAGGTATATTACGGGAGACAGCCATGAATTTGGTTGATCGTGTCATTCCACCCATCAAAGAAAAAGAAGAAATAAAAGAGTTGATTCTTGCAGGTTGCCAGGATTTGGTGGCCATGGGCTTTACCGGCGTGCATACAGACGATTTTGGGATGGTTGGAGACCGACAGGCTCTGCTGGAAGCCTACCTGGAGCTTGACACTGCCAATCTTTTGCCTTTGAATGTTGTTCTTCAGATGATCACCTACGAACCTTCTGACTTTCAATTCTATCTCGACAATGGGTTGAAGACCGGCAAGTGTTTTAACCGGCTGATGGCCGGACCAATTAAAATTTTGGGTGACGGTTCGCTGGGATCACGCACAGCGGCTTTAAAGTCGCCATACAGTGACGATCCAACTACCAGTGGCTTTATGCTCATGTCTGAAGAAAACCTGGATCAAATGATTCGTCAGGCATTTGAACACGGTTTTGATACAGCTGTTCATGCCATTGGAGATCTGACCATGGAAAAAGTACTGGCAGCTTACGAAAGATACCAGCCGCTGATTCAACAACACCATTTAATGCCTTCCATCATCCACAGTCAGATTGCCAGTCCAGCATTACTTGAACAGTATCAACGGTTGCAGGTGGTGGCTAATTTTCAGCCTGTCTTTCTGCATTCTGACTGGCAAATTGCCGAAGAAAGAGTGGGTACTCAACGTTTAAAAACCAGCTATTGCTGGAAAACCTACCTTCAGATGGGAATCCCCTGCGTTGGCAGTTCAGACGCACCCGTGGAAGGTTTCAATCCTTTTGAAAACCTCTATACGGCCATTGCCCGAAAAGACCTTTCCGGCCATCCGAAGAACGGGTGGATTCCGGAAGAAGCGCTGTCTCGGGAAGAGGCACTTAAACTATTTACCCTCTACCCGCCTCTACTTACACGAGAGACAACCATTAAAGGTCAGCTGGCACCTGGGAACCGGGCTGACTTTGCCGTGCTGTCAGCCCACCCATATCAGGTGGAGGAGGAAAGCATTAAAGAGATCAAAGCTGTAGCCACCTATAAAGACGGCATAAAAATTTATGGTTAAAGCACCACAAGACTCAGCAGAAGTATTCAATAGAACCCTGCCAAATCAATATGGCAGGGTTCTGTTTACTGGTTATGCAACTTATCCATATAGGCTTTTCGTTTCTTTTCTTCTCCCAGCTCAGTCATTTCATAGTATTTTGCACCCAAAAGAGAATCAGGCAAATATTGCTGGTTCACATAATGATCGGGATAATCATGAGCATATTTGTAGTCTTTTCCATGCCCCAGGTTAACCGCACCTCTATAGTGTGCATCGCGAAGATGCTGCGGTACTTCTGTGCTGTGTTTTTCAACATCGGCCTGGGCTCGATTGATGGCCAGAAAGGCAGCATTGCTTTTTGGCGCAGTTGCCAGATAAGTTACTGCCTGGGCAAGGGGAATGCGTGCTTCAGGAAGTCCAATGTGTTTAACGGCATAATGAGCTGCCATCGCAACAGCCATTCCCATAGGAGCTGCGTTTCCAATATCTTCAGAGGCAGAAATAATGATGCGACGGGCGATGAACTCTGGATCTTCTCCGGCCGCAATCATTTTTGCCATGTAATGAAGGGCGGCATCGGGATCGCTGCCACGAATACTCTTTATGAAGGCAGAAATCACATCGTAGTGCTGATCTCCATTCTTGTCATATCGGACGGCCCTTTTCTGAATAGATTCTTTGGCATCCTCAAGACTAACCAATATATTTCCCTGTTCATTTGCCGGAGTACTTAAAGTGGCAATTTCAAGTGCATTCAATGCTTTTCGGGCGTCTCCTCCAGCAGTCTCAGCAAGAAAACTCATGGCTTCAGGCGCCACTTCAGGTGATAATCTTCCCAAACCCCGTTCTTCATCGATTAAGCTCTTTTCCAATAAAACCCGAATATCTGATGTTTCCAGTGGCAACAGTTTCAAGACGGTTACTCTGGATATCAAAGCACTATTTACTTCAAAATATGGGTTTTCAGTGGTGGCTCCTACTAAAACAATCAGTCCTTTTTCCACGTGTGGCAAGAGGGCATCCTGCTGATTCTTCGAAAATCGATGAATTTCATCAATGAAAAGGATGGATTTCTTTCCGGCATGTTTACGTAAATGTTCAGCTTCTTCAACTACAGTGCGAATGTCTTTTACCCCTGCCATCACTGCACTCAATTGAAAAAAAGTGCTGTCTGAGGCTGCTGCCAGCAACCGGGCCATTGTTGTTTTTCCGCTGCCAGGCGGACCGTACAGAATCAGGGAGGGGATCCGCCGTGCACTCACACATCGTTGCAAGAAACGACCTTTTCCGAGAAGCTGGCTTTGACCCACCACTTCTTCCAATTTTTGTGGCCGCATTCGATCAGCCAAAGGTGCTTCTTCTTTTATCTGATTTCGGTTCATGATATCAAAAATATCCATACAATTTCCCTTTCTTTACAAATCAGGCAGCTAGTGTCAAGTTACGTCAGCTTGGGCCTGATGATATCATTAGCGCAGAATGTGATTAAAAATGGCAACAGCCTCCATAATTTGATCCCGACTCACATCTTTATGCGTTACAAAACGAAAATGACGACGGCTTCGGGCATTGGCCAATACGCCATTCTGGGCCATTTTTTCCAGTAGATCAAAGGCGTTGTTTTTTTCACTATCCAACACCGCATTGACAATGTTGGTTTTAACCGACTCTGGTTGAGTGATGAAATGACCTGTTTTCAAAAGTTCTTCTGCTAGAAAACGTGCGTTGTCGTGATCTTCGTGCAGTCGCTCTACCATGTGTTCAAGTGCCACGAGGCCACAAGCTGCTAAAACCCCCGCCTGACGCATACCGCCACCCAGCATTTTTCGGTGTTTGCGTGCCGTATTAATAAAAGTCTGGCTACCCACCAGCATGCTTCCCACTGGAGCGCCCAGGCCTTTTGACAGACAAAACATCACTGAATCTGTATACTGTGCAATTTCTCGAACGTCTCGTTTCAGAGCTGTGGCGGCATTGAATATGCGCGCTCCATCTAAGTGAACTGGAAGGTTTCTTGACTGTGCTAACGCAAAAACTTTTTTCATGTACTCCAGAGGAAGCACCGCTCCACCGTACATATTATGGGTATTCTCCAATGCAATGAGCCCTGTCTCAGGGAAATGAATATTATCTGGACGAATGGCCTCTTCAATACATTCCAAGTTCATTTGTCCCCGGGGGCCACAAAGCGGGCGTGTTTGAACACCGGCTATCCGAGCAACACTGGCCACTTCATAAAGAAAAATATGGGACTTTTCTTCAAGAATCATTTCCTGCCCCGGTTTCGTGTGGGTGAGAACTGCAATCAGGTTACCCATGGTGCCCGTGGGAACCAGGAGAGACGCTTCTTTACCCAGTTTTTCTGCAGCCATTGCCTCTAAACGGTTTACAGTGGGGTCATCGCCATACACATCGTCACCCAGTGGTGCTTGTGACATGGCTTTTATCATTTCTGGGGTTGGTTGCGTCACTGTATCACTTCGAAGATCGATGGGATTCATGGAACCATCTCCTTTAAGAATGTTACTTTCATTATAATTCATGTTCACAAAAGAATCCAATGAAAAAACCCTGTTTGCACAAGGATCAGAATGGCATATAGCCAATATGATTGATCACAAAACTGTGCAGACAGGGTTTCAGTTTTCAGTAAATCAACTCGCTTCAGTCTAAGCACCTTCCACATACTGAGTTGATACATAGGTGCTGGTATTTAGGGCCAGCATTGCACCATAACTGAGTGAGAAAGTCACTTCATCTCCAACACGATAGGTTCGTGATGCATCGCTGATATCTAAAATTAGATGATCGCTGCTGGCACCAAGAATCTCAACTCCCTGGTTGAGCGGGGTAATAGCATGAGTGGCAAAATCCTGTTTGCCGACAGCTGCGATCGCCCTTTTTCGGATGCCGCGATCTTCAAAAACAGGCACCTGCCCAAAAGCGTCTTTTCCAATCGTACCTGTTGGTACAGAGGGCTTTTCTTCCACTTCAATCAGTTCTGCCACCAACTGGAAACAGTCATGATTCATATTTGGAAGTTGAGTGCCATAAGCACTTTCGGTTCCAAGAAGAATTCCTTCGCCAATTCTCAAGTGATTGATACCTTTGGGAAGTTTGCCTTCCTGCAACAAATAAAGGCTGCTGCTATTGCCACCACTGACCATTTCCAGTGGTTTTCCTGCAATCGTGACAGATTGCTCGGCAACGGCTGTTAAACGACCCAGGTTTTTTTCATCAGGCAGAATCGCACCGAAACAGGTGAGATTCGTTCCAATTCCTTTCAGCTCAATATGGGATAGGCGGCAGGTGTTTTTCACCAGATCCAGGAAAGCCCTTTCGCTGAAAAGCCCTTCACGAAGATCACCCAGATCCATCATTAATATCACACCATGGCGGACACCTCGTTTTCCAGCTGCTTTGTTCAAGGCCTGAATGGTTGCCCATTGTGAGTTTAAACTGATGTCAGAAAACCAGACGACTTGCTCAGCCTGGTTGATCATTGGAAGACGCAGCAGGAGTTTTTCTGCTTCGAGAGGTTGGAGCTTGCGAAGGTTTTCGATGCGCGAATCCGCGAGACTGGTGATGCCGCCCTTTAGCAGAGCTGCTGCTGCCTGGGGTTTTGCGCAGAAGCCTTTGGTGACGGCGCTTACTTTAATACCCGATGCAGTGCACATGTCAACCATTTGGGCAGCGTTTTGTGTCAGTTTTCCCAGATGAATCTTAATTCTTGGATTCATGGAATGCTCCTCCTTTCCAGCGCATACTTTTTTTCATTAATTGATAAGCACTGGCCGGATATTTTCTCGACAGAACTCCCAAAGAAGCCATAATATAATCATGATCAAGTAATACCACTGCATCTTCTGTAGGCAGCAATTTGTTTTGCTCATGTTTTGCAAGGATGCTGCGCAGTAATTGGTAGCCATGGGGCAGTCGAGTCAATGCACCACCCGTCCCAATAATATATTGCACATTAGACAAATCTTTACCTTCTGCAATGGTGGTTTTTCCACCAGGCCCATACAGGTGTTTAATCTGCCCCACATGTCTTCCAAGTGCTGTTTTAACAGCCTCCTGAGTCAAACGTTCTGCAAATGCAATCTGATGGGGCGTGACAGGAATTGCCTGATGTGTTTCCATCAGCTGAGATAGATCCATCTGCATCTTCTCTTCTAACTCTCTTTGAAAGTTTTCTTCTCCTATGAGAGCCACAATATTTTTTAGATTCACAAAAACTCCCAGATCGCCTTCAACCGTTCTTTTGGCAATAGGTTCAGGGCTGATCAATATGCGGTTGATTTCTTCGCTTCCCTCTGTAACTGAATGCAGATCTGTTGTGGCACCACCTACATCAAAGACAAGAAGATCCCCCATTTGATCTTTTAGTAGTTTTGCTGCTTCCATCACTGCGCCGGGAGTTGGTATAATAGGCCCGTTAACAAGTTCTCGTACATGTTCCATACCAGGTGCATGGATAATATGGGCTTCAAATACATCCTGAATAATGCGGCGTGTGGGCTCAATGTTTAGCTGATCAATTTTGGGATACACATTTTCGACCACATACAGGCGGCTTTTTGTTTTTTCAAAAATAAGTCTTATTTCTTCCTGATTTTCGATATTGCCGGCATAGATGAAAGGGATCTTCAGATTTAAGGATGCCAACTTTTCAGCATTCTCGATGGCAGTTTCCTTTTCACCGTAATCCACGCCTCCTGCAATAAGAATGATATTGGGGTTAATCTCCTGAAGGGCATTCAAATCGGTTTGACGGAGTTTTCCGGCGGTGACTTGATGAATAATGGCACCGGCTCCTAATGCCGCTTCTCTTGCCGCCCGAACTGTCATGTCATGCACCAGGCCGTGTACTGTCATTTTGAGACCGCCAGCAGCACTGCTGGTGGCCAGCATTTCATCATAGGTGACTGCCTCTGTCTTTAGATTTTTTGAAAGCTCCTCGATGGCGTTGTTGACTCCGATGCGCACATCACCTTCGAGAACACTGGTTGGTGCCTGCCCCTGACCCAGAAAAACCGGGTCAGGGGTGTGAATTCCATTAAACGCATTCACGACTGTTGTCGTGCTGCCAACTTCTGCCACAAGAACATCAACTTTCATGGGTCATCTCTTCTCTCCGATTCACCAGGAATGTGGCGACATGAACTCCTTTAGTGCCACGGCCGAATCCGGCATCGATCCCTTGTTTAACTGCCAGCTCAGGTGTCACCTGGGTGCCACCGGCCACCAGAATCAGTCGGTCTCGCACGCCTTTTTCGATACAGATTTCATGCAGTTTTTTCATATTTTTGTAATGGATCTCATCATGACTAATAATCGTGGAAGCCAGAATAGCATTCGCGTTGAGTTCAATGGCTGCATCTACTAATTTTTCAATGGATACAGAGGTTCCGAGATACTCACATTCTATGCCATATTTTTCGATGCCACCATGTTTAATATCAATGATTTCACGCAATCCAACGGAATGTTCATCCTCACCAACTGTACCTGCAACAATTTTCAAGGGTTGTGCTTCAATTGATTCCCGAATTTGATCATCAGACATGATTTCTGGCTCTGGCGGTATCACCAGGTCGTTGATATCAACCGTAAAATCAACGCGACCTTTTAATTCAACCCGCGTTCCTTCAGCTGTTTGCATGACTTCTTTATGGATGACTTCCACTTCTTTAAGGTTCATTTTCTTAGCAAATTCAATGGCTGCGTACTCGGCTATTCGACGACTGGCAGGAATAAACATGTTAATCATAACAATGCCATCCCCCCGCCATTCCATTTCTGGTTTCAGCTTGCTGGTATCTATTAAATCTTTTTGCTCTTCAAGGCGTACATGCACATTATCTGTCTCATCAAGTTCGTCAATATAGATTATTTTGTCGGGGTCTTCAAGTGTGCAGCCCCCAATAAGAATTGATGGGTTTTCTCTGGCTGCAGGATCATACTGTTCAATGTTGTTGTACCCATAATGTGCTGTCACCGGCGCCAGATATTCCTTGTCTCTTTCAAATATGTTCCCAGCACCAATACCTCCATCGATTTTACGGGAAATACCGTCACCATTTCGTTCAGGGTAGTAACCAGAGTCTACAAAGAACCCTTCTTCCACTGCCTGAAAGTAACCACCTGTCTCCAGCACTTCTTCCATAAAGAGGACTGCTCGTTCTTTGATTTCTCGGCTTCGCTCGTGGAGATAGCCATCTTCTTTCAACTGAACCATGGACATAAGATCGTCCATTCCTACAAAAGCCTGTTTGGCGGTATCAACGGCTTCCATGTTGTAAATGTGCCAGGGAACATTGCGCCCTTCATCCGGGGTGATGGTTGACTGGATATCTGCACGGGTCAGGCGGGAAATCATGAGATTTAACACGTGGGTAACGGTGGCTTCACGGGTGGAAGATTCAATGTATTTTGTGTTCATCTGTGCCCGCATTTTATAATCTCTAAAAAGGTCTCTCAGTGCAACTGCATAGGGTAGATCCAGCTTCATGCATGGTGCTGGCGGTGCAGTTGGCGGCACGGTGGAAAGGCAAATATTTTCTTTTTTCATGCCCACTTTAACAGAAAAGATTGAATTGATGGCATGCTGCACCAGAAGCTCTGGCATTACTTTCCAGGCTTCACGAGCTGTGGCATTGGCGTTGTGTGCACCATCAATTTGCGCTATATCAGCCCACACCATGATTTTTTTCGCTTCTGCAGCATCAACATAGGAGCGCACCATATTAATGTTTCTGTAAAGTACATTGTATTGGGGATCCTGATGAGCACCATTGACGCCCTCTTCGGCAAACATGACAGAAATTTCCGGCCCTGCAACTCCGCTGATGTATGAATGATAATTTAAAGGACGTCCCACTTCTTCTTCGATAAGATCAAGGGCTTTGCGCTGGGCACGTACTTGCTTGCGGGTGATGGGTATGCCTCCGATGCCCTGAGGGGTACCCTCAATAAGACCGTCAAAATGACTTTGACCTGCTGTCCGAATCACCATCAGATGATCAGCACCATGCCAGGCGGCCATGCGCATGCGGCGGATATCATCTTCAAAACGTCCAGAGGCTATTTCTGTTGTGATCACACTGTCGGGCTGAGGATCAATATCTCCAAAGTATTTGGCTGATGGAAGGGGAACGCTCTGCTCCAGTGGTTTGGCACAGTCTTGATAAGTAAAGTGGCCCATTTTTAAATCTTTTTCTTTTTCTCGCCAGGTCCAGCCCCTTCGTTTGGGTCTGTACTTGTCCAGATCTTTCAAAAGTTCTATGATGTTAAGTTTATCATTGGGTTTAAGTTCCATTATCTTGCCTCCTTAAACAAAGCAACTGCTTCATCCCAACCTTCGCCTGCAGCCAGCTTTAGTCCTGTTTCACGTATGTCTGTATTTCTCATCTTTGCCAGCTTATACACCACATGACCTGCCCCCTTGCCCATAAGGCCTCTATCCATAACACCTTCAACAATGGCTTTTGCTTCCAGGCTTGAGAAACCCATGCGCAGTAAAACGGATCGCTCGATGGAAGGGGTGGTGTTATGATGGGCCAGATCAAGCATGGGATCAACCAGTTTTTCAGCCAGCTCCCAAAAACGTTGTTCCAATGCTTCATCACTCAGATGTGTCAAATGCTCTCTTCTGGTTTGAAAATCATCAGTTCTTTTCAAATCATTCACCTCGTTTCAAAAAATCGATGCAGGAAATGCCCAGCGGCATTTCCTCATCGTATCATCATTATGTTCGACCTGTTCGCATGAAATATCAGACTTTCACAGAAATGTTCATTTTTTCAAGTTCAGCCGCAATAAATGTCTGGTCAGTTTTGGTTTCAGCCATCAGGTATTCCACATCTTCCTGAGTGAGTATTGATGCATCTGCAATGGCATTTTTGATGAACGAAGCGCGGAGCTTGTTCATGTCAACATCTCGTGCTTTCATCATTGAGGGATGTTCAGGTAATATGATATTTTCACCTTTTACTTCATCATCAGGGTTGCCAAAGAAAATCTGAATTCCATTTTCACGTGCAAAAGTCAATTGTGCCTGAATGTGCTTACCCGCTCCCGTATACTCGGTTTCCTGCACAACAATGATCTGATCTTCATTCATCTCCTGCGCCAGTGCAAAGGCAGCAGCCAGTGCTGTATTGCCTGCAGGACCACGTTCAAGGCCTTCAAGCTGGGCCAGTGCTTCTGTCATATAAAAGACTTCTCCCTGATTTACCAACAAGTAGCGATCCATGTAACGCAGGGGTCTGGCTGCAGATCTGGGAACATCAGACCGGTCAGGACTGGTTGCGAAGGGTATTCCAAAGCCGGTATGCCCAGTGGTAAAGGACTTGCGATTAAAGTGATTGTCGCTGGCCATATGCAGCCCTGTCAGGTCAACACTGGCTCCCACTATTTTCGTTTCAGTTGCTCCAGCTTTTATCAACCCTCTGGCAGTGCCAGTTAAGTTGCCGCCACCAGCATTGGTGCATAAAACCACATCCGGGTCGCGCCCTTCTTTTTCTCGAAATTGCATGGCCAGTTCGTAGCCCAGCGTTTCAACACCGGCAATTCCAAAAGGTGTATAGAGGGAGGCGTTAAAGTAGCCTGTTTCTTCCAGTAATGTGAGGAAAATGTAGAATAGTTCTGGACCCACACTGGTCTGTAACACCTCGGCTCCATAGGCTTCACATTTTCGCGCTTTTTCAATGATTTCAGGCTGTCCCACATAATGACTGTCGTAGCACTCCTGAACAATGATGCACTTCAGCCCGTGCATGGCAGCCTGACTGGCAACTGCAGCTCCGTAATTGCCGCTGGTAGCTGCAATGACACCCTTGTATCCCAATTTTTTGGCGTGATGAACTGCATTGGCAGCCCGCCTGGCTTTAAAACTGCCTGAGGGATTAGCAGCCTCATCTTTTATGAAAATACGCGCGCCTTTTCCCTTCGGCGCATACTTTCGGGCAAGCGCTGTCAGGTTACTCATTTCCAGCAAAGGTGTATTGCCAACTCCTGTTGATCCTTGAATCTCTTGCATTTCTGAAAGAGTATAGCCAGTTTCTTTCATCATTCGTTCATAGTCAAACCCAATACCACTCAGTTCAAACTCTTGATAATCAATTCCAACAGAAGCTTTCATTATTTCTGGGCGTCGTGACATGACAGCTTGGTAGCTGTTATCTCTATTCATCATCGGCACCTCCCCAACGTTCCCGACGCAAATCGGCACCAATGCGAAGCAATTCAGGTATAAAAGTGCCGTAATTATGTTGATAAGTCGGTTCCACTTCTGTTAGTGTTCCTTCAACAAGGCGTCCCGTTATGGTTTTGACAGTTACCAGACTGTTCATCTCAGCCTCTGCCACCAAAAAACCTTTCGCCCACATCAAAAATGGCACTTGCTTGGTGTCTTCCGGCAGTTGAGGTGCCCGCTGGCCAACCGGCAATACCTGACGTTGTATTTTTACCCAAGTTCCCTGTTGTATCAAAACAATCGCTTCCTTTCCTGCTCACACTCATACTTCAGTATTATAGATTTTTCTGTTTGATTTTCACGCTGCTAATACCGACTTCATCTAATGGAAGAATACCCTATCGCTCGATCATATCTCTCATATCTCCCATGATTGCACGAGGTACTGGCATATCCATCATCGTTTTCAAACCGGGACGGGAGTTAATCACATGAGGAATCATGTTCACTGCCATGGCAATGGTACCAATACCACCGGGAATCTCCGGCTTAATTTGCATATCGATGTTAGGAACACCACGCACCCATATATAGTCACCCGTATCCTGGCCTTCAAGATTTGGATGAATTTGCTGTGGATGCTCCATATCTATCTTCACTTCGCCATCAACTTCACCAGTGGCACAATGTCTGCACCCTGCCACATTACCTGGATCGACTGAAACATATTTGGTTTCACGGGCAACGGTACTGATGATAGGCTCTCGAGTTTGTTCAATTTTGCTGATTTTCCAGCCCAGGCCTTCTGCCACCATGCTGATGCTCTCGGGGAAGCCCACATGACCAACCACTTCGCCGCTTTCCACGCCGCTCATAAATGCTTCTTCTGTCAGCCCCACCCCTTGTCCTTTCATCACAGCCGTGCCGAAAGGTGATAAGTCATTGACACGGGAAGCTTTGATATAGTCAACGGTTTCGCAGGTTCCAGTAAGGGCCAGAATCAGCAGGTCCAATACAAATCCAGGGTTAATGCCCGTCCCCAGAATTGTCACATTGTTCTCTTTAGCGATCTGATCCATTTTTTCTGCCAGTTCAGGTTCCTGTGCCTTGGGGAAAGCCATTTCTTCAGCAATGGAAATGACGTTAATACCATTCTCAGCTACTTTTTTGATTTTGTCAAAAGTGTCGCGTGTGAAAGAATCTGTTGCAACAAGTACCACGTCAGCTGATTTCTGCTTCACCAGTGTATCAATATCATTGGTGACGATGATGGGTTGACGCCCGGCTGCATCTATTTCCAGTACATCGAACAAATTTTCTCCAACGTGACTTCTGCGGCTGCAAACACCAACAATATCAACACCCTTTTTTTCCAGTAGCATTTTAGCCATTCCACTACCCATTGCACCAATTCCCCAAATAATCACTTTCACATTTTCCATCATTTTGCCTCCTTTTGAAATAGTCATTCGTTCGACGTTAATCTGACATCAGCTTTTGGAATTTCATTAACTTATACACTATGCAAAAGGCGTGCCAATATATAATAAATCAAAAAACGCCGGAATAATTCCGGCGTAACAATCATTTCAGCTAGTGTTCAAGGCTGTATTTTTTGAGTTTATGCTGCAGTGTCTGCCTTTTGATTCCCAATCGTTGTGCAGCCTGGCTGATATTTCCACTTGTTTGGAGCATGGCATTTTTGATATAAGCGCTTTCCACTCTGTCAACCACTTGATTCAGATCGACAAACTCATCCAATGACACATGCAAATTATTTTGCGTTTGTGCAAAATTTTTCTCAGCTTCTCTGAAAATATATTCAGGAAAACTGTCACGCATCAGGAGTGATTCTCCAATACTCAGGTTCATGGCACCTTCGATGGCATTTTCGAGCTCACGTACATTGCCAGGCTAGGGATAGTTCATGAAAGCATCCAAACACTCTGAGTCCATACCAGTCACTGACAGCTTCAGTTGGCTGTTGTACTTGGCAATGAAGTAATCTGTCAATCCTTCGATATCTTCTTTTCGGTCTCTCAGGGGGGGAATCAAAATATTAACCACATTCAATCGATAATATAAGTCTTTTCGAATTTTTCCGTGTTGGAGGATGAACTGGGGGTCTTCGTTGGTAGTGGCAATAATTCTGACATCTACCGGAATATCTTTTAAGCCTCCCACACGACGAACATATCCCTCCTGAAGCACACGAAGAAGCTTCGCCTGAAGTTGAAGGCCCATGGAATTAATTTCATCAAGAAGGATCGTGCCACCGTTAGCCTGTTCGAAAATCCCAGGTCTATCAACAGCACCTGTAAAGCTGCCTTTCGAAGTTCCAAACAGAAGACTTTCCAGCAAAGATTCTGGAAAAGCGGCACAGTTCTGGGCAATAAACGGGTTGGATGACCGCCTGCTGGCATAATGAATTCCCTGAACAAAGAGCTCTTTTCCAGTACCGGTTTCCCCGTAAATAAGAACGCTTGAAGATGACTTGGCAGCTCTTTTTGCCAGTTTGATTGCTTTTTGAAATGTAGGACTCTGCCCTTTCAGATCTTCAAAGGAGTAGCTTCTAATGTGATGTTTACCATGATAGACCGGCTGTGTTATGGTTTGCTGCAGGCGCATAATTTCATCAGAAAGTTCTTTGATTCGGGTTATGTTTTTTGCAATTTCAACTGCCCCAATTTTTTCATTGTTAACATATAGAGGAATAGTGGAATTGATAGTCATTATTTTCTTCTTCTGTCGGTTCATATAAGTCTGGCTTTGATCAAGAATTGGTTTTTCGGACGTTAGTACCTGCAAGAGGGTGCTGGTTTGATGATTAAGGTCGGGGAAAACACTGAGAAATTTTTGTCCGACGACATCTTCTGCCTGCATACCCTCTAATTCTCCCATAGCTTTATTATAGAGAATGGTAAATCCGTTTTTGTCGATGACATGTATCCCTTCATCAATGACATTGAGAATATTTTGGAGAATTGCCATCAAAACGCTTTTTGTGACCATTCCGTTTCCCCCGTCCCTTTAAACCACTTTCACTGGGTTGCTGATGAGTCTATTCGTACAGTTTATACCTGGAGCACAGGGCACCGACTCTGGTCTGTACCTTTTCCTTATGAGTTGGATGATGAATGATCTCAGCAATCAAATCAGCAATCTCTTTCATTGCATCTTCCTTCATACCCCGGGTCGTCACCGCTGGTGTTCCAAGGCGCACACCACTGGTTACAAATGGACTTTCAGGGTCATAGGGAATGGTGTTTTTATTGCAGGTGATGCCAATTTCATCAAGTAAATGTTCTGCATCTTTTCCTGTAATGCCCTTATTGCGAAGGTCCAGCAGAAGAAGATGGGTGTCTGTTCCATCAGATATCAGATTAAACCCATGAGATTTAAGCGCTTCACCCAAGGCTATGGCATTGGAGATAGTTTGACGCTGGTACTCCTTAAACTCCGGTTCCAACGCTTCTTTAAAGGCTACTGCTTTTGCGGCGATGACATGCATCAGTGGACCGCCTTGTATCCCTGGAAAAATAGATTTATCGATCATTTTCGCATGCTCTTTTCGGCAGAGAATAGCTCCTCCTCTGGGGCCGCGGAGGGTTTTGTGAGTGGTAGTGGTAACAAAGTCAGCATAAAGGCAGGGATTTTGATGAAAGCCGGCTGCAATTATTCCTGCGATATGAGCCATATCAACCATTAGGTATGCATTCGCTTCATCCGCAATTTCTCTGAAGCGTTTAAAATCAATTTCACGGGGATAGGCACTGGCACCAGCAACAATCATTCGGGGTTTTTCCTTAAGAGCGAGTTCCCGAACTTCATCATAGTTGATCAGATGAGTTTCAGCATCAACGCCGTATGCCACAAAATTATAGTAGTTGCCAGACATATTGACAGGACTGCCATGAGTAAGATGGCCACCGTGGGATAAGTTCATGCCCAGCACCTTGTCACCTGGCTTTAAGACAGCGAAATAGACGCCAAAATTCGCACCAGATCCTGAATGAGGCTGCACATTGACATGCTCAGCATTAAACAACTGCTTCATTCGATCCCGGGCAAGATTTTCAGCAACGTCAACTTCTTCACAACCGCCGTAATAGCGATGTCCAGGATAGCCTTCCGCATACTTATTTGTCAGCTGACTGCCCATGGCTTCCATGACCGCTGGAGAAACAAAATTTTCAGAAGCAATCAGTTCAATTTTATGACGTTGTCGAGCTGTCTCCCGATGAATCACATCCAGAATTTCAGGGTCTTGCTTTTTCAAAAATGAGTAATCCATTTAATCATCTCCTCTCAGTTTTAAGCTTAACCACAGCATACCTCATTGAAGGAATGCTGTAAAGCCCATAATTTTGCACTTTGATAGTTTCGTTGAAAATGCATATGATGATCTTGAAGCTATATGAAATGCTGTAATTAATTTAACGCTGATCTACTTGATTTTTGCTTTCAAAGAGCCTATACTTCATAGGAAGCTTGTCGACTTAAACAATTGACATGTGCAGTTTCCGAAAAAGTGATGATTTGTTCCAACTGGCATAATAGCCAGTTCAGGAGTTGTTGAAAGAAAGGCTGATAATCATGAATACTGATGCTTCTAAAAAGCTTATGATCTTTGCCCTCTACGCTGGAGAAATACTCCTCAAAAATGGCGCCGAGACTTATCGAGTTGAAGACACGATTTCACTGCTGTGTCGATCAGGTCACTATGAGTATACCGAAGTATTTGTGACACCCACGGGTATTTTTGTTTCCATTGACCAAAAAGATGATCATACAGGACATATGACAACTTTCATCAAGCGCATTAAGAATCGATCCATTAATCTTGAAAAAGTTTCACTGGTAAATGATTTGTCACGACGGTTTGTTGCTGGACACATATGCCTGGAAGAAGCCATGCAGGAACTGAAAGTCATTGATCGATCACCTGGATATCCCTTTTGGCAAAAAGCTGTTTTTGGAGGTATGGGAAGCGCCTTGTTTGCTGCGTTGTTTGGCGCCAACTTTCTTGAGTTTTTCTTTGCTCTGTTAGCCAGTATTCTGGTCACTGTCACCGCTTCTAAAATGGATGAAGCCAGTTTCCCGCCTTTTGTTTGTCACATGGCAGGCGGTGCTGTGGCTGCGCTTCTGGCTGTTATTGCTTCGGGAGTAGTGCCTGGGGTTGAGATGGATAAAGTGATTGTAGGTGCTGTTATCGTATTGGTGCCGGGAGTTGCCGTTACCAATGCAATTCGTGATTCCATTGCCGGTGATTTGATTTCCGGCATGGCCAAGGGAGCTGAAGCTGTTATTATTGCCACCTCCATTGCCATTGGTGTTGGAGCTGTTCTTAAAACCTGGTTGTTGCTGACGGGAGGAAGCCTGTTATGATGATACTGAAAGAACTTTTAATCGTCAATTTTATCATTTGTGGATTTGCCTTTTTGTTTAATGCACCGTTATCTACTCTTCCAAAAGCAGGATTTGGTGGAGCAATGGGGTGGTTGGCACACCTTGGAACAGTTTCATTGACAGGATCTGTCATTATCGGAAGCTTTACTGGTACTCTTGTCATAGCCTTGCTGGGAGAAATTTTTTCTATCAGGGATAAGAAACCGATGACCGTTTTTATTGTTCCAGGCATTGTACCTTTCGTTCCTGGTTTTGGTCTCTACAATACCATGCTTGCCATTTTGGAGCAGGATTATTCGCTGGCAGCTTCGTATGGTACTGATTCATTCTTCGTGGGATTAGCTATTGCATTTGCATTAACGATTATGCTAAGTATAAACACTTATCGAAAAAGCAAAAAGCAAAACCGCCAAATGAAAAAAGAAAAAGGATCCGACAAAAGTGTTGATGTCACTTTGTCTGAATCCTCTTTATAAACATCAAGAGTTATATTTCGGCTTAATCTGCTTCCTCAATCACATTGGTGATAACTGGAAGCATTTTTGATTTAAACTGTTGATTTTTTTCACTTCTGTTTAAAAGCACATAGGCCAGTGCTGTCATTGAGAAAGCAAAGATCGCCGTTAGTAAATCTGCATATTGCTGAACACCCATTGCCTGCAGACCATAATGCCCGACTACCACACCTGTTACTAAAAACAACAGTGGAACCACATACATCAAAAAGGCAGCCAGCAGTACATGCTGATGTTCCATCTCAACTTCAACGATTTGACCTTTAGTCACATTTTGAGGATTCAGTGCTTCCAGTTCGATGGGCTTTTCAGAGGATCCCATCTTGCAGGCATTGCATCCGGCACAACTGGAATGTCGTTGCATTCGGACTCGAGCTGTCTGGTCGCCAGTTTCAATCACCAGTCCACATTGTTTCATCAGTTGATCCTCCCAAATATCTGAAAAACCCATTTGACAGGGCTAAAATTTAAGCGACACCCGCCATGCCGTATGTCGATCGTTTTGGACCTGCTCTCGCAGGTGGGTGCCCTGCCAATGATTTTACAAGTCCCAAAGGGCTTTTGTTCCACCATCAGACGCCAGGCTCCCAATGTAATAGTGTTGGCTCAAAACTAAATCGAATACACGCACACAGCAGGCTGTCTATGTCATCATAATATCATAAATCAGTCGGTTTGACAATGTGGTGGAACTGATTCACCTTTTGTTGACAAAAGAGAAATGCCCAGCTCTTCCAGTTGCTTTGAGTCAGCTGTCGAAGGCGCATTAGTTAATGGACAACCTGCGTTTTGTGTTTTGGGGAATGCTATCACCTGACGAATATTATCTTCTCCTGCCATGATCATAACAAGACGGTCAAGTCCGAAAGCAATACCGCCATGAGGTGGGGTGCCAAATCGAAATGCATCTAAAAGAAAGCCAAACTTTTCATTAATCTCGGTTTCATCCAAACCCAAGGTGCGAAACATTTTTTCTTGAAGAGAGGCATTGTGGATACGAATACTGCCACCACCAATTTCATAACCATTTAGAACAATATCATAGGCTTTTGCACGTGCTTCTCCGGGAGCTGTATCAAGCTTTGTAACATCAGTATCCACAGGTGAGGTGAATGGATGATGCATGGCTACATATCGTTCTGCTTCATCATCATATTCGAGCAGTGGAAAATCAGTAATCCAAACAAATTTGTATTGATTTGGTTCTATGATCTTAAGCCTTTTTGCCAGCTCGCACCGAAGAAACCCTAATGAAGCTGCCACAATTGACGGTTCATCTGCAATGAAAAGAATTAAATCATTCTCTTCAGCTTCCGATTTTGCAATTATTTGATCCAGTGTTTCTTCACTGAAAAACTTTTTAATGGGTGATACAATCTCTTCTGTTTGCACCTTCATCCAAGCAAGGCCCTTGGCACCATAAGTTTTGACCAAGTCTTCAAGCACGCTAATTTCTTTACGCGTAAAAGCATCAGCTCCGCCTTTAACGGTGATGCTTTTCACTTGTCCGCCTCTATTCAGGGTTTCATTAAAAACGTTGAACCCACAGCCTTTAACAACAGGTGCAAGATCAATCAATTCCATACCAAACCGGAGATCTGGTTTGTCAGATCCGAAACGATTGATGGCTTCCTGGTAGGTTAGCCGTTTGAAGGTGAGTGGCAAGTCAATTTTCATCACAGTCTTAAATAAACTCTGCAGTAATCGGCTATTGATATCAATTACGTCTTCAAGGGTGACAAAAGACATTTCGCAGTCAATTTGTGTGAATTCAGGCTGTCTGTCAGCTCTCAAATCTTCATCGCGAAAACATTTTACAATTTGAAAGTAGCGATCCATGCCAGATACCATCAGTAATTGTTTGAAAAGCTGTGGTGACTGAGGCAACGCATAGAATTTTCCCGGATTAACCCTGCTGGGCACAAGATAATCCCGGGCTCCCTCGGGAGTTGGTTTAGTGAGTACTGGTGTTTCAACTTCTACAAAGCCTTCTTCTGTCAAGAAATGTCTAACATGGTTTGCCACCTGTTGCCGTAACAATAGGTTTCGTTGCATACCTGGTTTGCGCAAATCAAGATAACGATACTTAAGACGCAGGGCTTCAGAAACATCGTCATCATCACGAATATAGATGGGGGGCGTTTCAGCAGCATTCAGTATTAACAGGGCATCTGCATAAACTTCTATTTTTCCAGTGGGCAGGTTCGGGTTCTCTGACTGGCGTTTAACGACTTTTCCTTGTACCGATATAACGTACTCTGAACCCAGCATTTCTGCTTTTTCAAATGCTTCGGTGGATAACTCGCGATCAAAAATAATCTGAATGACGCCAGACCGGTCTCTTAGATCAACGAAAATTAAACTCCCCAGATCCCGTCGTTTTTGAACCCATCCGTTGAGTGAAACCCGCTCATTAATTTGCTCTTCAGACAGCTCACCACATCGGTGAGTTCTTTTAAAAAAGCCTTGTTCTGACATCCAATCATCTCCTTCTTTCTATAGACAATATCACATTTGACTTTTCGATGATGTTCAAACACTTATTAAACCTCAGATAAACAGATTGCTTGGCAGGTTACTTATGAAATGATTCCCAGTCCTTATAATGGAAGCCTACTTCGTGCATCCGTTGTATGTAGACCTGGATGCTTTTAGGATTGGGAATCCTTCGAATTCGGTCTTGAGCCGGAAAATACTGTTTTGATACAGCACCGGCACCAACACCAAGAATAGTCTGCTTTTCTTCCATCATGAGAATATTATACAGACATTCAGTGCCAGGCAGAGAATAACCAATGTTTTCCAGATGGCCGGTTATTTCTTTTTGTCGATATAGATAATAGGGTTTCATATGATTTGAATAAGCCATCACTTCAATTTCATCCATCAATATGTCTGCTGTTTGGTCATCCAGTCGCTGGTTATCTCCAATCATGGCCAACGATGAGCTTCGTTTCAGTGCCAATGCATGTACCGTTAGATTTGTCGGCTGAAGCGCTTCTATTTCTTTAAGCGTATGCCTCACATGCTGTATCCCTTCTCCGGGCAAACCAATGATGATATCCAAATTGATGAGGGAAAAGCCTTCCGCTAACGCCATTTCCCATGCCTGGTAAAAATCATGGGTTGTATGATGACGATTTACATTGGCCAGGGTACTGTCATTGAATGTTTGTGGGTTAATGCTCAATCGGTGAACAGGGTATTGATGCAGCTCGCGAAGTTTCTCAAGCGTCAATGTATCCGGCCGACCAGCTTCAAAAGTAATTTCACGCACCTGATGTAGGGGATATATACTCGCCAGTGTATCCATTAACTGATGAATCTGTTTTGCTGAAAATACAGAAGGTGTTCCTCCGCCGATATAGATGGTGTCAAGCTGACGCCCTTGCTCTATGAGCCAACGTATAGCTTGCTTCAGTTCAATAAGGAGTGCTTGCAGATATTGTTCCAGCAATGGATCGTGCTGTCCTTTAACTGGTTGTGAGATAAACGAACAATAAGAGCAACGTGATGGACAAAGAGGAATTCCAATGTACAGGCTTACACGGTTAGGTGCTGTCCTGTGTAATATAGGACGTTGTACCGCTGCGACTTCAGTCAAGAGCGCAGCCTTCTTTTTGCTGATCAGATAATGTGTTTCCAGTGAATCTTTTACCTGCTCGTCATTTTCGAGCTGTTGGGTCAGTTGATGTGCCAGCTTCACCGGACGGACGCCAGTGAGAATTCCCCAGGGCAATTGACGGGGACGCCATTGTTGCATCACTTTGAAAAGACACTTTTTAAAGTCTCGTTTGAACAGTTTTTGGTCAAAATCAATCGAGTGATTTTTGACTCTATCACCATCAATGAACCAGCTTTCTGTAAATGTATGACTTTCTGTTTTCAGGCAGCAAAAAAATCGACATCCCGCTCTGTCTGAATAGCAAAGAAGCCCCAGTGTTGGCACCGGGGTGGTTTCATCGATGTTGGGATCCACTGAGATTAGTGTCAATTCAGCGGGATAAAAAAGCCTTGCCAACTCTCTGGTTTCATAAGCCAGAAAATCATCCTGTACAATTATTTGCAAAGTTTTCAGCGAATGTCGGCTCATATAAACACCTACAGGTAGGGATTTTTCGTTCGTTCCTCTCCAATTTTACTTTCAGGCCCGTGTCCAGGGTAGACGACGACATCGTCCTCAAAAATCATCAGCCGATCTTTTATCGATCGTATCAATTGACGGTGATTGCCGCCTTCAAGATCTGTTCGGCCAATTGACATCATAAAGAGGGTATCTCCTGTAAATAACAAATTATCTGCTTTGAGACAAATTCCACCCTGTGTGTGACCGGGCGTCGAAATTACAAGAACAGACTTATCTCCCAGTAGAATTTCATCACCATCTTCCAGTGTGCCATCAGGAGTTACTTCAATACCTGTACCCATCATAGATGTAAAGTTTCGTTTGCTGTCTGTCAACATGGCGGCATCTTCTTCGTGAATAGCCATTGATACGCCGGTACGATCCTGTAATTCTGCCACTGCTCCAATATGATCTCCGTGACCATGTGTTAAGACAATGAGTTTAAGTGTCCAATCTTGTTGTTCCAGTACTTGTATAACACCTCCAGCGTTTCCGCCGGGATCAATCACGATGGCTTCCTTGGACTCTGTTTCGCCTAAGATATAGGTGTTGACCTGCAATGGACCTGTTACCAGTTTCTTAACTTTAAACATGTTGGTCTCCTTCCATCATTCGCTGAGTGTCTATCTCTAAAACTGCTTTTTACTGTCGACAAGCATGGTGACTGGCCCGTCATTCACTGATTCAACTTCCATATGTGCCTGAAAAACACCTGTCTGTGTATGAATCCCTTTGTCTCTGCACATTTCAACAAACTGACAATACAGCGCATCTGCCTCGGTTGGTGGTTTTGCTTCGGAAAAACTGGGGCGTCTGCCTTTACGACAGTCACCCAACAGGGTGAACTGAGAAATGCATAGAATCTCACCTGCTTCATCCATTAGTGACCGGTTCATTTTTCCGTCCTGATCTTCAAAAATGCGTAGATGAATGATTTTTTCCACCATGTAATTAACGTCTTCCTCAGTGTCGTTTTTTTCTACTCCCACATATATCAAAAGACCTTGTTGAATTTCTCCGGTTATCTGATTTTCTACAGTGACTTTGGCACTCCTGACGCGCTGTACGACTGCTCTCACTGTTGTCACTCCCTCTTTTGTCAGTATGGTTATGTGATTAACGCATATGTGTTGACTGTGTACTCTTACGTTTTTACACGGTACACATCAAGAACCCCTTCCATTCTTCTGCATTTTTGCATGAGATGTTCAAGGAAAGCGATATCTTTTGTTTCAATGACCAAATTGATGGAAGCGGAATGATCTTTACTGGTTCGGGCATTCAAAGCATTGACAGTGACTTTCATGTCTGTCAGCAATTGGGTGATTTCACGCAGCAGCCCTTTCCGGTCAGTGGCATTAATCTGAATTTCGGCCTGAAAATCAATTTGAGTATCACCGTCCCACTCCACTTCAATTACCCGCTCATCTTTTTCCGGACTCTCCGAAAGACTGGGGCAATCACGTCGATGCACCGAAACACCTCGCCCCCGTGTAATATAGCCAACAATGTCATCTCCAGGAACAGGGTTGCAGCATTTAGAAAAACGTACCATGATATTATCGATTCCCTTTACGCTGACACCTTGACTTTTTTTCACCGGGCGTTTTTTATCTGATTCTTTCTTAGGCAATGCCGGCATCCATTTTTCCAGTTCCTCTGACGGAACTTCACGCTTGATATATTCCCTGATTTTGGGGAGAATTTGAGCCAGTGTGATGCCACCATAGCCCAATGTGGCATATAGGTCTTCCTCTGAGGCCAGGCTCATTCTTTTTGCAACGGATGTCAATGTTTTAGGGTTCATTGCCAATTGCATCGGTACGTTCATCCGCTTGACATTTTGCTCCAACATTTCTTTTCCTTTGGCAATATTCTCTTCCCGGCGTTCTTTTTTAAACCATTGCTTTATTTTTGTCTTTGCCTGTGAACTTTGTACAATCTTCAGCCAGTCGCGACTGGGACCATTACTGTTGGATGAAGTCAGCACTTCAATGATGTTGCCGTTTTTCAATTTGTAATTTAATGGTACAATACGACCGTCAACTTTGGCGCCCACACACTTATTGCCAATATCACTATGAATTTTATAGGCGAAATCGATGGGTGTGGCTCCGGCAGGCAAATCAATCACTTTGCCCTTTGGCGTAAAGACAAAAACCTCATTGGTAAACAGATCGATTTTCAGTGATTCCATAAACTCTTTGGGGTCTTTTGTTTCTTTTTCCCACTCCATCATTTGACTGAGCCAAGCAAGTTTCTCATCAATATTACTGGATTCCCGCGTTGTTTGATTTTCTTTGTATTTCCAGTGAGCAGCTATACCATATTCTGCAATCTGATTCATTTCCCAGGTTCGAATCTGTATTTCAAAGGGTTCGCCTTTTGGTCCAATCACAGTTGTATGAAGAGACTGATACATATTAGGCTTCGGCATGGCGATATAGTCTTTGAAACGACCGGGAATGGGTTTCCAGATGGTGTGTACCACACCCAAGACACCATAGCAGTCTTTAATACTGTCAACAATCACCCGAATGGCCAGAAAATCAAATATTTCTTCAAAGGCGCGGCCCTGATTAACCATTTTTTTGTAGATACTATAGAAATGCTTGGGGCGTCCATAAATTTCATTTTCAATATCGAAATCGGAAAGTTTTTCTTTTAACTCTCGGATAACAAGATTGATGAAGTCCTCACGATCTTTTCTTTTTTTGGCAACTTTTTCCACAAGTGCATAATAGCCTTCAGGATCCATGTAAAGCAGGCTGAGATCTTCAAGTTCCCATTTAATGCGGGAAATACCCAGGCGATGGGCAATCGGAGCAAAAATATCAAGCGTTTCATGAGCTTTCTCTTTCTTCTTTTCGTCGCTCTGAAACTTGAGGGTACGCATATTATGAAGCCGGTCTGCAAGCTTTATTAACACGACGCGGATATCCTTTGCCATGGCAACAAACATTTTGCGCAGGTTTTCTGCTTGCTTTTCTTCTTGCGTTTCAAAGCTCATTTTGGTAAGTTTGGTGACCCCTTCAACCAGTTCTGCAATTTCAACACCAAACTCGGATTTGAGTTTTTCATAGCTATTGGGGGTGTCTTCCAGCACATCATGCATTAATCCGGCTGCAATGGTGCTGCTGTCCATTTGCATTTGGATGAGGATTTTTGCAACTTCCACCGGATGAGAAAAGTACCTGTCTCCCGATTTGCGGTATTGGCCTTCATGAGCACTTTCCGCATACTGAAAAGCTCTGATGATCAGTTCGACATCGCACTGTGGATTATACTCTTCAATCATGGTAATGAGATTTTCCAGCATCTCAGGATCACCCCCTTATGGCTTAATTGTTCCGCAAACATCGTTTAGAGCTTTACTCGTCGTAAGTGATCAGTGATTGCACATCGTATCCCTGCAGTCTATCTCTTCCATTGAGAAATTTAAGCTCCATAAGGAACTGAACCGAAACCACAATTCCACCCAGCGATTCGATAAGTCTTGCCGTTGCTAGTACAGTGCCACCGGTGGCTAATAAGTCGTCCACAATGGCTACCTTTTGGCCTGGTTTGATGGCATCACGATGGATTTCAAGAGCATCTGTTCCGTACTCAAGTTCATATTCATAGCGTTCAACTTTAGCTGGTAATTTTCCGGGCTTTCTGACGGGAACAAAGCCAGCACCCACCTGACAGGCGACAGGAACTCCTACGATAAATCCGCGGGATTCAGGCCCAGCAATAATTTCCACGCCCTTATCCTTCAAGTTTTCAGAAATAGCATCAATTGTTGCTTTTAGTGCCAAAGGATCTTTCAAAAGGGTGGTGATATCCTTAAAGTTAATACCTGCTTTGGGGAAATCCTGTATTTCACGAATGGTTGATTTAAGATCCATGGTATACCCTCCTGATATTGGTCAAATTTTCAGTTCTTGCCAGCGCCAATATGTTTCATTATAACGGTTTGATGAAGATTGAGCAATAACTCCCACCATATATACGCGATACCCATTTAATATAAGTGAAAAAACGACCACAGCCGCAGTAAAGCGCATACGGTATGTGGTCGGGGGAAGTTCACTGATCATATAATGAACTAAGCTTTGGCGAACATTTTATTGCGATCCTTTGTACGTTCCTTAATCATCACCCATACAGGGCTGGCAATGAAAATTGAAGAATAGGTCCCACTCACAATACCAGCAATCAGAGGAAGCGCAAACTCTCTTATCTGTGGCACTCCCATAATGTACAGTGCAAGAATCATAACCAGAGTTGTCAGGGAGGTATAGACAGATCGTTTGATTGTTTGATTGATACTGTTGGTGGCCAATTGTTCAAAATCAAATTTCTTCATGGTTTTACGATTTTCACGGATGCGATCGAAAACGACAATGGTATCATTAATTGAATAACCCAATACGGTTAACATTGCTGCGACAAAGGGACTATTCAGCGGAATTCTAAAAATCACATAAACCGCAAGAACCACTAAAAT
The DNA here is from genome assembly GCF_039414295.1 of Anoxynatronum sibiricum. Taxonomy (NCBI): domain Bacteria; kingdom Bacillati; phylum Bacillota; class Clostridia; order Eubacteriales; family Clostridiaceae; genus Anoxynatronum; species Anoxynatronum sibiricum. Next base: position 15,162 of record NZ_JBCITM010000002.1, on the reverse strand, counting down.
ATCGTGGAATAATGCAATAATCGCTGCGATGCCAAAGCTGAACTCGAAACGGAAGGTGATGTATATCAACATTCCCACAGCTGCTATCAGCATGGATAGAAATGCTCTGTCGCGAATTTCTCTTCCGATGGCCGGTCCAAACTGTTCAGCACGCAAAAAGTCATCCTCAGTTATTTGATAGCGGGTTTCCAGTTCACGAAAGACTTCCATCCGTTCAGAATGATCCAAATCTTTAATAGTTCTAATCTGAAGTGTTGTTTGATCACTGCCTATGAAATTAATACTGGCACTTGTATCAAATGTGTTTGTAATCGAACGGATTTCGTCTGTACTTGCAGATTGATGCAGTTCAAACTCCATCAGTGTGCCGCCTGTAAAGTCAATACCTGCATTGACTCCAGACAATAGAGCTATTACCAGCCCCACCATAATAATGGCGGCGGAGATGGAGAACCAGATTTTTTTCTGATGAATAATATCCATTTCTGCTTCCTCCTTATACGCCAAAGTAGCGGGGATTTTTGAAAAGATTAGTGGAAATTAAAAGCTTGAGCAGTACGCGGGTTATAAAGACTGCTGTCAGCAAACTTACGACGAGTCCGATTATCAGCATTACTGCAAACCCACGTATGGGTCCTGTTCCAAACTGATAAAGCACCAAACCGGCAATAAGGGTGGTGATATTGGCATCCATGATGGTTCTAAATGCTCTTTTGAACCCAGAGTCAACTGCTGCACGAACGGTTTTTCCATTGGACATCTCTTCTTTTAAGCGTTCGAAAATAATGACATTTGCATCTACAGCCATACCAATAGAGAGAATCAGCGCTGCAATTCCCGGCAAAGTGAGCGTTGCATTGAGGCTGATAAAGATGGTCAATACCAACAATACGTAGATTGTCAGAGCAATGTTGGCCACAAGACCTGGCAGACGATAGATCAAGAGCATGAATAGGAACACTAATGCAATCCCTATCTTTGCTGCTTGAACGCTCCTGTTGAGAGCATTAACGCCCAGAGAAGCAGTAATTGTAGAAGTCTGAACTTCATTTAAGGTGACCGGTAATGAGCCGGCTCTTATGAGTGCAGCCAGATTGGAGGCTTCTTCAATTGAAAAGTTGCCGCTGATGGTTGCTGTTCCAAGTGAAATCTGGTCCTGAACAATGGGAGCAGAAATCACTTCGTCATCCAGAATAATATAGATTGGTTCACCTAGATATCGTCCGGTGGCCTCTGAAAAGCTCCGGGTACCTTCTGTGTCCAGCTCAAGTCTCACCACTGGATCAGGTTCTCGATCGACATATGTGGGGGATGCGTCTGTTACATTGCTGCCTGTCAGCACCACCTCGCCGTCAGGTGTTACAAACTGTAATTGTGCTGTTTTACCGATCATGTCCAACGCATCCTGCACCTGCTCAACGCCAGGCAGTTCGACTCGAATTCTTCGATCACCTTCCTGAACGATCGTCGGTTCTGTTAACCCCATGGCATCAACCCGTCGACGAAACACTTGTATTGTTTGGTTAATCAACTGATCCAGTTCTTGCCCTGTTGCGGTGGTATCTGCCTCAAAAACCACAAAGACACCGCCCTTTAAATCCAGACCCTGCTTAATACTGTCTCTGACAGGTGCAATTTCAGCGCCGCCTATTTGCAGCCCGTTCACAGCAGCCAAAACACCTGTGATCGCCAATGCAACAATTATCACAAAGGCAATAAGACCTTTTGCTTTCATGTTGTTTCCTCCTTATCGGGCGTCTTGTTCCCGTTTGTGTTGTTGAGCAAAAACAATGTAGTCTTCTGCCGATCGTTTAATTCTGTCGATTTCATCTGATGTCAGATCACGAATCACTTTTGCTGGTGATCCCATTGCCAAAACGCCTGCTGGAATGGTTTTGCCTTCCGGCACCAGACTTCCTGCTGCAATAATCGTGTCGTTTCCAATGACAGCGCCATTAAGAATCACGGCACCCATACCGACCAGCACCCGGTCTCCTACGGTGCATCCGTGGACAATGGCATTGTGTCCAACTGTTACAAAATCACCGATAATGGTGGGATGGTGGTAGGCTATATGTAAAACTGAACCATCCTGAATATTACTGCCTTCGCCAATATAAATATCATTGTAGTCACCTCTGGCAACGACACCATACCAGATACTGGCATTTGGTTTCAAAACCACATTTCCCATGACACTGGCTGTTTCTGCAACAAAGCAAGTGTTGTCAATAGTGGGATGCTGTCCATTATGGACTTTGATCATAGTCAATCCCCTCACTTTCTTTTGCCGCCAGCATTAATGCAGTTTCAATGCGTGATTTTTCAAGTCGGCAACCAATGGCATACGGTTTGATAAGTGAACCATTGCTGTGCCATGCGTTTGCATGACAACCGCCACTGCAATAATACTTTGCCCAACATTCACGACACTCACTTTTATCATATATCGTGGCATTTTCAAATTGTGCCAACGTTTGAGCAGCCGTCAAACCAGTTGTCACATGACCTATATAAAAATCCGGGTTACCAACGAACTGATGGCAGGGATACAAGTCTCCTTCTGGAGTGATGGCCACATACTCTGTACCAGCCCCACAGCCCGAAGCTCTTTTTTTGATGCACGGACCCTGTTTTAAATCAATGATGAAGTGGAAAAAGCGAAAAGACTGACCCGCATTGGCACATTGCAGGTATAACTCTGCCAGGCGGTCATACTCTTTTTCAATCAAATCACAATCTTCATCCCTTAATGAAAGCGGGCTTTCTGGTGGTGCCACCACCGGTTCCACAGAGATTTCTCGAAAACCCTGGTCAACCAAATGAGCCACATCGCTGGTAAAATCAAGGTTTTCCCTCGTAAAAGTGCCCCTGACAAAATGAGGTCTATCTGCCCTCAGAGCAACCATTTTTTTGATGTTTGGCAGTATTTTCTGATAAGAGCCTTCACCATTCCGACATTTACGCATTTGATCATTGACTTCCGGTCTTCCATCGAGACTTAGCACCACATTGCTCATATGCTCGTTAATCCATGCCATGTTTTCATCAGTAAGTGCCAGTGCATTGGTTGTCAGTGTGAAACGAAATTTCTTTCCCGTATCCTGCTCACGACTTCGTGCGTATGCAACGACGTCTTTAACCAAAGGCATATTCAATAGTGGTTCGCCGCCGAAAAAATCCACTTCCAAATGGATTCTGTTCGCGGAATGTCTAATCAAAAAGTCAATGGCAGCTTTGCCCGTCGACAGGTTCATCATAGAACGCTCACCCTGAAAAGTGCCTTCTGATGCAAAGCAATATGCGCATGAAAGATTACAATCGTGTGCCACATGCAAGCAGATTGCTTTCACAACACCCGGGCGATGGGCCACTTCTTCATCCAACGGATGAGCATCAGAAAACAGCAGGTTTGCTGATATTAATTGATGGATTTCAGCCAAAGCATCTATTACGGCTGATTTTCCATATTCAGTTTCCAGCTGTTGTCTCTCATGATCCTGAAGCTGTAAGTGGTTACTGGTGATTGATCCGGTTAAGATCTTGTAAACCAGTTCATCCACCATATGTACAGCTCCGGAGTTCACATCAATTGCCAGATTAATGCCATTTTTACTGAATGTGTGAATCACTTAAAGGCCTTCTTTCTTCATTTGCAGCAGCTCACTCCTGAAACTCTTAGAATGTGCTGCTGGCGATTATATACACAAAACAAAAAAGCAGGGAGTCGAAACTCCTGCTGATGGAACGGACTCTTCAATAATCTATTCTTTTTCACAGATTTGATTTCCCACTGTGCAGGAAGTTTTACAGGCCGACTGACAGGAAGTTTGGCATTCGCCACAACCTGTATCTGCTCCCTTTTTGGGCAGATGCAATGCATTTAAAGTTTTGATACGTTTAAGAGCCATGAAGCGTTCTCCTTTCGAAATGGAATCCTTATGCATTATATCACACGCTTCCAGAAAAAAAAAGAGAAGCGATAATAAATCCTTACAAACCAAAAGCAGCACGGGACTGGCCGGCTGCCTGATGGAGACAATCAATGAGATTATTCGTTACTGCTGTCAGAGGTTTCCTTTGATACTGTTTCTGATGCGAGGTTTCCAACGGCCCATTTGGTGATGGTGAGTTTTGTCTTATCCATACCAACTTCAATGGTGATGACCTCATCCTTGAGTTTCAGAATTCTGCCATAGATACCACCGATGGTGATGATTTCGTCTCCAACTTTCAAATTATTGCGCATTTCCCTGATTTTTTTCTCTTTGGTTTTTTGCGGCTTAATAATTAGAAAATAGAAGATGGCAAGAAATCCCAACGGAATAATCAAGCCAGATAATTGTTGCGGCATGTTAGACCTCCTTCCTGTCATTGTTCAATCCTTATTACATTAAACAACATCTCTGGTATCTTGTCAATGGACAACTACCATTCCAGCGGCTTGCCATAGTACTGTAAATAGAACGCGCGGCATGTTTCCAGTAAACAGTCTTCAGTAATCGCCTGTCGAAGTGTTTTCATCAAATGAAGCAAAAAGTGAAGATTATGCCAGGTGAGCAGTCTCAAACCAAGAATTTCATTGGCTTTAAATAAATGCCTCAAGTATGCCCGGGAATAGTTTTGACACGTATAGCAGTTGCAATTGGGGTCTAAGGGTTCAAAGGCATCTGTGTGAACGGCATTCTTAATGACCACCTGACCCATACTTGTCATGGCGGTTCCGTTTCGAGCAATGCGGGTGGGCAACACGCAGTCAAACATATCAACGCCCCGAAGCACTCCGTGAATTAAACAATCAGGACTGCCTACCCCCATTAGGTATCGGGGCTTATCCTGAGGCATTTGTGGAATTAGATGATCAAGCACATCATACATCGACTCTTTAGGTTCACCAACACTCAGCCCACCGATACCATAACCTGGAAAGTCCATCGCCAGTAATGCCTCTGCACTTCGCTGGCGCAGGTCATGAAAAACGCCTCCCTGAATAATACCAAATAGATGTTGGTCATCCCATCGATTATGCGCATCAAAGCACCGCTTGGCCCATCGTGTTGTCCGATCGACAGAATTCAGTACATACTCGTGATCAGCCGGATACGGAATGCACTCATCAAAAGCCATGATGATGTCTGCGCCAAGTGCATTCTGAATCTCCACAGATTTTTCAGGCGAGATAAAATGCCGCGAACCATCAATGTGCGATTGAAAGGCAACACCTTCTTCGGTTATTTTCCTTAGGGGGCCCAAGCTAAACACCTGGAATCCACCACTGTCAGTCAGAATTGGTCCTGGCCAGTTCATGAAGGAATGAAGCCCGCCTGCCCTGGCTACCAAATCATGGCCAGGACGCATATAAAGATGATACGTGTTGCTGAGCAGGATCTGGGTGTGTATGGTTTTTAATTCTTCTGGTGTCATGGTTTTCACAGTCGCCTGTGTTCCAACGGGCATAAAAATAGGCGTTTCAATTTGACCATGTGTGGTTGTCAGTAAGCCTGTTCGAGCCTTCGACTCGCTGGATACTGATGTTTGCTGAAAAATATTTTTATTCATAGCTGCTCCTTTGCCATCATCGCTCAATCCACATTGCGTCACCAAAACTAAAGAATCGATAAGACGCATCCACTGCCTGACGATAAGATTCCATCACAAGATCTTTTCCAGCAAATGCACTGACAAGCATTAATAATGTGGATTCAGGCAAATGAAAATTTGTAATCAGTACATCGACCCAGCGAAACTGATATCCGGGTGTAATAAACAGTCGCGTCCAATCGCTGCCTGCCTCAATAAATGACCCACCGTTGCACATAGCTGATTCAAGCGTGCGACAGGAGGTTGTTCCGACGGCAACAATGCGTCCTCCCGATGATTTAATACGGTTCATGGCATCGGCACTTTCCTCTGTTATTTCATAATACTCCTCATGCATTTCATGGGCCTCAATATCTTCAGCCTGTACAGGTCGAAAAGTACCCAGACCAACATGAAGCGTTACCGGAATAATAATGACTCCCATGCTTTCGATTTCTTCAATCAGTTCTTTCGTGAAGTGGAGTCCTGCCGTTGGAGCAGCGGCAGATCCTTTGTGACGGCTATAAACTGTCTGGTAGCGCTCTCTATCATCCAGGTGTTCATGAATATATGGTGGAAGAGGCATTTCGCCAAGCTCTTCAAGCACTTCAAACACGGGACGCTCTGTTATAAATTCAATGATGCGCAGACCTTCGTCTTTTTCTTCGCGCACAATGGCACGAAGATCATTTTTGCCAAATATGACTTCTGTGCCTGCCTTTATTCTCTTGGCGGGTTTTGCCAGCACCTCCCAATGATTCAACAGCGTTTGCTTTAAAAGCAAGAACTCAGCACGGCCATTGGTGTAGCGCTTGCGCCCAATTAAGCGCGCTGGAATCACCCTGGAGTTATTGATAACAAGCCCGTCACCCGGTTTCAATAAATGTCTGATGTCTGGAAAATGATAATGCCTGATGGTTCCATCATTGGCATTCAGAGCCAGCAGACGGGATTGATCCCGTTTTTCTAAGGGATGCTGCGCAATAAGATGCTCCGGTAACTCATAGTTAAATTCATTCGTTTTCATAGGCCACATACTTTCTTAGGGAATAAATAGTGAGACTGCCTTCTAACAATGTCCATCTGCTTAAAAAATAATTTTGTTTAGCGTCGAAAGAACAGGTTCAACAGAATTGTTAACAAAAGGCTCACTAAAAGGCTGGTAGCCAATGGAAAATACATCGTAATGTTTTTCCGTTGCAGCATAAAGTCACCAGGCAGGCGTCCAAGTCCCATTCGATTAGCTAATAGAGTGCAACATCCAATTAAGAATAGGACAAGCCCCAAAAACATAAATCCTTTTGCCAGGGTATTCATTTGCATCACTCGCTTTTTTCGTCTAAAGAGCGGTGATAATGTTCATAAGCTCGTTTCATTACCACTCGTCCCCTCGGCGTACGGCTCATAAAGCCAATTTGCATTAAATACGGTTCGTAGACGTCTTCAATGGTTGTCTTTTCTTCTCCCGTGACAGCAGAAAGCGTGTCAAGTCCCACTGGCCCGCCATTAAAATGATCAATCATCGCCAAAATCATTTTTTTGTCAGTTCCATCCAGTCCCAAAGGGTCGATTTCCAACAATGTCATTGCCTCCTGTACCACCTGCAGGTTTATAACGCCATCTGCCCGCACCTGGGCATAATCTCGTATGCGTTTCAGCAGTCGATTGGCAATACGTGGCGTTCCTCTGGATCGGGAGGCAATTTCAAAAGCTGCTTTTTCTTCGATGGATATATCAAGAATTCTTGCAGAGCGTCTGACTATTTGTGCCAGTTCATGTTGTTCATATAACTCAAGCCGACAGATAACCCCAAATCGATCTCGAAGCGGTGATGTGAGCAACCCCGCACGGGTAGTGGCTCCAATGAGAGTAAATTTGGATAAATCCAAACGAACTGTTCGGGCACTTGGTCCTTTACCGATAATGATATCCAGTGCAAAGTCTTCCATGGCAGGGTACAAAATTTCTTCCACCGTGCGATTTAGTCGGTGGATTTCATCGATAAACAGCACATCGTTTTCGCCAAGATTGGTTAAAACAGCAGCCAGATCTCCTGGACGTTCAATGGCAGGTCCACTGGTGATTCGAATATTAACATTCAATTCATTGGCGATAATGCTTGATAGTGTCGTTTTTCCGAGACCAGGGGGCCCATAAAGCAATACATGATCAAGTGCTTCATTTCTTTCTCTTGCCGCTTTAATAAAAATCCGAAATTTTTCCTTGTTATTCTCCTGCCCAATATAATCATCCAAGCGTCGTGGCCTCAGGCCATTTTCAATGGCAACGTCTTCTTCCTGCGTTGAACCTGAAATAATCCGTTCTTCAATAGTCATGGTGGAATCGCCTCTTTTCCATCTTTGTGACGTTTATTTCATCAGCCATGACAAGGCCGCTTTGATGCCTTCTTCGGTGGAAATCCCCTGATTAGTCGTTGCTCTGACGGCCTCCAGTGCTTCTGTCTTATGATAACCCAACGCAATTAATGCTTCCAACACTTCATCTTCAAACGAGTTCATCTGCATCGATATGTCCGTCGCTGAAAAACCCATTTTCTTCACTTTGTCTTTCAACTCCAGCACTATACGTTCAGCTGTTTTTTTGCCTATTCCCGGGGCTTTTGACAACGAATCCAGATTATGGGCCATAATTTGCTGACAAAGAATCTCAACGGAAAATGTAGACAAAATGGCAACGGCTGCTTTTGGACCCACCTTCGTCACTGTGATTAGTTTTTTAAACATGTCCAGCTCATCTCTGCTGAAAAATCCATAAAGACTGGCGCCGTCTTCCCTCAAACTGTAATGAGTATGCAACATTACTTCCTGGCCATTCACCAATTTTGCCAACGTCGTAAGGGATGAGTAGACACCATAACCAATCCCATTCACATCGATAATTGCCTGATCCACCGAAACAGAATGAACGGTTCCCTTTACGAATTCTATCATGATACAGTCTCCTTCCGGAATTGAATACTGCTTTTACATTGGCAAAGAGTTCGCAATTACACACTGAACAACTGCTTGAAATGACCGGTATGTGCATGACATACAGCTATCGCAAGGGCATCTGCAGCATCATCTGGCCGCGGTATTTCTTTGAGATTCAAGAGGGTTTTTGTCATGTGTTGTACCTGTTTCTTCTCGGCACGCCCATAACCTGCAATCCCTTGCTTGACTTGTAATGGCGTGTATTCATATACTGGCAGGCTTGCTGCAGCTGCAGTAACCACAACTACGCCTCGTGCCTGTCCAACCAACAGTGCACTTTTCGCATTAGTATTAAAAAAAAGCTCTTCGACTGCTACTGCCTCAGGTTTATACTGTTTGATAAGTGTTTGAATTCCCTGATGAATTTGCAGCAATCGGTCTGGTAAGGATTGTTTGCTTTCTGTACGAATGACACCATACTGTATTACCTGGAAATGATTTTGCTCAAAATGCACCAGTCCAAAGCCGGTAATGGCTAATCCTGGATCTATCCCCATGATAATCATTTTTTTCCCTCTTCCTCATTCTGACGGCACTCACTGCAATAGCCGTAGATTTCAAAGCGATGTTCCACCGGGAGAAAATTTGTGTGTTGCTTTACAAAACGGTTAATTTCTTCAAAAGGGCATACGTCAACCACCTGCATGTGGTTACACTGAAGACAGATTAGATGATGGTGATGATGATCTGTTACCAGCTCATAGCGAGCAAGCCCATCGTTCAAAGAGATCTGGCGAATAATACCTGCTTCATCAAGTGTTTCCAGATTGCGGTAAATGGTTGAAGGGTTCATGTTTTGATCGGTCAACTGTAGTGCCTGATGAATTTGGGCAGCTGTCAATAAATGCTGTTCTGGAGATAGAAATAGTCGAAGCAACTGTTCTCGCTGTCTTGTCACTTTTATGCACTTCTTTTTTAGTTGATTTTTGAGATCTTCCCATGTCATGTTCATCTTTCTAACTCCCCAGAATGAATTGACTGCCGTCTTGAATACAAAAATAAATTGAGAGCCGGAGCTCTCAATTCGGTGTTGTTTTGGCGGGAGCACGTGGGAATCGAACCCACCCAAGAGGCTACTAACCCCTCGTACTGGTTTTGAAGACCAGAGGATACACCAGCACCCATCTACTCCCGGATTACCCTTTGCCATGAAGGTGGCAACGGAGGTATTATATCACAACCGATGGAGCTTAATCAACTCTGTCTATGCACACCGAATTATTTATGAAAAATACCATTGATTTTCATCAGGATTTTCGACTCAATATACGGCTGTCTCCATTGCGTTTCGTCAGTTTTTCCTGATCAAAATATTCCAGCAAAGCAACTGCAAATTTTCTGCTTGTATTTAAAAGATCCCGGAAATCAGCCGGCGAGATGTCTGAATGATTTTCAAAATGCTTCAGGATTATATCTTTAGCTGTATTAATTGAATTTTGATGGAAAACCATTTCCTGATTGATACGAATTAAGGGTTGTCCCAGCATTAGCTCGATCACCTGGCGCACTTCTTTTTCATTGACTTTGATGATTCCTGCAATTTCTTCAAGCCGTGGTGGTGCAAAAGGCTTTTCCAGATAAAGCGATTCAATTTGATTCATTATATTCTGCTGAATCGGATTGATCTTAATTTTGAACTCAGCTAATGCGACAAGTTTACCATCTGCTTTTATGATTTCTTCAATTTCTAGTTGTTCCAGCCAGCGATCAACTGTTTTTGAGCGGATATCACCAAATACCCTGCTTTTCAGTTCTTCTTTTGGCATGCCTCTTCTCAGCGGATTATCTTTGTGATATCTCGACAGCTTATTGACTATATCCTCAACAATTTGATGATAATAATCTTGATGGACATATGCCATTGAACCAATTGAATAAATGCTGCCCTCATCTTCCAGCTGTTGCAGGAATGTTATCAGCTGATCAGAAGAATAGCCGGTGTGCTTACACAGAGCACCTGTATCTGGAAGTTCTTTGCTGAAACGAAGTATTTGCTGCTCAAGATAGACTTCCGGGCCACCACTTTCTTTTGCCTGAAGCTCATCGATGACATCCTGTCGAAGTGCTTTGTGTTTTTCAGGGTTCGGGTCAATGACAAGAGCACCTCCCAACGTTTGCATGGGGGAATAGAATCGAACAATGAGCTTATCTTCTTTTCTGAAAGCTGCCCGTTCTTCTAATCGAAACTGCACCAACGCACTCTCACCTGGTTCAGCCTGTTCTTTTTCCAGAATGACAACACGGGCAAGAATTTCTGAAGTGCCATGATATAATCGTATACGGTCACGCTGTTTTAAGGGTCTACTGGCATTCTTTAACATCTTTATTCGACAATCAACCATCATGGTATCTGTCATGGACCCCGGTTGTGCAAGAAAGCTGCCGCGTTTTATCTGATCTTTTTTCAATCCGGACAGGTTAATGGCCACTCGCTGGCCTGCATAGGCTTCTTTAACCGTATTGCCGTGAACCTGAATGTTTCTGATTCGAGCAGCTGTTTCTTCCGGAAAAATCTCCAGCGTTTCTTCAACTTTTGCTGTGCCTTCCAAAAGTGTACCTGTCACAACTGTTCCAAACCCAGTTATGGTAAACACACGATCGATGGGAATTCGACAAGGTGCTGTTTGATCACGGGTTTCAATCCTGTCGTATGCTTCGGTTAGCAACTCTAAAAGGGCTGGAATCCCTTCACCGGTAATGGAGTCGACGGCTATAATTGGACTGGATTCCAAAAATGTGTCGCTTGTTGCCTGTCTTATCTCTTCTTTGATAAGTTCAAGCCAGTCAGTCTCAACCAGCGAAGATTTCGTAATGACAATGACCCCTTGCTTCATATCAAGCAATGATAAAATATCCAGATGTTCTTTGGTCTGCGGCATGACACCTTCATCTGCTGCAACAACCAACATGACTAAATCCATTCCACCGACACCAGCGAGCATATGGCGAATGAACTTTTCATGCCCCGGCACATCAATAATGCCTGCCCGCCGCTCATCCGGTAGATCAAAGTAGGTGAACCCCAACTCGATGGAAATACCCCGTTTCTGCTCCTCCTTCAAGCGATCGGTGTTTCTGCCGGTCAATGCATGGATGAGCGTGGTTTTTCCATGATCAATGTGACCTGCTGTTCCAATGATTAGATGTTTCATAACCTCACTCCTGATTTTGCAATGTTATCCAAGCTGTAAATGCTTGGCAGATATCACGATAGTCATGCATAAAAATGGTGCGTAAATCCAAAAGCAACGCGTTGTCCTGAATACGTCCAACAATAGCGGGGTTTTGACTGCGCAAGAATCGTTCGAGCCGGGGTATATTATCAAGTGATGAACTGAAGCGGATAAGACGGCTCTCCATTTGAACTGTTGGATATGAACCACCGCCCACCTGAGACGACCCCGGAACAATATCTATTCGAATGCCAGCGTTGTCATTATTGATAGACTGAAGTTGATCAAATAGGTCTTTTGCACGTTGGTCCAGGCTTTGAACCGATTCAGTCATCATTCTCAAAGCTGGTATTTGTTCTTTCGCCTGCATCGGATCGAGGTATTGTACCAGCGTAGCTTCCAAAGCACATAACGTTAGCTTGTCCACACGAAGGGCCCTCGTTAACGGATGTTTCTCAATAAGACTGATCCATTGACTTTTTCCAGCGATGATACCAGCCTGAGCACCTCCCAGCAATTTGTCGCCACTAAATGTGACAATATCACTACCTGCTGCAATTGCCTGCTGTACAGTTGGTTCGAAAGGGAAACCTTCGACTTCAAGATCAATCAGCAGTCCGCTGCCAAGATCATTAATTAATGGCAAACCGTGACTATGCGCCAGTGAAACCAGTTCTTCCACTGATGCCTCCTGAGTAAATCCCACGATTTTAAAGTTGCTTTGGTGTACTTTCAGCAATGCACCGGTGTGCTCTGTCACTGCTTTTTCGTAGTCCCGTACATAGGTTTTATTTGTGGCTCCCACTTCAATAAGTGTAGCACCGCTTTGTTCCATTACTTCAGGCACTCGAAAAGAACCGCCGATCTCCACCAGTTCACCCCTGGATATAATCACTTCTTTACCCTTAGCGATGGCTGAAAGCACCAACAAAACAGCCCCAGCGTTATTATTCACAACCAACACGTCTTCGGCACCTGTTAGCCGCAGCAATACTTTTTTCATGTGATCATAACGACTGCCTCGTTTTCCTGTTAATAAATTCATTTCAAGGTTACTGTACCCCTGAGCAACATCCCACAATGCTTCTTTTACGAAGTTGCCCAGTGGTGCACGACCCAGGTTGGTATGAAGAACCACGCCAGTCCCGTTTATGACTCTGCGTAACTGTAATGCAGAAATCTGCTGACATCTTTTTTGAACTGTCCTTATTATCTGCTGGATACTCAAGTTTTGCGAGCGCTCTTCGTTGTATTCACCAGCGAGAATTGCTTCCCTCAATTCTTGTAAAACTTGACGCACTTCTGCTTTTAGAAAATCCTCATGAAACGTTTGCAGATCATCAATCGTTTTAATCTGATGAAGCACATCGTCTGTTTTGGGAATTTTCCGCAACCAAGCTTGATGTTCCAAGGTAACACCTCCATGATCATTCCACTCAATTATAGCATAAATCACACTTTGTGAGAACAATGCATGGTATTTCACTGAATGCTATATGTTGAAAACATTGATTTTCAAACTGACTTGCCTTGACTATTCAATGGTTGGTTTTATTAGAGTGAACATATCGTCAAAATTGTCTTAAAAAGGACAATCATCATCTTTTATTGTTTTGAGTATTGTGATAATATGAAACTGTTATAATAGTATAATGCTTTGGGTATACATACACAGAAAGGCATTGATCGTTTTATCGGCATGAACTGAATTAGTTGCAGTGCTGTACTTAAACGCATTCATTGTCTTTTGTTATGACCATTTTCCCAAGCAAATCTTAAGAAAAGGAGGCGAATCTCTGAAAGTCTGTGTTCAGATGGTCAACCACTATGTCAAAGGAGGTCGTGTGATTTGATCGGATTTGTGCAGATGATTGAAAGTATCAACGGCACCATCAATGGTATTGTATGGGGACCCTACATGCTCGTACTTCTGGTAGGAACCGGTGTTTATTATTCTTTTAGAACTAATTTCCTGCAGGTAGGTAAGTTTGGCTTTGCCATGAAAGAAACCCTGTTCAAAATTTTTGACAAGACAGAAATTGCTGAAGATGGTGATATTACTCCTTTCCAGGCACTTTCAACTGCACTGGCCGCTACCATTGGTACCGGTAATATTGCCGGCGTGGCTACTGCTATTGCCATCGGTGGACCAGGAGCAGTATTCTGGATGTGGGTGTCTGCTTTCTTTGGCATGATGACCAAATTTGCAGAAGTCGTACTGGCCATCCGGTATCGTGAAAAGAACGCTGAAGGCAACTGGGTGGGCGGCCCTATGTACTACATTGTTGACGGCATGGGCACCAACTGGAAATGGCTCGCCTGGATATTCTCTCTCTTTGGTGCATTGGCAGCCTTTGGTATTGGTAACATGGTGCAGGCAAACTCAGTGGCTGATGCGCTAAATACAAGCTTTGGCATTCCGCACATTGTTTCAGGTGTTGTCCTTGCCATTGCCGCCGGAGCAGTTATTCTTGGCGGTCTGAAACGTATTGCTAAAGTAACTGAAAAAATCGTTCCATTTATGGCAGTTTTTTACATGATTGGCGCTATCGTCATTGTTATTTTAAACCTGGTTCATATTCCTGAGGCTTTTGCCCTGATCTTCCGTCACGCTTTTACAGCTAAAGCTGGTGTAGGTGGATTTGCGGGAGCGACTGTTATGATGGCCATGCGTTTCGGGGTTGCCCGCGGCGTCTTCTCCAATGAAGCTGGTTTGGGTAGTGCTCCAATTGCCCATGCTGCCGCCCGAACAGACCATCCTGTTCGACAGGGTCTATGGGGTGTGTTTGAAGTATTTGCTGATACCATCGTCATTTGTACCTTAACAGCGTTAACCATCATTACCTCCGGAGTTTGGAGCAGTGGTGTTACTGGAGCCGCTTTGACGACAGCTGCCTTTAATGAAGGGCTTCCTGGCCCCGGTGGTATTATTGTCGCCATAGGTATTTTGTTCTTCGCCTTTTCAACGCTGCTTTCCTGGGCGTATTACGGCGAAAAGTGCGCAGAGTTTATTCTTGGCTCCGGTTTCAACAAGATCTATCGTATTATCTGGTTGCCACTCATTGTTCTGGGTTCTGTCGGAAGCCTGACATTGATCTGGGATATCGCTGATACACTTAATGGTCTCATGGCGATCCCCAACTTGGTAGCCTTGCTTGCTTTAAGTGGTGTCGTCGTTAATCTGACAAAAGAGTTCTTCGAAAAGCAGAATCTCTAAGACATTCTTGTTTACACTTATAACCAAAAAAGGACGGCGCATGCCGTCCTTTTTTGGTTATTTCATTTCTTAACTCAACTTTCCCACCAGTTTTTGACAGATAATCCGTCCGAAATCGGCTGAAAGTTATGTACTTGCAAATAACCTACATCTTAGCGTATCGGGAACTGCATTTAAGAATACATTCATAATCTGATCT